>CAYTRQ010000135.1:3674-12954 GCA_964440025.1 uncultured Polyangiaceae bacterium | reverse complement strand
CTGCTCGACGCCGCCACCTGCCAGGAACTCGTCGGAGCAGCAGCCGTCGCCATTGCTCTGCTCATGCAACCCCAAAACAACCCCGCTGCCAGCCTTCACCGGTCGAGCACAGATTCCAACTCTCCGCTTCAAAAGAAAGGAAACCAGTCAACTCAAGACGATAGCGGTGACCCGCGGCACAGCTCCGCCAACAATGCTCAACGTCCTCTTCGTCCCACCCGGGATCGCCTCACAGCCCTTCTTGCCCTGCCAACGTTGAGCATGAACTCGGGGCTATTTTCCCGCGTCAGCTTCGGCATCCAAGGAGGCTTGGCTCTGGAGATGGCTCGCTTCCGCATAGGACTCAGCGCTGCCTGGTATCCCACCGTCACGCTGCTATCGTCGAATTTCCCAGAAAGCGGAGTGGAGCTGAGTCGGATCCGGGCCTCTCTCACTTCCTGTCGTTGGTGGGGCTCCGCACGTCTGGAAGTCGCCCCCTGCTTCGAAGTTCAGCTCCAACACCTGACCGCCCGCGGTTCAGGAGACCAGGTCACACCCAGGACCGAACAAGCCAATTGGATTGCTTTGGGTCTCGCGGTATCCGGAAGATGTATCCGGAAGATGGAAGATGACTCACTGGATTGCACTCGCAGCCCAGGTAGGACTCCACGCTCAAGGTTCCCGTCCCCGGCTCGTCATCGAAGGACAAGAAGAAATAGCGCAGATCGGCCTGCTCAACCTCACTACGAATCTAGGATTGGAGTGGATTTTTTGACGGACTTCCCGGAAAAGTCGCACTGCTCTCCTCAGCGCACCGGATCGGGATTTTTCAGAGCTCGAGACAGTGTCCAAGACAAGGCGCCACCTCCTTCTCATTCAGTCGTGCCTGATTTTGAAACCATCTATCAACAATACTTTCACTTTGTTTGGTCCTCAGCACGACGAATGGGCGCCAGTGCGGAGACAACCGACGACATTGTCCAGGAAGTATTCATCGTGATCCATGGAAAGCTTCACACACTTCGCGACCCCGACTCCCTGCGGAGTTGGATCTACGGAATCGTACGCCGCACCGTGAGCTCCCATCGGAGAAAGCACAAAAACCAAGGTATTTCTCTGTCGCTACTCCCCAATCATGAAACCATGACAGAACAGGGAATGAACCCGCAGGAATGTGCAGAACATCGCTCTCAGGTCGAGCTCCTTTCGCGGCTACTGGACGGACTGGCTGAAGCCAAACGAGAAGTGTTCGTTCTTGTCGAACTACATGAGTTGAGCGTCGTCGAAGCCGCGGAGACTCTCCAGATCCCCCTCAACACGGCGTATTCCCGTTTGCGTCATGCTCGACACGAGTTCGAGACAGCCTTGGCTCGCCATCATGTCACCACCATCAAAGGGAACAGGCGATGAGAGAGCTCAGCCCCCTTGCCAAACAGCTATTGCGCGCCGGGCAAAAGGCCACTGAACCAACGGAAACCGATCGAGTGCGTAACCAAGAGGCCCTCCAAGCACGATTGGGCTTACCACCGAAGGGCGAATCTCCCGCTCCTTCTCCAACTACGCCCCCAACACCTACACGTTTCAGCTGGAAAGTCGTGTCCACCCTGGGAGCTGCCGGAGGCGTGGTAGCCGGGCTCGTTTATCTTTCCGCACCATCTCCCCAACCGGTTCCAGACTCTACGTCCACTCCCGCAAAAGTCACTCCCCGCGCGGACGAAGGTAGTGAATCAACGCCTCCCCCTCTTCCCACAGAAAGCCCGGAGGAAAGGGCACCAACCGATCCGGCTCCGCAACTCCCAGAATCCCCCCCATCCGCGCCAAGGAAAATCGATTCTGGAGAAGACACCACCGACTCGGCACAACAGGGGAACAAGGGCTCGAGCCAAAGCGAAACTCCCCACCGATCAACAGAAAAAGGACGTTTGGCAGAAGAGGTCGCACTGCTGTCCCAAGCAACGAGCGCTTTGCACGCTGGACAGGCGCAAAAAGCGCTCCTTGTCCTCGCGAAACATCGCGAGAAGTTTCCCCAAGGTGTCCTCTTGGAGGAGCGACTCGCGGCTCAAGCACAAGCTCTGTGTCGACTCGATCAGCATGCCAAAGCTCGGCACTTGCTCGAACGACTCCCGCCCTCTTCACCCCTAGCGGCACGTACCCGGCGCGCGTGCAGTGAAAGACAGAAGCCCTAGAACGTGGCTTGTCGTCTCACCTCGAAGAGGCGTTTCAGCAAGCAAGCGGCCACCTCGAAGAGCCCCTCGTCGAAGAGGCTCCTCCGCCGCTCGCCTCAGCCGCGCAGAGCGCAACGGCGGGTTCCTTGGCAACTCGTGCGCCGGCGTTCGATGCAAGGTGTTAGCTCGAAACACTCCCCACGGCCTCTGGATGGGATTCGATGAAAAGAGCCGACTTGTTGTTCGGAAGGATCCGTCAGCTGCGACGCTTGGACGAGCTTTTTAGAAAACCTGCGGGCTGCAAAGAGTCGACAACCGCCACATAGAGAAATAGCGAAACTTCTCCGAAGATCCGAGGTTCATAGACGTTTCCGACGAAACACAGCGCGATACCGTGCAATAGCGCAGCAAGGGACCACGCACGTGCCTTTGTGCTCATCTTGGGCACGAAAAATGCCCAAAGCAGCGGAAGGCCCCCGAAATATCCCAGTACGCGCAGGGAGTTCGCGCCCGAGGTCAAGAAGTCCAAATTGTTCACAATGCGCAGCTTGTCGTCGACCCACCATTGCATCAGTCCTTGCCCTGGCGGCGCTGGAACCAAGTTGATCACCGCCAGTCGCACCGCAAGGTAGGAGGCCAGTCCCGCCAGGAGCCACGGCCAGTCGCGACGCAATCGATGATGGCTTATGCTGATCAGCCCAGCAGCCAACAAGAGCAGTTCACTGGTCTCGCGATTGAGGGTCGCAAATATCGTCACCCCGAGAAACGCTCTCCAATTGTGGGCCAACACATAACTCAATCCCCAAACTCCGAAGGCCATGGCCGGCGTATCGTAGGGATAGAAAATAGGCCACACCGTGCGCAGCAAAAAGAGTGGCGGCAGAAAGGCGAAGAATCCAAGGGTCGCCCAACCCCGGGTCGCAGGGGCGACAAGCTTCCCCGACAGGCGCCACAAACCCGCGAACAAAGCTGCCGTAGCAACGAACTCTGAAAATACGAACCAATTCTCGAGCGAGCCTCCCAAAGCCGATCGAAGCACGCCAACCGCAAAGGGAACAAGCACCCGGAATCCGAAGGGCTGAGGGGCCCGCAGTTGAACCAAATCCTCCCAGCGAGCACCACGATACTCCACGTTGAGGTCCAATCGAAGAACCGAATACGCCGCGCACAACAAGAGCAGCCCCAACATCGGCGCGGCCGCCTTCAATCGACCCTCGCCAAACCATCGCGAGGAGGAGCGGGATCCGGACGTCCCCATCCTCATCATCTACAGCGCATTCGCGCAGCCATCAAGCACCGACAGAAGCCCACACCCTCATCCACGCCCCCTCGAATGACCTTCCTCCATGGATCTTGCCCCCGCGAGTTGCTCTCGCAACGAGAATCTTGGGCATCACGGCACAAGCCCATTCCCTTGGGCCGCCCCCCCGTTCTTGGGGGACTGCACCTGTAATCTCGTCAAACGCTACCGTTAGAAATTGGAGTGGATTTTTTGACGGACTTCCCGGAAAAGTCGCACTGCTCTCCTCAGCGCACCGGATCGGGACTTTTCAAAGCTCGAGACAGTTTCCAAGACAAGGCGCCACCTCCTTTTCATTCAGTCGTGCCTGATTTTGAAACCATCTATCAACAAATACTTTCACTTTGTTTGGTCCTCAGCACGACGAATGGGCGCCAGCGCGGAGACAACCGACGACATTGTCCAGGAAGTATTCATCGTAATCCATGGAAAGCTTCACACACTTCGCGACCCCTGGGGCTCTAGGTTCGCATGCTTTGAGGCGGCGAACCAACCGTTGCTGCATTCGAAGATTCAACGCGAAGAATTCGCCAACATGGCACTCCTACTACAATCAAATACAACAAATTGAATCCAACGTTGACCGGTGCCGCCACCCAAAGACTGACAATCGAGTCGAGAACGAACCATATCGCTATGCCAGCTAAGGCGGACCGCCCTACCACTCGCTCGGCCGTCTGCCCTCCCTGTCCCATCTCGGCCGTGGACTTTATCAACATCCAGAGGCAGACCGCCCAGCCGGCCAGCAGAGCCCCCGCGATGCCAGTCCACAAGCGCATCGCTGCACTTTCGGGCCCCGGGTCCGCCAACACCAAATCCGAGGCAAGCTGAGCTCCTCCCGGAATGAGGGCAGCTAGCACCATGGCAACCCCGGAAATCTCCATAAAGATCACACCACCCATCAATCGATTTCTTCCGTTCACTTCTCGGTCCTTTCGTTAGCGACTCCAAGACAATGGGTCAGACCGAGAAATGCCGCAATTACCTCCCAGGTAAGTATGCTTTGCTCGCGCTCTGGTAAGCTGCCATTGCATGAAGAAAGAGCGGACCGGATTCGGGGTTCAGCTCAAGCACTGGCGCAGGGCGCGCGGGATGAGCCAGTTGAGCTTATCGAATGAAGTGGGGATCTCCGCCAAGCACCTTTGCTTCATCGAGACCGAGCGCAGCAAACCCAGCCCGGAGATGATTCACAAACTCAGCGAGGGGCTCGATATCCCCCTCCGAGAACGCAACGAGCTTCTCCACTTAGCGGGCTTTGCTGCCCACTATTCGGACGCGACATTGAGTGCCCCTTCGCTTGCCGTGATTCGTGGAGTCGTTTCGACTCTACTGAAAAAGCAAGAACCCTACCCCGCTCTCGTCATGGATCGCCACTGGAACATCGTTCAAGCGAATCGGGCCGCGACCCACTTGCTCGCTCCTTTGGAAGTTCAGCCTCCCGTGAGTGCCATAGAGCTCTATTTGGGTCATCCAGCTCTCAAAGAAGTCATCGAAAATTGGTCCGAAGTGGCTTTTCATCTGCGAGAACGCATACGAGCTCAGGATCGCATGCTTGGCGGAAAGGATTCGTTATTGAGCGCTCTCGCTCAGCGAGCCGACGAGCTCCTGGCCCACGAACAGCCTCCGCACTCGTTGCCCGATGGCCCCACCTTCACGACGAGGCTCCGCCTCGGCGACCACCGCATCTCCACTGTGAGCACAATGGTCGCTTTTTCGGGACCCGGCGATGCTCTGGTCGACGACCTACGCATCGAATTGATATTTCCTGCCGACAAACACACAGAAAGCTACTTTCAGATGGTTTCTGAGCGAGAAAGCTGACCCATTCTGGCAAATTCCTCAGCCGCGCACCCGACCGCACCCGAACAACCGCATCTGACGCTCGAGAGGAGGGCGTTCCGGATCACCGCGCGAGTCCGTCCGGCTGAGCCGACTTTTGGGGGGCCGCACCCGTCAGCTCGTCGAACACGACCGTCAAAAAGATGATTGACAGTGGGGTGGTGATGACCGCCCCGAAAAAGACCGCCGAACCAACGGAGGTCGCGACGACAACGAGCAAACATGTCACACCCACTAGCACAGCGTGTTCTTTGAAAAGCCGCCAACTGGAAGCCATCGCTTCCAAGGGCCCATTCTCATCCCGTTCCATAACGTGGAAGGTAAAAAGCCATCCGGTAAGCAAGAGGAGCCCCGGAAGGACGAGCAGGACGAACCCAATCGACACCAAAATGGCGAGAACGAGCGTTGCGAGCGCACTCGGCACAAAGAGAGAGAAACCAGAAAACAGGTCCTGAAGCTGCACCTCCTTCCCCTTCTGGCAACGGCGCACTATGTGGATCATACCAATCGTGAGCGGACCAATCAGAATGCCGAGAGAGAGAACGCCCAACACAACATACACCAGTGAAGCCAGGACAAAGAGAGTGAGATTCGAGGAGAACAGTCTCCATCCTTCTTGGAGTGAATCCGAAAGGACGCGATCGACATTCTGAAACTCGTTCATGTCACAGAGGATCGTCCAGTGGAGCGTTCGCTTCAAGTCGGAACGACTTTGCCAGCGGCGGCTGCTCGAACGTCGTGTCGAACTTGCTCCAGATACTCCGAAAGCTCGGCACCTAGTTCAACGGGAAAAGGCGACCGGACCTGACGGAGTCCACGCCACGGGGGAGGCAAGCTGCCAAGTGCCTTTGATGCTCGCTGGCGAGCGCTCGAGAGCGACTCCCGTTCACGAACTCGCTGTCCCTGTTTGACGAAATCCTCGAGAAGAGGCTGACCCGATAGCTCTTCATGACGGCGCGCCAAGACGTCCGATGTCGTCAGCTCTCCTTCCCTTTGTCGGAAGATCTGCTTTTTTCCCGGAAGGGTCTCCTTCCCTTCCGAAAGCTTCATGCGACCTTTGCCCGCATAGTCGACCAACTTGTAGGCAATGTCCAACACGGGAGCGTCTTCCGACACGCCCAGAGAGCTACCTACGCCGAAGCCGTCGATCGGTGCGCCTTCAGTGAGCAGCTTTTCAATTTTGAGTTCATCGAGGCCACCGCTGGCAATAATCTTCAGATGTCCGAGACCGTTGTCATCCAGGATTTGGCGACTTGCACGCGAAAGTTGAGCGAAATCTCCTGAGTCGATGCGGATCCCTCGCACCTTGAACTCTGAACCGAGCTCCTTGGCAAGCTGAACAACACGCTGTACCCCTGTTAAGGTGTCATAGGTATCGACAAGCAAAATGGTTTCGGGAAACTCGGCAACAAACGCTCGAAAGGCATCCATCTCGCTATCATGAGCTTGGATGTAACTGTGAGCCATTGTGCCAGAGATGGGAACACCATAGGTTTTACCAGCAAGCACATTCGAGCTTCCGGTCATCCCGGCAATAGAGAAGGCGCGCGCTCCTTTGACTCCTCCTTCACTCCCTTGCATCCGACGCAAACCAAAGTCCAGGACCGCGCGCCCCCTCGCCGCCGCCATGATGCGCGCCGCCTTGGTGGCAAGAACGGATTGGGAATGCATCTGGTTCATCGCCCAGGTTTCCAAGATCTGTGCTTCCGGAGCTGGTGCGGTCACTTCCACCAATGGCTCACGAGGAAAGACAGGAGTGCCGTCCGGTAAACCTACGATCTCCCCAGTGAATCGAAATTCTTTCAGATAGCTTAAAAAATCCTCGGAAAAGATCTCTTGTGCCCTGAGATATTCCAGATCCTCCGAACTGAATCGAATTTGCTCGGCGAAGTCGGCAAGATCCTCGATACCGCAAGAAAGGACATAGTTTCTCTGCCCCGGCAAATGGCGAAAAAAGAGACTGAATGTTGCCTGCCCCGTCATCCCTTCGGCCAGGTATGCCTGCGCCATCGTCAACTCATAGAGATCTGTAAATAGCGCGGCGCACTCTCCTCCTAAAAAGCCCTTCAAAGCTGTCCCTCCATTCGGCCCCTTTCCACCTGAGCCCCCGCCTTTTCCATTTCGGCTATCGCTTGATCTCCAGCCTCAGCGTCGATGGGCCGAGTGGCTTCGGCGATGAGATGCACCGGAAAGCCCGCCCGGCATCCATCCAACACCGTAGCCCGCACACATACCTCCTGTGCGAGCCCCACAACCCAGATGCGCTTCACATTCTGTTGCTTCAAAAACACCTCGAGGCCTGTCTCATCAAAAGCAGAGTATTGATCTTTGTCCAAACGAACGCCTTTGGAGATGAGTACCGTCTCTTTGGGGAGTTGGAGGTGGGGATGAAATCGAGCTCCCTCGCTATCCTGCACGCAGTGCACAGGCCATGGTCCGTCTCTTGTCTGGAAACTGACGTGCTGCTGTGGATGCCAATCACGTGACGCGAGCACCAGGCTTCCCGCATCACGGGCCCGAGCAATCGCGAAGTTTATAACCGGAACAATACAGTCCCCCTCTGGCACCGCCAATGCTCCGCCAGGACAGAAGTCACGCTGAACGTCTACGATGAGGAGGGCTTCGTCATCGCGCAGCTCCGGATAGGCCATGCTGACGAGTGCTGCAAATCTTGGACCGAAAGGCACTTGACGGCTCTACCCCCGCAAACGGTTCTCGAACGCGCAGAGGAACGTCTTTTGAACCGGAAGCCCACGCCATCGGTGAGGCATCTCGGCACAGGTGGGGCAAAATCTGAGAGGGCTCTCCGCCTCGAAAAAGGCGCAGCGTCTCCTTCCCGTTGCTTACTCGCCCCCTTTCCGGAGGATGCCCCGGCATTCTATGATGGCTTCGATGTCACCTCTGGAGAGCACGACGCCGACGTTCGAACGCATGGATGTGGCCGAAGTCTTCGCGTCCATTCCGGAAAAGCCACGTGCGAAACTACTGCGACTCAGGCAATTGATCTTCCGAATAGCAGAGCAAATTCGAGAGGTGGGCGAGCTGGAAGAAACGCTCAAATGGGGGGAGCCCAGCTATCTCACGAAGAACAAATCGGGGACGACGATTCGCATCCACTGGAAACAGAAGAACCCGGAATATTGCGCCCTCTATGTCCACTGTCAGACCAATCTGGTGGACCGGTTCCGGCAGCACCATAGCGAATCCTTGAAGTTCGAAGGGACGCGAGCTGCACTCTTTCCGGTAAAGGGCAAGTTCCCGGCAACTGCTCTCGAAGACTGTGTGCGAATGGCCCTCACCTATCATCTCAACGACTGAGCTCATCTCAGTGACTGAGCGCGATGGGCGAGCAGTCCTCCCCGCACCTTGAGTGAGGAGAATCGGAATTTCTGAAAAGCACAACGGCCTCGTATTGCGGGGCCCCAGGGCGACGGCGCTGGACCGCATCGCTGGGTCCTTGCTGGCTCTGTCGTTCGGCTCCCAGCCAGGCGAATACCGAAGCGACTCGTTTCCACGGCCCAACGACACGCGCGGCCGGTGGCGGGCCGGCCTTCTTTTCTGGCTTTCACGGGCATTGCGTCGGTAAAGCGCGCCGTAAAAGCCAAAGAAGGCGCTTCCTCGGTGGCGCACTGCGAGCATTGTTGATACTTCAGGCGGCAAGCGAGTGGGCGGTCGATATCGCATTTTGCCATAAGCCCATCGGCCCCGGGCGATGCCAGGTGGCACCATCGAGCGCGGCGGGCGCCCAGCGCCTCTCCGAGTGTCTATCGCCACTCCCAAGATCGTCCAGACAGCCCTTTTACATCAGGGCATTCAATCGACAACGCGAAACACACGAAAAGACAAGTTTGAGGTCATCATGAGCGACTACTTTAAAGGCGACAAAGAATTTTTTTCCGGTATCGGCAAAATTCCCTATGAAGGCACGGAGTCGGACAATACACTGGCCTTCAAGGCTTACGACGAGAACCGCGTGCGCAAGCACGAGCTCACGCGC
>CAYTRQ010000135.1:0-3664 GCA_964440025.1 uncultured Polyangiaceae bacterium | reverse complement strand
GTGGGCGGCAAAACCATGAAAGAACACCTGCGCTTTTCCGTGTGTTACTGGCACAGCTTCTGCGGCGCCGGCGCGGATCCCTTTGGTCCCGTAGGACCTCGGTTCCTCCCCTGGAACGATGGCGACGATCCCATGCGAGCAGCGCGCAATCGCATGGATGCCGCCTTTGAATTCTTCACCAAATTGGGCGTTCCCTACTTCTGTTTTCACGATCGCGACATGGCACCAGAAGGCGAATCGGTGGCCGAGAGCGAAAAGAACCTGCGGCAGCTGGTCGAGCTGGCCAAGGAGCGGCAGAAGGCAACGGGGATGAAACTGTTGTGGGGTACGGCCAACCTCTTTTCGCATCCGCGCTACATGAACGGTGCCTCCACCAATCCCAACTTCGATGTGGTCACCTACGCCGCAGCCCAGGTCAAGGCGGCGCTAGATGCCACGGTCGAGCTCGGCGGGGAAAACTATGTATTTTGGGGCGGTCGTGAAGGCTACGCCTCGCTCTTCAACACCGATACCGCGCGCGAGCTCGAGCACATGGCAACGTTTCTCGGCAAAGCGCGCGACTACGGGCGCTCCATCGGTTTCAAGGGAACGTTCTTGATTGAACCCAAGCCCATGGAGCCCATGTATCACCAATACGACGTGGATGCGCAAACCGTGATTGGCTTCTTGCGACATCACGGATTGGACAAAGATTTTGCTCTGAACATCGAAGCCAACCACGCCACCCTGGCGGGTCACGCTTTCATGCACGATCTGCAAATGGCCGCCGACGCCAAATTGCTGGGATCGATCGACGCCAATCGCGGTAACCCGCAAAACGGTTGGGACACCGATCAGTTCCCCACCGACTTGTACGACGCGGTACAAGCCATGATGGTGGTGCTCGCTGCCGGTGGTTTCGACACTGGCGGTCTCAACTTCGATGCCAAGGTTCGTCGTGAGTCCATCGATCTGGACGACTTGTTCTACGCCCACATTGGCGGCATGGACACCTTCGCGCGCGGCCTGCTCATCGCCCACGACATTTTGACCGATAAAACGTTCCGAGGATTCCGGGCGCAACGCTACGCCAGCTTCGACAGCGGCGCAGGCCGCCAGTTCGAAAAGGGGGAGCTCGATTTACCGGCCCTGAGAGATCTCGCTGCGGCTAGCGGCGAACCCAAGCCGCTCAGCGGTCGGCAAGAAAAGCTCGAGAACCTGATCAACGACCACTTTTTCCGCAGGAATTCGTAGAGAGCAGGACGGCACAGGAAGGCCCCGCCGCTCACCCGCAGGTGGAACAGCGGCGGCGCCCTTTCGAGCCGATGAAGGCGCCAGATCATCGCACCCCTTCCGGATGCCGCGGAAGTTTTTAGAAGGGCTCGAGAACCTCCAACAAACCGCGAACTCATGGCTGCCGCTCTTGCAAAACTGTCACTGCAAGGCACGCGCACGACGCGCAACTGGAACACCATCCTGAAGCTTTCGGAGATGCTGCGCCAAGTCTGAACCAGCAGCCAAAGTCCACGCGCACGACGCGCAAAACTGGAACGCGATTCTGACGCGCTTTCGGAGATGCTTCGCGACGGGCCCTGAACGAACTGCTGAAAATCGCAGTAGACCCCAAATTTCAAGTCTGAGTCAATCAGATGGCAACAATCGTCGCTCTTCCCAACTTTTGGCCGATCGATCCGCTCTCTCATCGACACCTACCGTGCGATGAAGCCGTATCTGCATCGCCCTACCACCTGGAGCTGGATGATCATTTTGGGAATGAGTGGAGGACTCGCCTGCTCTTCAGTCTCTTCCGATTCCCCGGCAAGCGGGGGCACGTCGAACGGCCCTGCAAGCGGGAGCACGTCGAACGGAGAAGCCGGAGGAACCGGTAGCGGCAGCGCTCCAACGTCCACCAGTGGTGCGAACTCAACTGGTGGACAGGTCGGCGCTGGTGCCGGTTCTTCCGGAACTGGTGGTATCTCGAGCGGAGTTGGGGCCGGAGCTACCACGGGCGGAAGCCCTGGAACCGGTAGTCAAACTGGAACGGGAGGTGACCCAAGTGAGGCCGCCGGCGACGGCTTCTACATGATGGAGCGCCTGGACCGAGGCCTCGTGGTTGTCGAACAGGCAGGTGGAGTCTACGTCGGCTTCCGGCAAATGGGCTACGAGTACTTCGAAGGGCAGCCCGAACGCACGAGCTACAGGCTGCTCCGCGATGGCTCGGAGATCGCAGAGCTCACGGAAAGCACCAACTATTTCGACGCCTCCGGCACCGCGAGTTCATCCTACGAGGTCGTCCCAGTCATCGATGGCGTCGAGCAACCCATTTCTGAGGCGGCTGTCCCCTGGACCGAAAACTATCGCCGTATTCCCATCGAATCCCCTTCAAACGGTCATCATGCCAACGACGGCAGCGCTGGAGACCTGAACGGCGACGGTGAGCTCGACCTGATCCTCAAGTGGGAAGCCAACAACGCCCAGGACAACTCCTTCGAAGGTATCACCGACAACGTCTATCTCGATGGCATTTTGCTCGACGGGACACGCCTCTGGCGCATCGACCTCGGTCCGAATATTCGGGCCGGTGCCCACTACACCCAGTTCGTCGTGGCCGACTTCGACGGTGACGGTAGCGCGGAGCTTGCTGTCAAAACGGCCCCCGGGACACGGGACGGCACAGGAGACTACCTCTCTCGGGGACCAGCTGCTGGAGCCGACCATTCGGCCATCTATCGAAACGAGGCAGGCTACATTCTGGAAGGTCCGGAGTACCTGACGGTCTTCGACGGGGCGACCGGTGAAGAGTTGGCCACCACCGAGTTCGAGTTCGCGCGTGGAGACGTCATCTCCTGGGGCGACGACTACGGCAATCGGGTTGACCGATTCCTCGCCACCGCCGCCTACTTGGACGACACGGGGCTTCCGAGCTTCGTGATGGCTCGCGGATACTACGAACGGAGCACGCTCACAGCCTGGAACTTTCGGGATGGAACACTACGCCAACTCTGGAAGTTCGACGGTGACCAAGAGCCTGGCGGACCGTGGAATGGTCAAGGTTGCCACAGCTTGAGCGTCGCTAATGTCGACGAAGACACCGGTCAAGAGATCATCTACGGCGCGGCGACGATCGATCATGACGGCAGCGGCATGTGCTCGACGGAGCTCAACCACGGCGATGCCCTGCACGTGACGGACTTGATTCCCTCTCGACCCGGCATGGAAGTGTTCATGCCCCACGAATATGAGGCCCGCCCGCTCTGGTCCCTTCGAGACGGGGCCACCTGTGAGATCATTCACGAAGGTCCCGTGTCCGACGACGACGTAGGCCGTGGAGTCGCTGCAGATATCGATCCGTCCAATCCTGGGAGCGAGTTTTGGGCTTCTTCCGGAGTAGGCCTCACCAGCGCGACTACGGGCAGCGTGCTCGATCCTAACCCTGGATTGTCCATCAACTTTCTCATCTGGTGGGACGCTGACGAGTCCCGAGAATTGGAAGATGGAACCAGCATTACCAAGTACGGTGCCGGTCCCCTCCTTTCTTGCGGCACATGCAGCTCCAACAACGGCAGCAAATCCACGCCCACCCTCGTCGCCGATCTGCTCGGTGACTGGAGGGAAGAAATCATCTGGCGGGAATCAGACAACACGGCGCTGCGCCTCTACACCACCACAGATGTGACTTCGCGCC
>CAYTRQ010000134.1:0-12969 GCA_964440025.1 uncultured Polyangiaceae bacterium | reverse complement strand
CTTGTTTTTGAGCGATCGCGCTTTCGCGCTCGCTCATCTAGCGACGAAGCGCTCGCTCGACACAACCGAGAAGCTCTTGCACATCGAATGGTTTGTCGAACAAGGCCTCCGCACCGAGACGCTGGGCGGATGCATGTGTTTCGTCATCGCCAAAAGCTGTCATCAAAATAATGGGGCAATTCCGATCGCTCGCATTGAGCCCCTCGAGGACCGACATCCCCGTCACGCCCGGCATCCGGATGTCGGTCAGTACCAAATCGACATTTTCCCCGCGGGCGCCCTGGATGGTGGGGTCGAGGCCGAAGGCACCGTCGAGAGCCATCACCAACTCGAGACCATGTTTGCAACGGACGACTTCGACCCCTTGCTGCTCGAGCTTGTCCGCGAGCAACTCTCTGAGCTCGTCATCGTCCTCGGCTAAAACGACCCTTCGCTTTCTTTCGCCCTCTGCTCCCATGTAGTTTCCTGTGCGGCCGGCAAATACACGCAAAAACGACTTCCTTTGCCTGGTGAGGTTTTCACGTCAATCCAACCACCATGCTCGCGAATTATTCCATAGGAAATTGAAAGACCGAGCCCGGTTCCTTCTCCCACACCTTTGGTCGTGAAAAACGGCTCGAAAAGATGGGGGAGCACCTCGTCCGGGATCCCTGTTCCCTCATCTTCCACGTAGAGGCACAGATATTGCTCGGCAGGGGCTTCGAGATCCGGGGGTGGTTCCGCCTGAGCCTCCTCCAGGCCCACGGTGATCGTGCCACCTTGAGGCATCGCTTGCATCGCATTGATGACGAGATTGAGCAGCACCTGCTCAACCTGCTCTTCGTCAAAGATGGCCTCCGTCGGCTGACCATCTCCCTCCCGGCGTAGGACGGTCGCGTCGCTGTCCTCCTCTTGGCTTTTTGCCACTGACCCGTTCGGTAACTCATTTTGCTCCTCGACATTCGCGGACTCGTCGCCCGCACTGGGCCGAGTAGTGGCTCTGGCATTCCCACCGGGCTGTGCCCCCCCCAGACGAGTCACGATGTCGATCGGGGCCGTCGCCTTGGCCTTGGCCGTCTCCACTAGGGTGAGGGTCGACTCGATGACTCGAGCCACGTCGTGGGGGGCCCGGTTCGGGGACTGCTTGCGCGCAAAACGTAGCAGATTGCGCACGATAGTGGCCAACCGATCGCTCTGCTTCTTGATGCCTTCGACAGAGCGCTGCACTCCTCCGAGATGGCCCGCTTCTTGGCTAATCATATCGGCTCGCATTGTGATGGACTGAAGAGGTGTGCCCATCTCGTGTGCTACCCCAGAGGCGAGCTGCCCCAGCGTGGCCAACCGAGCCGCGTGCTGCAGTTTCTGCTCCACTTCACGTCGCGCTATCTCTTCTTCTCTAGCGATCTCCCATGCCCGATCGAGATTGCTAGCCATTTCGTTCATCTCGCGGGCAAGCGAGCCGAGCTCATCGTGGCGGCGCTCGGCCGTCCGGTGGGAGAAGTCGCCCGCTCCAACCTGACGCGCTGCGGTCGTCAATTCCCCGACCGGGCGGCCCACGTAACGCTTGCCGAGAAGGTAGGCCACCAGAGCACTCAAAAGCACTCCGGCGGCCGCCCCAGTCGCGATACGAGTCAGCAGCGTCCGCACATGAGCGGACCTCATCTCCAAAGATTCGGCGATCCCGATAACCCTGCGGACGTCTTTCTCCTCTCTAGGCACGTTCCCGTCTACAAATGGCGCTTCGTCGCCCGCCCTTTCGGGGCGAGAGCGGTCGACTTCGCTATTTCGCCTGTATTGTGACGCTGAACGCCTCAGTGCTTGTTTGGTTCGCGTCCTTTGTGGACGCGAACTAGGCACAGGAACGAAGGTGTAGAGAGTTTCCTCATCGGGGGAGCTCAAGCGCCCGACCGTCTTACCCTGGCGAAGCTGGCGGAGCACCTCTCTGGTCAGAGGCGCGAAGTCTCCAGGAGGGCGTGACGCGTCCATCTCGAGCCAGCGAATCTGTATCCGCTCTTCCTGGCGATCGATCTCTTCCACGAGTTCACGCGCTGCGGTCTCTCCGCGCTCGGCCCACGTCTCCCCGACCGCCGAGGCGACCACGTGCCCCAGAAGGCGACCGTGAACATCCATTTCCTCCTCGAGAAATGCGATTTCATCGAAAACGAGGGCCACGGTTGCCGCAGCAAGCACTGCGGCAAAAGCCAGCGAAGTGGCCGTGGCGATTTTCGTTCCGAGTTTCACCGATGAACATCTCCTTGACAATCTCGAACAACTTGCCCGCAGAGCGAACGCCCTAGCTTCATCTGCTCCCGAGCACGCAACAGCAACACAATGAAATCAAACAGCCCCAGTCTTTCGTGTCACGGCTTCGAGGCGAAGAAGCCTCCGAAATCCGATTCGACGATCGCTCACTCTGGATCACTGCACTCAGTCGTCGCACTCCCCGAGGACCAATCGCTTTCCTTTCCAGAAGATTGGCCCATCTACTTTCCAGCCCCATCCATCTTCTGCGGGTTTCGACGCGCAGATGCCAGGCAGATGACCTCGGCGCGTAAGCGCCAGGCGGGCGAGCTCGCTCCTAAGTTGACGTGGGGCTTTTGCAGGCCAAGGGATAGCGATAGATCGGAGCCACCATGATCCAGCCTTCTTTCGCCGATGTCCGTTGGCAGCGCGTTGCGCTCGGTCTCGTTATCGCCACGATGGGCTACAACGTCGTCGAGGCCGGTGTAGCTCTTTGGAGCGGCGCTCGAGCGAATAGCATCGCGCTCGTCGGCTTTGGGCTCGACAGCGTCATCGAGTGTGTTGCGGCGGGGGCTCTATTGTGGAGGCTCTGGGTCGAGACTCAGGGTACGTCTGCTGCGGCGCTGGAAAACGCCGAGCGGCGCGTTCGTCGCATCGTCGGCGCAACCTTCCTCCTGCTCGCCTTCTATGTTGTTGCCCAGTCCACCTGGACACTTTGGAACCGCACAGCTCCTCAGGAAAGCACTCTCGGCATCGTGCTCGCCTCGGTCTCGCTCGTCATCATGCCTGTCGTGGCCTTTGGAAAGCTTCGCGCCGCTCGAGAAATCGGCAGTGGTGCCTTGCGCGCCGAGGCAAAGGAGACGCTCGCCTGCTCCTATCTCTCTTTCGCATTGCTTCTGGGGCTTGGAGCTCACGCCTCGGCCGGCCTTTGGTGGGCCGATCCAGTCGCTGCGCTCGCTATGGTTCCGTGGCTCATCAAGGAGGGACGCGAAGCAGTAGCAGGGCAGGAATGCTGCGACGACTGAAGTTTCAGCCGCACTGCGACAAAGTGTGAGACACCTGAAAGGTTCGGCTGGACGACAACAAAACTGGGGTCCTCTACCGCCGCACGGTCTGCCGCCTCCGCAGGAACCCGCCGAAAAACACCCAGCTCAACAGCGCGATTCCTGTTGGTAGCGAAGTTGGCCGTGTGTTTCCCAGGCGACACCCCCCTTCCATGCTGGGCGTGAGTGAATCGTCACTCCCGTTCCCTGAACTCCGTGGGCTCTGATCGTCTCGCGGTCCGATGACAACGCCGTCTCGGAAGGCTCCCGCAACCGACAGATCGGGATCGAGCGCATGACGCGCCCCACACTCGGAGGTCATCAACCCTCTTGCCGGACTCATGTCTTGGAGAGAATAGTCACGCTCGGCCGCATCGGCGAACAAGGGTTCGGCTACCCTGGAGTTAGCGTCCGGAGACCCGCTCAAGCCCGAGCCCGTTGCTCCTTGCCAACTCTCGAAGTCGTTGAAAATCTGCTCTACATCGCCGTCGTTTTCAAGCAACCAGGAACCGCGGGGATCGTGGTAAAGGTTGCAATCGAAGAACGCGATCTCGTTGCCGTGATCGAGACCTTCGGTCGTGAGCGTTCGAAACTCGCTGGGGGTGTGAAGATCACTGCGAAATCCCGACCGAATGTTCCCGAAGACTTCAACCCCCATCATTCCGAAAATGACGGCGATCCCGGAGCTGTCGACAATTGTGTTGTTGTAGATGCGGAGGCCATCCGACTGGGTCTCGGTTTCCGCCACGCGAGCACTGACTGCATAGCCAGAAGCATAGACCACGTTGTCGTAGAACTCAGCATCACGCACCGGAGGGTCGCCCGCTCCGGATACCGAAAGCGTATAGGCGTCTGTGGTCACATGGTGAAAAATGTTTCTACGCACGGTACTGGAAGTCTCTTCACTCGGATGAGCTCTCTTTTGAAAGACTCCTCGAGAAACATGATAGATGAGATTGTTTTCTACAATGCTTTCTACCGGCTCGAAACCATGCACCCCGGAATGAAAATCATAAGGCTCATCTGTAAAGGGATTGCTCGTCGAACCGTCTCTTGTGCTATAGATGTCATGGATCACGTTACTTCTCACTACGCAACCACGACAGTTGTTCAAACGAACACCCCCAAGGTTTTCCTGACCATACAAATGGTGAATATGACAGCCTTCGACGATGATTCCGAGTTTATCCTCTCCCCAAGGGATCTCTACCCCCGGGGCAGCCGTTTGCGTGATCTCGAAGCCCCGAATCGTAACGTAGTCGGCATAAACGAAAAACCCAGGGAGCGGTGAGCCGTCGTCGGCTTGTCCCAATTCTTGATCGATCACCGGCAACCCTCGTTCATCCTCGATACCTTCGATGATCAACCTTGCCGTGTCCGACGTTCCGCCATATCGGACCGTCACACCTCCAAACGAATCTCCAGAAAACCGACTCGGCTCTCGATACGGAAACTCGGTACGTCGAACACGTGCCGTCTTGGTTTCCCCCGTTTCTTGTACACATTGTCCGACGGCATCCACGAGCGTCTGCAGCGTTTCTAGCGGCTCCTCTTCACTACCGGAATTATCATCACTGGCTTCCGGGTGGTCCTGGTCAGCATAAAATGTGTCGTCTTGACAGTCGATCGCCCTGGCGGTGCCGGGAAAAATGCAAACGCTCAACACCAATACCGAAGAAGTCTTTCGCATTACGTAACTAGAGTAATCCAGAGCCGGCGAGGGCGCGACCGATCATTCGAAGCCGCTCGGGATGCTTCCCCACGAAAAAAAAGGGCGACCAAGGCCGCCCTTTTCTTCCGCTCAACTCACCCAACTACCGGTGAGCCGCGGCGTTCTTTCGAGGTAGTGAGAGGTACTCTGGAGCACCTCTCACTACCTCGCCTATTGGAACGTATCTCCCGAACCCCTTCGGGGTTTTGAGCCCACGTCCTAGAACGTACCCGTAGCTTCCGTGACCTCTGGGAAAGTCCCACTGGCGACACGATTCGCACAGAACCCAGTTTGGAGCATCTGCGCTCCCGGCTGGATGACCGCATTCCAGTCGATTGGCGTCACATCAAAACCTTCGGGAGTTGTCTCGAAGTTTCCATTCCATCCACCCGTCATATTGGCTCCGTTCAGATCAACAGAGACCTCCCAGCTGCTGGTCGGCGTCGTGGAAACGTTCGTGATCTCGACGGTACCGCAGTAGCCACTTTCCCAGTCGGTATCAATGCTAATGCTAGCCTCGATACCTCCCGTGGATTCCGTGCAAACGCCACCATCGCAGGTGCCAGTTGCGCAGTCGGTGTCCACCTCGCAGCCTTCACCTTCCTCGCAGCCAGCACAAGAGCCGCCGCAATCCACGTCCGTCTCGTCGCCGTTCTGAACTCCGTCGTCACAGCTCGGCAACGTATCCGTCGTACAAATGCCGGACTCACATATGCCTTCTGCGCAGTCGGTGTCCACCTCGCAGCTTTCACCTTCCTCGCAGCCAGCACAAGAGCCGCCGCAATCCACGTCCGTCTCGTCGCCGTTCTGAACTCCGTCGTCACAGCTCGGTTCGGAACCTCCGCAGACGACCGTGACGGCGTCCACAAGCAGATTCCGATCTCCTAGGTCACCGTAGTAGTCGTTGTCGAACTCCACTTGAACGGTTTGATCTCCAGCAACCGCGTCGAAGGTGAACTCATAGTTCTGCCACGTCGCTTGATCAACAGTCACATCGCCAACAACCTGACCACCTACGCTGACCACCATATGGGGCCAACCATTCGCTTCCTCCCCAGAGGCAGCTACCACCAAAGTCGTCTGTCCTCCGGCAAAGGTATGGCTCGTCTCGATGTAACCGTTCGACCAAATGTTCCAGCCACCAGTCGTAGGACCACCAGTGGATTGGTACATATCTTCGGCTTCATAGACAACGTCCTCGCAAATGCAAGAATTCGTCTCTTCGTCGCACGTGCCGTCCGGACAAGGGAGAGTTCCTGCACTGCAACCACTGTCAGAAGAGCAAACTTCTGCGCCGTCACAAAACACCCCATTGTCGCAGACCGTATTGTCCGGCTCGAAGATGCACGTATCGAACTCGACATCACAGCTATCGGTGGTGCAATCGATACCATCATCACAAACCGGCGGAGTTCCGGACTCGCAACCCGAGTCGGTACAGACTTCGGCACCGTTGCAGAAAGCGCCATCGTCGCACAGACCATGGTTCGGACTGCTCTGGCATGCGTCGAGCTCCTCATCACAGACATCATCGGTGCAGGAGACGCCATCGTCACAGACAACAGCCTCACCCGGGACGCAACTTCCCTCGATGCACTGCTCGACACCGTTGCAGAAAGCACCATCGTCGCATTCCGCATCCACTTCACAATCTTCGGCAGGCTGTCCCAGGCCCCAGATCTCGATATCATCGATATTCCAGCCACCATAGGTGACAACGCCGTCGGTTGTTCCCATGGTGAAGCGGACGTAAACAGTCGGTTGTCCGTCAGCAATTGCAGAGATGTCCAACACCTGGGGCGTCCATGCCGTATCCTGAAGGTTCGAACCTCCATTTTCCCAGACCGTGCTCCAGGTCTCACCGTCGGTACTGACACGCACTGAAGCATGGTCGAAGGAACTGCTCTCTACGCCCAGCCAACGCTGAAATCGCAACTCAGTGCCGCTGATCTGAGAACAATCGATCGCAGTCGATGTGAGGTGCGTTTCGGGCAAACCGTTGGAGTATGCTCCAGCAAGATTGTAACCAAAAACGTTGGTTCCCGTTGCAGCCGTCGCAGGATCGCCGCTGTTTCCCAAGGGAAGACCAAACTCCCACTCGCCTTGTCGTTCCCAACCGGGATCCTCGTCGAGATCCCAAGAGTGCTGGACACTCGGCGTGCCCACCTGCAACCCAAGCGGCAACGCTACATCGTCTCCCGTTCCTGTCACATCGTCAAACGTCAGTGTTCCCGTGTACTCGCCGACCTCGAGGCTTCCAGCCACCGCCTCGTCGATACTGATCGTTACGCTCACCGTCTCACCAACAGCGAGGGAACCAGTTGTCACATCTGCGGCGACCCAAGAGACATCCGCGCTCACCGCGAAGTCCAACGGATCGGGTCCGAGGTTCTCCAGCGTGTAGACTTCCTCCGAGGGGACGAACGGACCGCCCTCTTGCTCGCTCTGAGACTCAAAACCAGTCGAAGGGGAGACCGAAAGACCGGTATCGAGCTCCGGGCAGTCAATCCCATGGGCTTCGAATCCAGAGCAAATCTCTTCCCTATGGGGAGTTCCGTTGCCAATATTTCCATCATCGTCATCCAGAGTCAGAAAATCGATGGCAATTTGACCATCAATCGACTCTCCGGTGTGGAGTAAGGTCGAGTTGACAGCAAGGTTCGAGAGAAGCCCGAGATAATCGGGAACCTCTGAGGCCACCAGCGCGTTACGAATGTCCCAAACAATGCCACTCAGTAGCTGTCCGCAAGAATGTGACCCGCTCCCGCAACTGGAACAACTCGAGGCATCGTACTGGCAGTCATTGTCGCCGCTGCGCAACGGCGTATTGCATTCGTTGAGGTAGAAACCATAGCCAAGTCCTGGATCGTCGGCGATCAACATTGCCACGACATCGGACATGCCTTCGCCGTACTCACCTTGCCCACTGCCGGCGCTAGCAACGATGTGATGACCGTATTCATGATAGTTCACGCTGGCGAAGCTGGTATTCCCATACGTGGATGAACTAGCGCAAAAGTTGATTGACTGGTAATCATACCAAGCATTGCCTGGGCAGTAGCCCGACGCCAAATTGACGTTGACTGGGAACTCAGTCTCCGTCGTGATGGTGGGAAAGCTCGGATTGTACGACAGCAACCAGTCGCGCACCTGATTGGCATGAAGGTATCCATTGACCTGCGCCAATGTGTATTCATCGAGCTCTTCCGCGTTATGGAGGAAGTCGGCAACCGCTGGGGGGGTGACGGACTGCGAAAGCACCTCGTTGCGTGTGGGATCGCCGCCATCCTCCACAACAAAGAACTCCCCAGCTATTGGAGAGCTCACCGAAACGGGCGTTCCCGCCGTCTCGTCAAAGGAGTAGCTGCCCGTCTCATCCCCCAGAGTGCTCGAGCCTCCGTGCTCGAGGCGAGGATAAGGTAGCGCTGCTGTATTCGGTGAGGAGCATTCAAGCGCTCGATAATTCGTCGTGGCTTGTCCTTCAACAATACCACTGACAGTTTCGAAAACGACCAAACTTTCCTGGTGCAGCAGATCTCCTGTTTCTGCATCCGCAACCACTCGATATTTCTCGGGCCCCTGACTCGCCTCCGCCACATAGGTCACGGCAAGGCGCGGTGAGGCAGGCGATTTTCGTGTTCCCGCCCAGATCACTGGCTCGGGTGAACTCAAAGAATCGATCTTGCCCCCCAACGTCTGACGAGTCCGTCCGGTCAGGTCGGCTCTCTTCTGCCCACTTGCGAGCGCCTGGCGCGCCTTCTTTGCATCGATTCGCACTCCGTTGAACTGAGGCTGATAGTTGCCAAGGCTCTTGGCATTCGAGGTCGCCCAAACTACCGGGTTGCCGGGCTCATTGCGGACCAAGACATCCACACGGACGCCATAGACCGGAATGCCATTCCGACTCTGCCCATAACTGATCCGAGTGAAGCGATACTTTCCTTTGGCTTTGTCGTAGTAGACGGGCACCTGATGGGGTGTCTGCCTGTCTGGCGACATCGTTTGGGCCAAATCGGTGGCCTGAACACGCAAGGATGCGCCGTGCTGTTTGACGAAACGCTCAGCTGCGGCACGAGGCGATGGCCCCCCGGCTAGCTGAGGTCCTACAACCTTCGTTGGCTCCTTGTCTCCACCGGAAACATGTGCACCAAGCTGAGCCAGCTGTGCCATGTTTTGCTTCTCACGTATGACATCCGTGTCAGAATTGGTTGAGTGGCTGACGATTGAATCATGGGGGCCGTCGTCCTCGTGGCTACAAGCTATCGGGCATGCGACCAATCCGACGGCGGTCAGTCCTGCGGCCAACTTGCGTATTAATATCGCTTCCAAAGCTTTTCCTCCCTACTTTTTACGATGCGCCCCCCCCGAACCGTCGCTCTCCC
Source organism: uncultured Polyangiaceae bacterium (assembly GCA_964440025.1). Taxonomy (GTDB): domain Bacteria; phylum Myxococcota_A; class Polyangia; order Polyangiales; family Polyangiaceae; genus NIC37A-2. The sequence continues at coordinate 3,613 of CAYTRQ010000134.1, read as the reverse complement.
AAGAGAGTCACGGTGACGCGAAAGGCGGGCCAGCATACAGAACTCATCGCGCCAGTCCATACGCTGGCGTCATTTGCTTTTGCACAAGGGATCAAGCCCCCTTGCTCCCGAGGCCCGCCATCAGAACAGACGCAACACCTCATCATCGCCTGCTACTCTGCGAAGTCTCTGACCACTCGACGCCGCAGGAGTACGGCTGCGGCCTCAATGAGCGCTCAAAATAGCGTTCTCGTCTTCCGACCGCGTCCGAACGAGCTGGTGCTGGCATCCGGCCATCTTCGCTGTCCCTCTTATTCACTTGCTCATGAGTAAGGCGCAGCGACGACCATTGGTCATTTTTTTACAATTCCGGCCCGGGGAACGACGTCTGCAAACCGACTCGGTGGTCGGAGACTTGCGACCTGTTCGTTGTGGGGCTCTCATTCCCTGCATGCTGTTTCGTTTCCTCCAGCCCAGAATGGAAGCTGCCTTCGCCCTCCTCCGAGTCGTTGTCGGGGCACTCTTTGCGTTTCATGGATGCCAAAAGATCTTTGGTCTTCTCAGCAACTCGCAGCCTCCCCCTGGCTCACAATTGTGGATTGGTGGCCTGATCGAGCTCACTACCGGTACCGCGATCTGTCTCGGATTGTTCACTTCGTGGGCTGCCTTCCTCGCGAGCGGAACGATGGCAGTCGCCTACGTGCAGTTTCATTGGAAGCTAAGCTTTGGCGAAAGGTTCTTTCCTGCCATCAACCAAGGTGAATTGGCTCTCGTCTACTCGCTCCTCTTCCTCTACATGGCATGCCGAGGACCGGGGCCATGGAGTATCGATCAAACTCTTTTTTCCGGCGCGCCGAGTGTTCGAAAGAAATCGTCTTGAAAGCAAAGCGCGTTCTCCCCGCAGTTCAGACGAGCAGCAGTCGCCCTGCAAGGAGCACCGGCCAGAGCCTTCGAGGTCATGAGTTTGCACTTATTGTGTTTCACCGTCATCAGGCGACTCATCTTCATCAGCTCTTACGCTCCGGAGGAACAGCTCGATCATGCGGACCCAGGCAAGGGGCGACTGCCATTCGCTCGCTCCTAGCGCTTTGGTAGCGCGATCTGCCGCCGCCCTCAGATCCTCTTCCGAGCCTCGTCCGTCCTCCATCAATAGAGCAATCGCACGAGCGCGGTTGGAGCGCTCGCGCACAAGCATGGGACGTGGTGGTGTGACCGTAAAACCGGAGGAAGCCTCGGACGGCGAACTGACCAACCTCCCCCAATCCAAAAGGCCGCTCTCGGCAAGCGACTTGGCAAGACGCAATCCCACCGGCTGCGAATCGTCCGCCAAATACCGCGAAATCGTCTGTTGCGAGACGCCAACGACCTCGGCCACGGCCCTCTGCGTCCCGTGCTTTTCTTTCAGCTCCCGAAGAAGCCGATGGACAAGCGCCGACTGCTGCTGGTTCAGAAATTCCTCTCGGGGCATCTCTTTCCTCTGAGCCCCTCTACCAGCTAATCTGTACCTTTAGTAACGTGATTTCCCGGCAAATCCAGACCCTTACGCTGGTATCAAGCCAGGACGCACTGCGCGCCTTTTTCGCGTATATTGTCAAGACTGCTCTCGTCCCCTCCTCTGTCAATGTGCGAGGGCGGCGGCAAAAATCATCACGCGACCAGAGTAGGGACCGTGGAAGGACTTTTTGCGCCTTCACCCAGTGCCTCGGCAACTCACCTTTCGAGGGGGCTCGAAGCACTTCCAGAATGTGGTGACGGTCGGCTTCGGCCGGAGGCCGGTTTCAAAGAAAAGCAGCCCCCGTACCCTTCCCCAGAAGAGGGGGCAAACACTGAAGCCACCTCTTGATGCAGCGGAAAGCAGCTCCTCATCGCTGCGCAAGCGACGAGACCGTCCATCTTTCTCTCGGGTTCCTCATTGCAGCGTAGCTCCTCGTCGCTGCGTAAACGACGAGGAGGTTCAAAGCATCAAGCTCTTCTGGAACTCGATGCGCTCTCTTCGAGTACCACAAATGATTACGCGGCCTTCCACCGAGTGGATCGAAACGCCTCGTCCAGAGGTGCCTGAGCGATATGATTCGTATAGTTGCTGAGCGTTTTCATGGCGACCAATGTCACGACATCGAGCACATGACGCCGCTCGTAGCCTGCCTCCAAGAACTCCTGAAGCGCCTGTTCCGACACCCAGCCACCTTCCTGAACCATGGTCACCGCAAAACGGCGCAGCACCTCGAGCCGAGAATCATCTTCTTATCCAACGCAGCTTGCTGCTCAAGCGCCGCCTCGATCTGAGTGTACGCCCGAAGCGCCGCTGGAGACTCAGCCATGATTCCAAACAAGTTGGGGATCATGCCTGTCTTCTTCTCGGCAGCTTCCAACGCCTCGCGAGACCCCTGAGGAGCCCCCCTCTTTCGTGTGAATGGCAAAATCGGACATTTGTCTCCTTGTCTGTCTTTTCTCGAGTTTGTTTTCGCAATCCGGCGTTCATCGACGCCACTTTCCCTACCTACGACGCCCAGTCCCATCTGGTTACCTAAATGGAGGCAGAGAGTTGGCCAGCGTCGCGAAGGCGTCTCCCATGGGCCCAAAGCGCTATAGTTGGTCGGTTGTCACACCGGAGAGCACTTCAGACGACGGCGGAATCCCCAGGTCGAGCCATGGTTGATGCACTCGGACGCGCCCCGTACCAACTTCCGCAAGACCGATACCGAAACTGCAGTTCACTTTGTTTCGTAGGTCTCTTCCAAGCATGAAAACCACCCCGCGCACGAACCGGCACTCTCCCCCCTCTCCTCCGATCACGTCCCTTCGGCTCACCCTCACTTCTGCCCTGGCGGCAACGCTCTTCACGGCTTCCGTTGCTTCGGCATGTCCCTCCGATTCAGCCAGCTCGGTCAGCGCTCAAAGGGAGGTTTCGGGCACTCACTTCGACCTTCTTTTGGAAACGCCCGGCACGGCTGCCTTGAACTCCGAATTCGGCATCGAGGTTCACCTCGTGACCAAGAACGGAAAGAAGGTCAACTTCGACTATCCCATGAAGCTAAGCATCAAGGAGGGCTCCACCTGGGAAACACTCGAAGTGGAGTTACCTCAATCTGGTGATGACGAAACGCAGGCCGCTCTACTCGCCAAGGTCCGCCCTCGCCTGAAAGGACAGCACGACTTGTCAGTCAACATCAGTTTCAGTGTGTGCACTAAAGAGCGGTGCCTCATCGAAAAGGAGACCCTCGTCGATCGCTTGCTCGTGCGTTGATCCGTTCCGCACCAGGGAGAGGCTCCACCGCCTCTGGCTGCGGGGGAGCCTGCGGAGGGATCCTTTCCACGCTCCCGTGCGAGCTCTTACTCTGGACTGACGTAGTGACCGGCGAATAGCACTGCTTCGGTAGCGACATCCCGAATGAAAAACACGAACGGGCGGTTGAAGGTCACCTCGATGGGTGTGGGAGGTTCGCTTTCAACATCACCTATGAATGCCGTTGCCGCAGCCGCTTCGGTGCCTTCTTCGTCGATGACAATCGTGGCCTGGTGAAACGCCTCGGCAATAAAGAGCTGCTCCTCGGTGATCCCGGAAAAATTGGCCTGAGCCTCATTAAAGGCTTCTTCCATCTCCCTGGCACTTTCCACCTCTACCATTTTAATC
>CAYTRQ010000133.1:2236-13035 GCA_964440025.1 uncultured Polyangiaceae bacterium | reverse complement strand
CGAGAGAAAAGTGGTCTCCCTACCGACCACTTTTATGTGGTCGCAGCACTAGTCACGCCGCACAGGTGCAGTCCCGCGTGAAGAAGCTCGAGGAAATCGACAAGATTGCCCCCCAAGACGCGCAAGCGCGTCGAACCAGCGGGCCTAGGCGTGATCCCGCTCACGGAGCCGAAGCATGCCCCGCTATTCGTTCCAGTTCTTCCAGTCTTCCCAGTTCTTGAAGTCGGTCGACCAGATCCCCGTATCGTTGTACCTCCCGCCGTTGCCGATGAAGTCATCCTTTCGAAAGTTTTCGCCGCCGAGATGCCAACGCATCCAGGACACGTTGGCGCCAGCGCCGTCCCAGGGCCCGGAGCCATGGCCGCCTCCGGCCATCATGGCTAACCAACACGGCCCTTGGTTGCCCGGGTTGTTGAAGTCTCCCTCTGCATTAGGGCGCTCTTGTCCATTTTCGCCGTAGATGATGCCGACCGGAATGGTCACATTGACGAGCGCGTCGTGACTGAAGGAACCGCTGTTGTCCAACAAGGCGGTGGACACACGGTCATCCGCCAGCGCCGCTGCTTCCGACGATAGCCCGCCCATTGAATGACCGAACACGCCCACGCGATCGAGAATCAATCGGTCGTACATCGGACTGCTGGAATCGGCGTCCTGCTCCTGTAGCCAATCGATCGCGGCTGACATCAGAACGCTGTCGCCCGTGGATTCCCTGATACCGACAATGACGAAGCCCTGCGAGGCCATACGAGTCAAGAGCTGCAGGTAGTCGGTCGGTGGCGTCCCTCCACCAGGTCCCCAGATCGCCACGGGATGCTTGGTATTCGGTTCGCTCGTGATGTTCGTTGGACGAACGAGGATATGACCTCCTCCGCTGAAGTTCAGGTTCTCCTCGACCGTGGTGTCCAGAGGACCGTTCGAATCGACATCGTCTCCTGCGAGAAAAACGGTGATCTCATTGTTGCCGGCCCCGTTGGTCCCTCCAGAGCCGCCGCCCCCCGTGGTCCCCCCAGAGCCGCCGCCCGCTTCGCTGTGGCCCGTTCCGCCACTGGACTCGCTTCCTCCTGTACCGAGAGGCCTACCGCCGCTCCCCGCACTGGTCTCGCCGCCATCCGTTCCGCCGCTCGCCTCGGTGCCACCCGTGCCCACTTCGCTCCCGCCGGTTCCAGTGTCGGTCTCGGCGCCGCCGGATCCAGTGTTTTGGGTACCTCCGACTCCGGCGTTCGTCTCGGCGCCGCCGGATCCAGCGTTTGCCTCGGTGCCACCCGTCCCGACGTTCATGCCCCCTGAACTGGTGGTGAGCGGGCCTCCTTCGGCCGGATCGCTCGAGCAAGAACATAGGAAAGCGAGGAGCATCGAGCCTTGGACAACTTTGGCCCGCGTGCGCTCCCATCTCTGGGCTGTCAGCATGGGGGTAGAGTAGTTGTTCTCAACTGCACCGGAACGGGTGAAAATCCACCCCCGGCTCTTGGAAATTTCTGCATGACGATAGGCGGCGACGCACGCTGGATGGGTGCGGGTCCGGGCAGAAAGTGACTCTTGGAGATTCTCTCTTCTGCGTAGCTGTCACCGGAAGAAGACGCTCTGACCACCGTGCGACTTCCTGCTCGACCTTTCCGTCCAGCCAGGTGAAGTCCAGCTCGAATCCGCCATAGGCACGCAAACCCCGGACCCCGCCAGAGGCGTCCAATCGTCGGGGAGCGCCGGGAGGACGTGAACCTCTCCCCCGTGGCTCTGCAGGAGCATCTCGGCAATGCCCGAAGTGCACCCGAAGTTTCCGTCGATCTGGAATGGCGGATGGTCATCGAAGAAGTTCGGATAGGTGCCCCCGCTCTCGCCGCTCTGTGGAGTCAACTGGTCGCGGATCAACTTCAATGCGTGATTGCCGTCGAGCAGTCGAGCCCAGAAGTTCACCTTCCATCCCATCGACCACCCTGTGGAGACGTCTCCGCGCGCAAGCAAACTCGTTCGGGTTGCATCGAAGAGCTCCGGAGTTTCGAAAGGCGAGATTTGACTGCTCGGAAAGAGACCGTAGAGGTGGGACACGTGGCGGTGTTGGTCCGCTGGGTTGTCCCAGTCCTCTAGCCACTCTTGCAGTTGTCCGAACCTGCCGATCTGCATGGGAGGGAGGCTTCCCATGATCGATGAAAGCTCTTGCACGAAGTCGACGTCCTTCCCGAGCAAATTGGCTGCACGGATCGTCTTGTCGAAGAGATCGAACAAGATTTGGTTGTCCATGGGGGAGTTCGGCGACGTGGGTTGCAAACGTGCAGCTACCGTTCGTGCATCGCGAGACTGGATTGACGCTTGCTCCGCTGGGTAAGGGCGTGATGGTCACGGAGCCAAGGGGGTGGCTGGGATCTGGACACGGACCGGTATCTGCGCTCCCGAGGAAAGCGGTCGCGTCCCATGACGTCGGCGTGGCTGCGGCTTTCGTCGACCTTCTTCGAATGGGGTCTCCAGCAGGTTCAACCGCCTCCTTTGATCGTGCTCCATAGACGGAGGGTACTCGACCTCGCGTCGTCGTCGAACCACAGGGACCCAAGGCCGCTCGCCTGGCACGATGCGCAACACGGAATGCCCCATATCTTCCCCCTTCATCCCTTTCAGCCATCTTCCAACGCCCGACGCGACGCCAATCGAACGCGCACGAGCTGCCTCTCGCCCATGAGAAGTCGTGGGGCCCAAGAACCCTTACAGACACATCGGGTAAGCTGATGCAGTCAGTCTCTCCCACAAACACTTCTGACGAGATCGGGCATCAGGAATTTCTCTACCGCTTGCGCAAGGGCCAGGTCGAACGGAGGGAAGCGAAGTGCTTGAGCAGTTGGTCCTTGCATGTCCGCCAACGATGAGGTGTTCAACGCTGCGAGAGTTCAACAATTCGGTGCTCGCCCTTCCAAGAAACCACTGTCCTCTCTGGGGGTTGAGGGGCCCAAGAGGGGCCGGAAACCCAAGGGGCACCCGCTCGAGGGCCTTCTCATCCTTGCACAACAGTTTGATGTGACCGTCGCGGATCTCGTCAATGTGCGCGGCTTTCGAGCGAGCAAGACGCTGACCGACCGGAAGACTGAACCACCCAAGGTCGGCAGGAAGCCGCGCGGGGGGCGGTAGAGATTTCGGTGCTGTGGATGAAGCGGCCCTTCGTGGAAATCTATACCGATGGCGCTTGCTCACCGAACCCTGGGACCGGGGGCTGGGGCGTCGCGCTCTACGACTTCCAGTGAGACCCGAGTTTGCACGGCGATGTCCAAGAGGGCACCGAGGGCATGGGCTGCGGCTCGCGTCAGAAGGCCCGCTCCAATGAGCGCCATTCCGACAACGAGTGCGAGGAAGGGGACCAGCGCCATCCAGTATTCGTCCGCAGGAAGAGAGGTCCTGACGGCAACGCCGCAGAGCGCCGTAAGGATGATGAGAGCGCCGAGCACCTCGTAGCCGAAGGCAAGGGCATGAATGATTCGTCTGATGGCGTAGGCCGATTGGTAGCGACGGCGCACGACGTGAATGAGCCAGGCGAGGGTGGCGCCTCCAACTGGTCCGGAGCAGGGCAGGTGGTTGATGGGGATGATCTGCTCCAGCGGCCGCCAGGTCTCTTCGCCCTCGGCGCGCACCACCGTCTGGCTGCAGTAGTTGCCGCGCTGGGCACGGCTAAGCAGCTCCCTGCGACTCCAAGGGCCAGTGGGCTCCTCGTCAGGCAGAACGCGAACGTGGAATCTCATGGGGGGTGAATGGAAACCGTGGTCAACGGCGTACGGGGAACATGAGGGCTCTTATGAGCTATCGGTTCCAACTACTCGATTTGGACAAAATATACAACTAAAATTGGTCAATTTTAACAGGTGCTTTTTATCGCAGGACATTGGGTGATCTTAGCTCCGTGCCCGACGACGTGGATTATGCAGAAACGGTCATTGCCAACGTGGCCCGAGTCGTCGCCGAAACCCGGACAGCCAAGAAGATGAGCCAAGCTGCTCTTGCCAAGAAGGCCGGCGTTTCCGTCCAGCAGGTGTCTTCTCTCGAGACGGCTGCGGCGAACCCCACTCTCCGAACACTCGTTGCCTTCGCCGTAGGGCTCGACGTGGAGGTTGCCGATCTCTTCCAGCAACCATCCGGTGGCGAAACGAGACTCCATCCGGGCAGACCGAAGAAGGCGTAGTCTGGCTTCGCCGAGAGTGTCCGCGGAAACATCCTCCGGGGTACCGACGGACAAAGCTTCGCGAACGCCTGGAGGCATGGAACGATCGCCCCTTCATCTTGGATTTCCTTCTTGAAGAGGCAGTCTCCGCGCGTTGCAGAGGGGCAGCATGATTACCGCTCGCGCTGAGCGACTTCCAGTGAGACGCGGGTTTGCACAGCAATGTCCAAGAGTGCGCCGAGAGCATGCGCGGCGGCTCGCCCGAGCAGACCTGCGCCGATGAATAGGATTCCGACAGTGAGTCCAAAAAAAGGGGCCAGCACCGTCCAGTATCCGTCGGCAGCCGGAGAGGTCCCCACGGCGACGCCGCAGAGTGCCAGGAGGATGAGTAGAGCGCCGAGCACTTCGTAGCCGAAGGCGAAGGCTTGAATGATGCGTCTGATAGCGTAGGCCGAATGGTAGCGACGGCGGACGACCTGAGTGAGCCAAGCGAGGGCGGTGCCTCGACCTGGGCCAGAGTAGGGCAGATGGTTCAGGGGGATGACCTGGTCCAGCGGCCGCCAGATCTCTTCGCCCTCGGCGCGCACCACCGTCTGGCTGCAGTAGTTGCCGCGCTGGGCACGGCTAAGCAGCTCCCTGCGACTCCAAGGGCCAGTGGGCTCCTCGTCAGGCAGAACGCGAACGTGGAATCTCATGGGTGGTGGGATTGGTTGGAGGGCGCCTGGGTCCGGCCCCAACGTGCTTGCTAAAACTACAACATATGTGATGCTGTTTCTACATGGGGGAGCCCCGCACTCTTCCCCCGTGAAAAAGGCCCCGAAGTCCCCTCAAGAACGCGTCGGGCTTCGCATTCGAGAGCTGCGCATGGAGTCCGGCCGGACTCAGGAGGAGCTGGCCGCCGAGTTGGGCATCGCGGTGCAGAACGTCGCACGGACCGAGCAGGGCCGGGTCGACATGCGCATCTCCACGTTGTTCCGCTACATCGAAGCCCTCGAGTTGGATGATCCGGGCGAGATTCTGCGCGAGCCGACCATCGCCGCAGCGCGGCCGGGGCGACCGAAACAGGGGTGAGGATTGCACTCCGAGGGCTGCGGCGGGCGCCCAGTCCCTTTCGTGCGGCCTCGCTCGTGACCCGCCAAGCGTCGTCCGCGTCTGCGTCCGTGGGAGCAATCGTTGAGCGAGGATGATCGTTCTGTGTTCCATCGGCCACTTCCTCCTGGAAGGTATGGAAACACAACTGTGTAATGTTTTAAAGCCCGCCCTCTGAATCCTATTCGCTACATGGAATACGAGGAGTTTCTCGCGCGCGTCGGCGTCAATCTCAGGAACGCCCGGCACGCCGCCGGACTGACCAGAGAAGAAGCCACGTCCGGTGCGGGAGGGCTCCGCTACCTTTGGGAGCTCGAGAACGGGCACCGCCCGAGAGTGTCCCTGGAAAAGCTCCACGATCTCGCCGGTGTCTACGGAGTCACCGTGGCCGACCTCGTCTCCGTCCCCGGCGCTCGCCCTTCCAAGAAACCACTGTCCTCTCTGAAGGTCGAGGGTCCCAAAAGAGGTCGCAAACCCAAGGGGCACCCGAGGTCTCGGGGTTGAAGCGGAGATAAGTTGTTCGCGGTTCCGTTTCACCGAGCCTTCCCTCTTCTCATAGTGAAAATAGGAGACACTATAATGACCTGGTTTACAATACCCGGTTTTGTGACCATCTCTCAGTGGACTTCGACCACTTCCGCGCAGCGGTCGGCGAGAATCTCAGGCGGGCTCGTTGGCTCGCGGGCCTGACGCAGGAGCAAGTCGAGGGGATCACGCTGCGGCACTACCAGGAGCTGGAGAGAGGGCGCCGCAACCCTACGCTCGAGACCCTTCTCATCCTTGCACAACAGTTTGATGTGACCGTCGCGGATCTCGTCAATGTGCGCGGCTTTCGCGCGAGCAAGACCCTCTTGACCGACCGGAAGGCCGAACCACCCAAGGTCGGGAGGAAACCGCGCGGGGGGCGCTGAGACCGCTGGCTGTCGCCCACCGGTTACCTGTTGTCGACGGTTAGTCTTGGCTCAGGAAACTGAGCGGAGATTAAGACCTGGCGGAGGGATCTCGATTTCACTCATTTGCAGCGGACTTCGATAGTGTTTGGGGGTGAACCGGTCCGATTGGATGGCAGACACCAGAGGCAGTTGAAGACGGTTGGGGAAGGCGATGAAGAGGGGCAAGGATCTCGCTAGGTGCGCTCCGCCGGTACGTGCCAGAATCCGGTGTCACGGACGTCCCAGGCTGCACTCCTGCTTCCGTGGGAACCAGGTACCCACAGGGGCTGTCCAGGTGACCCAATCCCGCCGTGGTCGCGATAGCTCCAGCCTACTGTGCGTTCGAGGTTGCCCTGCATTTGGTCTGCCTCGGCATGTGCCAGAACTCGCTTTGCCTGAACGCGCGGGTTTTTAGCGGCTCGCTCGGTGGGTAGTCCAAACACCTGTTGGGATTCTTCAAGAGCTACGCGTTGCACCCACCCGAGCCCGTAGCGTGTGTCGCCGCCAAGGAAGAGGCGATTTGCCTCGCCCGTGTAGTCCTTGGCGGCGTCTGTTTGCGCGAAGACGTAGCCGACATAGGCGACGCGATTGTCGTCACCATTTCTGGACTGCCGCCAACGGTCGCTCACGCATTCGGTCTCACGTAGTGAGCCGTCTGCGGCAGAGTCTGAGCTGGGATCGATGGCAGTCCCTGGACGAGTTGTCAGCAGCCGGCGCCGAAAGCGGCGATCCGGCTGCGGATCGTCTCGGTCATCCTCTCGGCGCCAGCACAGTCCATGGTCTCGCTCATACCGGGGCAGCCAAGCTACCCAGCGGTTGCTGAAACGCTCTGCGGGGTAGAGGTACGAGAATCGGGCATCGCTTTTCAGCCTATCGCCAACGCCCTTGTAGTCGGGCATTCCTTCTGCCGTGTGCCGTGCGGCCTCAGCCGTGACCGCACCCCATACAGCCCGCGCTGGGACGTAGATGCGGCAGCGATTCAGCGATCCCGAGGGAGTGAAGCCGACGAAGAGCGGTCCTTCTAGTACCCAGGTCCAACGGTGCAGCGTCCAACCCATTACGACCTCGCCTTGACGTGATAGCGCGCGTAGACCAGCGCCTGGCGGACGAGGTCACGGGCTAAGAGGAGGTTGTCGAGGTTCTGCGAGAGGGCCTTGATCGAAGCGAGCAGGTCACTGTCTCCCGTCACCAACGGAGCGCCTTCTGGGATGGTTTTCAGAAAGTCATGGGCTTTCCTGCAGGTGGCCTTCTCACCATCGCCGCCTCGCGCCTTCAGATACAGAAACGCCGCGTAGAGACCTTGCTCCTCAAGCACTCCGAGCGCGTCGGTCAGAAGCTTCTCGCTCACATTCTGATTGGATGCGAGTTCTTGCCCCACTTCAGCGCATCTCATGTCCAGGTTGTCCATCACGATTCTCGCTCTTGTCTGTTGCTCAGAGTCGCGTTGCCATTGCTCCCATCGGGTGATTTTCCAAGAACGCGCAGACGGCCCATGCCACGAGTACCCATACCGCCAATACCGAGCTGTCCCAACAACTCGTGCGCCCCCTCGACTTTTTTGAAGACATCGTCCATTGACGCTACCTCTCTCACCTCCTCGTTGTTTACCTTGAAGTGACTCGGGTTACGGCACGTGACCTCCCACGCAATTACCGTGCCGCGTGGGATGGCCTCATAGGTAAATAGTGCTCCTTCTTTCGCTGCACCCGTTTCCGGGGTGATCGAGATCGACGTGCGTACTTCGAGGTTGCTATTGACGATGTGACCGAAGAGCTTGTCGGAGACGATGGCGACGTTGTCGCGCATGTGCTTTGATACTTCTGTCAGTTTATCGACTTTGGCCTTCACGCCTTCCGGTGTCTCCCCACTCGGCAGGAACAGCCATCCCAGGTTCAGTGGCTGCGCGTCCTTGCCAGCTAGGTGCACCTTGCCCTCCTCGATGCCTGAAGGGGGCTCCTCACATCCGAGGCTCGATGGCGACGCGATCCACTTGGGCCCGCTCCGTGTCGGTACGGGAAAAAGCACAACGTGAGCATCGCTGAAGCCCGCAAGTCCCGCGAAACCACCTGCGTTGCCCCGCGTGAAGCCGAAGCACATGCATACCTGACAATCGCGTTGGCCGCAGTGTTCGCCCTGCTCCTGCGCATTGGCCCCGCCCTGCCCGGCGCAACCTGGGTACTTACCGTCAGTCTGCATTGCGACGTACGCGCGGTACACCCCTGCCAGGCTGGAGCCAGGGATCTTCGGCACCCGCGTCACGGGGTCACGAACGATGGTGTTGTCCACACGCCCCAGGCGCGCACCACCGGTACCAACGTGAATGGGATCAACGGCAAGCCCGAAGACCCGGTTAGATAAATAGCTGTTGTTAGTGGTCATCGGTTGCCTCTAGGTTCTTCTTCAAGACTTGCAGGTTCCAGCGCAGGGCACGGATGAGAACACCCGATCGTGCGGCGTCGACGAGCGCTTCAAGTGCGGGTCCGCGGACTTCGAGCTGGTCGTGCAGCACGGCTCGAACGAAGCCGAGCCATGTTTCCCGCTCCTGGAGAGAAGGCGAGTTATCGTGCCAGCTTTCGCGGGCGTCCTCGATGGTGCTGAGCGCCCCGCGCAGGGCGCTCATGCTCGGTGCGTGCTCCTCGATCAACGCCCAGACTGCTGCTTGCTGCTCGACCTCTGAGAGGCAACGATCCTCGATCGGCTCGAAGCGCCGTGCCGTACTATCGAGGAAGACGGTTGCGAACCGCGAAGGTTGTACTGAGGCACCATCGCCCGAACGAAGGTCAGCCACGTGCCTATACACCGGGCCTAGCGGAGGCTGGAAATCTCGAGGGAAACGTGCCTTCCTGTCATCGACAGCGAGATACGGATAGTAGACGTCTATGCGCCCATCCGGTAGGCGAGTTGGAGTGGCCGTCAGCTCGGATCCGGCGTCTTCACGAATCCAGCGCGTGGCGCTCACTCCATCGCGTGATTGGACGTCTACCACGCGCCAAGTCTCCGCAGGCTTACGCACGAGCTCTTCCTCGACATTGCGAGTCGCCTCGATGACGCCCTGAAACGGTGCCATGCGTGGGAAGGCAACGACGCCGGCACGCAACGGCAGGCGATCCCACACGCGACCGAACTCGTTTTGCCAGCGCTCCTTGGCAATTCGAAGGATGTCACCGACGGTATCGAGCGGCACGAGAACTCGGAAGCGCCGCGGGCCGACCTCGAGTGGAATGATCGGTTGGTAGGCGCCCAGATGGCCGATCTTCTCTTCCACTTTATTAATGGTTAGTGACTGCTTTGCCTTTAGATCATCTCCGGTTACCTCGACGGTCTGTCCCTTCAGCGCCCTGTGTCCTTCCGTCGGACCGACACTGCGCGCGAGGTTGGTGATGGTCACAAAGTCTTGCGTCGCTGCGCGGTACAACACGCCCAGCGGAGCGTCTCGCCAGACCCCATGATAGGTTTCGCGGTCCTTCCACTGTCCACCATCCGCTTTGAGGACCAGGCGGCGTACACGCCAACGGTTCTGATGTCGCGAGGCCCGTTTGCGAATTGCGAAGAGCAGGTTCTGGAAGAACGCTTCCGACGTGCGCCAGAAGCGATATACGCGCCCGGGAGAAGCGTTTTTGCGGAAGAGCTGGTGAGCGAGCCACGCGGCGCACTCGTCGTTGTTCCTGAGATTCGCCCAACACGGTGCGTCAGAACGGTCCTCGACGACCTTTTGGAAGAACGAAGTCCAGCTTGATTCACGGGCGAATCCGTCCTGGAGGCTCTTCATCAGGAGGTCCTGCGCATCGAACGACGTCAACCTGGACGTGATCTCGTGTTTCAATGATGCGAAGGGTTTCTGGCTGTCGACGGGGTTTGGAGCCGCGCCTAGCGACGCATTGTGCTCCTGCCACTCGTTGATGGATTGCGCGCGCAAGCTGTCGACGGCGTTTCCATCGAGCCATCTGTCAATGCCCAAGCTGAAGCTAAGCAACGCCACACGGTCGTTCTGGTCGGCGACCTCCGAGATCCAGATGGTATCTTGCTCGACCTCATCGTCCAACCATACCGCCAGTCTTCCTCGGCGGCGTTTCCGACACACGTCGCAGGGCGCCTGCTTGCCATCCGCCTCGGCGCTCGGCCGAACAAGACAGACAGGGCACGTGTGACACCGTTTCGGTTGCCCGTCTCGTGGGGCGAACGGCTGATCCGGCCATCTGCGATGCAGTGGCACAGCGAGGGTTTGCCGCGCCGTTTCAAGTTGCGTTACCATCGAGATGAAGGATCGAGTCGATTCGTCGGAGAGCGTCACGACGGGAGGCGTCTCGAAGTCTCGTTCCGTCGCGAGCGCGTTGACCGCGCAAAGGAGTTCGTCCTTCAACGTCTCGGCATCGGAGTCGGAGAGGCTACCCTTGCTATCGGCCGCAGTGGCATCCAGTCGCGCTCCTGGGAAGGTGAACGCCATCACGTCGCTGTCGCGGTAGACCAATGAACCGATGGCCGCATCGACTTCGATGAGCCGGCACACGTCGTCGAAGAATCCTTCTATCTCGGTGCGCGCGCTGGTTGCATCTCCGATGCGCACGGCGCGGCTCTCGTAGTGCTCGCTCCCGACGCCCACAACGAGCACACGCCACTGGGTGTTCGGCTTGAGGCAGCTCCAG
>CAYTRQ010000133.1:0-2226 GCA_964440025.1 uncultured Polyangiaceae bacterium | reverse complement strand
GCTCTCCGTTGAATGGGAAGACAGCGGCATGGACCGCGAGTACGGTGCCAGCGACTGCGCTCTTGAACAGAGCAGAAGCGATGTAGGACTGGTCCCAGAGCGTGACATCGTTGTTCGGAATCCGCGTCTCGGCGAGCGTCTCCAGGAAAGAGCGGCGCATCAGGCTCTCGGGGCCAACCGCTTTGGAGCGCCATTGCACCCAAGGTTCGACGTCCGGAGTCACAGGGTTCGCGAGGCCCTGGAGATCATCGAGCGTGCGCTCTATCTCCGCCATCAGTGTGTCATGACCACCTGGCTGAAGGACGGGCGGTGGCGTGACGAGGAGATTGCGCTCTGGGTGTCCAAAGGGGGAGGAGCGCCACATATGGGTGACATCTTGGCCAAGGTATTTCTTGGTCTGGTTGGGATGGTTCTTCTCGATGCCCGATGCCATCGCGTGCGCAGCCTGGAGCAAGCCAACGATGCTGTCCTTCGATCTCGGTGCATCGAAATCCTTGAGAAACTCGGTCAGCGAGTTGGGCCACTGCAGGGAAGCTGGTGAGCCCTTGAGCCAGGACATCCGTGAGGCCCAGTCCGGATTCAACGAAGCGAACCACTGCTTGAACTTGTAGTTGTTCGACTGCCCGCCATAACCTCGCAGGAAGTCAGGGTGCGCCTTGCCGACCATGTGCACCCAGCCGATGGCCTCGCAGCCCAGAAGTACGGCGCGATGCTTGCGCAACTTATGCAGGCTAGCTGTCACGGATTGCCCCCCGGAACCGTACGCGGTCAAGCTGCGCCAGCGCATGCTGTGCGGTCTTCAGGTTTCCGTTCGTCTTGCCTCCTGCACCCGCGAGCTGCCAGCTCTGGATCGCTGCCATTCCCCAACCCGCGGTGCGCTTCGCAGAGAAGCCGTAGACGGTGAGAAGAGCCTCGATTGCCGCGAACAGATGCTGGAAGGTGTCGGCTGGCGCACCGGCACCGGGAAGCGGTGCGTACAGCAGGTGAAACGTGCCCGTGGCGCCCGGTATTTCCTGTTCGTTCGAACCATTTTTCACTAATCGACGCCCGGGAACGACCTCATAGACGAGCGGCTTCGTACCGGCGCGCCGGGAGCGGTCGTGAGGATTGATAACCTCGAACCCAACCTTGTCGAACCACGTGGGGCGAAATGCGAGCGCCCCGCGGTTGAAGTGTTCGCGTTCTTCTTTCTCGTTCCCGAAGAGATGAACGATCCACCCAGGTTCCCGCCAACCGTCGAGCTTGTTCTCGTGCTGCTCCAAGTGTTTGAGCAAGCCGGCCTCCATACGGCAGGCCCAGCGGAGAAGCCCTTTCCAGCTCGCGGCGGACATGAAGGGCACGCCAAAGACGCGGTCCTTGCGTACCGGGTTGTCGAGCACGTGGAAAGGCCGATCGTCCTTCGAGTACCAGGGCGTCTGCAGCTCGAACTCGATGGAGAGCGAGAACCAGCGAGGGATGGTTGGCGTCCAATCGGCTTCCAGACGCAGAAACTCTGGGAGGTCCAGCGACGCAATGCCCGCTGCCTGTTTCTGGTACTTGTTGCGGGCCTTCTGTTGGTCCCTATCGCCTTTGTTTGACCAGACGAGGCATTTATCTACGAAACCTGAAGCCAGGTCAGACGCCGTGGATGCTTTGGGATCCAGGTTCGGTCCGTGCAGTGAAGCGTAGTAGTCAAAGGTCACGGCAGGTCCTGCGCTTGTAGAAGACGATCGAGGATCTTGCTGCCGGTCAGGAGTTGAATCTTGCTCGTGTCGCCGGCGGCGACCTCCTCTTCGACGACGGTTCGTTGCCATGCTGCTCCCAGACGTTTCTTGATTTCTTCGAGCGTCACCTGCTCATTGTCACTCTTCGGAGTGATGAATCCGAAAGTGCGAGGGGGGCTCTTGAAGCTGAACACTTTCTTGCTCTGAGCTTCAACCGAGGGTCCGCGGCTCGTAGCACTCCGAGCTCTATACCCCGCGAGCCAGGAGTCTCCGCGGTCGGACGTCGCTTTTGGCTGATCACGTCCGATCGCTCTGTTGAACGTACTCGCGTTCGCGTCCTGACGAGCCAAATACATGCCTTTGACGAACCACATGTGAAGACACGATGCCCAGGCCATGCATTTGACGTTCGGCTTCATCGGCCACGCGCCAACGAACGTCGTGAGCTCCTTGCGCGAGTGTTCGTGCCAGGCCGGGTCGCTCCATTTGATCAGTCCGAAGTCCGCATGCTGAGGCTTGTTGT
>CAYTRQ010000132.1:0-13155 GCA_964440025.1 uncultured Polyangiaceae bacterium | reverse complement strand
ACTTCTGGGAGTGCTTCGAAACCGCTCGAAACGTGAGTTGCCGAGGCACTAGGGCAAAGAATCACAGAACTCACCACATACATAGACACTTCGAAAGCGGGTCAACAGGAGAAAATTGCACGTGTCATACCTAGATCATCATCCATCACAAAGCAGTCAGCAACGCATCGTCGACGTGATCGCAAGCGTTACGCGATATCCCCGAGAATATCTCGGCACCGCCAGCGATCTGGAAGATGATCTCGGGATTGATTCGGTCAAACGAACGGAAATCGCCGCCCGTCTCGCGACGGAATTTTCCCTCGATACCACTGTGTTGGAAAGCCTGAATCAGGCCCGGACCATCGAGGCGCTGGCGGACGCGCTTGCCCGCCTGACGTCGGGTTCAGCTGAAGCTTCCGCCAGCGAGGAGCCGACCAATGTCGCGCGCCCGGCAATCGAGCCACCCAGTTCTCACCACCTTCCGGCGAGCGGTGGGCCTCTGCAAACGCTCCAACAGATCGTGGCTCAGGTGACTCGATACCCGCAGCATTTGCTCGCCGACGATGCCGATCTCGAGGGAGACCTCGGTATCGACTCCGTCAAGCTGGAAGAAATTCTCGTCCGGATCAGGGAGAGGTTTCCGGGGCTCGAGTTATCGCCGCAAATGAGAAGCCAAATGCGCACGCTCCGTGAACTTGCCGACTGGATTGAAAAGCGTGTACCGATCGGCGCGGATTCAACCGGCGCACCCTCCAGCGACGCGGCGAGCCATCAAGCCGCTTCTGGTCGCTACTTCGAGGGCAAGATCGCCTTGATCAGCGGCTCGGGGCATGGGCTGGGACGCGTGACGGCACTCGAGCTTGCCCGTCAGGGGGCTAGTGTGATCATCAACAGTTTTCACAATCGCGAGATCGGAGAGCGCACGGTACAGTGGTTGCGGAACGAAGGGGCCCGGGCAAAACACATTTGGGCTTCCATGGCAAAAAGGGACCACGTGGAACGTCTCTTTGGTGAGATTGGTGAACATTTTGGTGGACTCGACTTTTTCATTCACAATGCCTCGAGCGGCGTGTTTGCGAAACTGCCGCAGGTCACCGAGGAGCATTGGCTCAAGTCGTTTCGCACCAATATTCTCGGATTTCATCAGGGCGCGCTGCGGGCCGCCGAACTCATGCGTGCACGAGGGGGCGGCAAGATCCTGACCCTCTCTTCTGTCTATGAAAATGCGACCATGGACTATTTTGGCGTGCAGGGCCCCATCAAGGCGGGTCTTGAATCGTTGACTCGGTTCATGGCCAAGGAGCTGTTTGATGACAACATCCAAGTCAACTGTGCCTCGTTTGCTGCGCTCGAAGGCCAGGCCATGACATTGTATCCCGAGGCTGAACGTTTTCGCATCATGACGGAACAGCGCTCCCAAGGTCGACGACGGATGACCGAGTTGGAAGCTGCAAGAGCTCAGTTGCTGTTGCTGCGCCAAGAGGCGGATTCGCTGACCGGTTCGGTGATCCGCATCGATCGGGGAATGATGCTCTGGTCGGACGTCTGACGACCGCGCTTGTTCATGGATGGCTGCGCAGTTTGTGAGCGAGGATGTATTCCGTGGCGCTTCATCTTTTCGATCAGGGTGCCACGCGTCAAGCCCAGTCTGCGTGCCGCCTCGCTCTGATTGCTGCGACTGTCTGTGAGCGCTTGCTCGATCAGCTGTTGCTCGAATGCGGCCACCCGAGCACGTAGCGATCCATGAGTAGATTTTTGCTCAGGCGCGTTCCCGTTCAAATCGAAGATCCCCAAATCCCCGTCCGCACTGAAAGCAAGCATGCGCGCAATGCAATTTTCCAGCTCTCGCACGTTGCCAGGCCAGTCGCAGCGAGTCAGGCACTCCAGCAATTCGCCAGACAAACGCACGTTGGCCATCCCGAAACGACGCGCATACTTGGTTGCAATCATGCGCGCCAAGGCTGGGATGTCTTCTTTCCGTTGTGCGAGAGAAGGAACCTGCAACTCGACCACCGCCAGGCGATAGAACAGATCTTGTCGGAATCGACCCGTGGCGACGTCGTCGCGCAGGTTGCGATGAGTACAAGCCAGCACTCGAACGTCGACTTTCTCGGTGCGCGACGCCCCCAACGGCTGCACCTCGCCGTCCTGCAACAGGCGCAGCAACTTGGCCTGGAGTTCGAGCGGGAGCTCTCCGACTTCATCGAGGACCAGCGTGCCGC
Organism: uncultured Polyangiaceae bacterium; assembly: GCA_964440025.1. Taxonomy (GTDB): domain Bacteria; phylum Myxococcota_A; class Polyangia; order Polyangiales; family Polyangiaceae; genus NIC37A-2. The sequence continues at coordinate 10,951 of CAYTRQ010000132.1, read as the reverse complement.
GGTGCGCTTGACGAGCGAACCCTGGGCGTGCACCGGTCGCGCCGGTAAACGCTCCCCGCACATGTCCGAAGAGCTCGGCCTCGGCCAGTTGTACAGGTATCGCAGCGCTGTTGAAGCGCACGAAGGGATGTTCCTTCCGTGGGCTGCGGGCATGAATGAAGGAAGTAATCAGCTCCTTGCCGGTGCCGCTCTCCCCCTGAACCAACACCGTGATGTCGCGCGTAGCCACCCGCCCCGCCAGATTCAAGAGTCGTTTGAGGGCAGCACTGTCACCAATAATGGGATGACCAATTGCGTGCTCGGCGGCGCTATTGAGCTCTCCTTCACGTAAGCGGTAGGTTTCAACGCAGCGTTGAACAGCAAGCAGCAGCTCCTCGACATCGAAGGGCTTACAGAGATAGTCCTGCGCCCCCGCTTTCATCACCTCGACCGCGGCGCGTTCGGAACCGCGCGCGGTGAGGACCAGAACCGGCACCTGAGAGCGACGCGCACGCACCGCACGGACCAGTTCCAGACCGCTCATGCCGGGCATCGCCAGATCGCTGATCACGATATCGGCCTCATCCAGACGCTCGAGAGCCTCTTCCGCGCTAGCGCACCCGATGATTCGATAACCTTGGCAGGAAAGAATCTCTTCCAGAGTGAAGCGCACCCCCACTTCGTCATCGACAACGAGCAGCGTCGCAGAGGTCATTTTTGCCGGACCTCCGCCGGCCGTGCCCCGGACAGACTGAAACGAGCCGTCGTGCCACGTCCGGGCTCGCTGAAGTACTCGAGCTGGCCGTCGTGTCGGCGCGCAATGGTTCTCGCCAAGGTGACCCCCAACCCCGTACCGTTCTCTCGGTCGGTGAAGAACGCCCTGCCCAAGCAGGCCAACTTGGTGCTGTCCATCCCGCAACCATCATCATGAACTTCGAAGACTGGTTCTCGCACTTGCTGTTTCGTTTCAACATAAACGTGCCCCCCGTGTGATGTTGCCTCCAACGCGTTTTTGAGGAGGTTCAACAGCGCTTGCTTGATCAACCCCGGCTCGACTCGTGCCTCGATGGCCGGCCCCACACAACACACCTGAATGCCGCGTTCTCGAGCGTCCCCCTCAAGAACGGCCACAACTTCATCGGCTAGCTGACGTAAGTTCACCGTGCTGCACTGAAGCTCGGAAGTGGGGCGCGAGACGGTAAGATAGTCGTGCAAGATGGCCTCCATGCGTTGGATCTCATCCAACATCACCGCAAGGCGCCGCTGGGCTGGCGCTCCCTGAGCTTCGCCCGCAAGCAGTTGCGCCAGACCACTGATCGCCGTCAATGGGTTCTTGATCTCGTGAGCCACTCGAGCACCCATTGCATCCAACGTGCGTGACCGTAAGTCGGCATCCGCAGCGGTTTGCCGTCGCACATGGTCCAGTTCCTCCGCCGTTGCGCGTCCTGCTTCCACCGTCGCAACGACCTCGATCATCAGGAGCAGCAACGTTCCCACCAATGTCAAAGCTGTGAGTAATTCTTGATGGGCAGCTGGGATCGATGCCAGTCCCGGAACGATACGCGCAATCGCCAGTAGCAATACGATTCCTCCCATGAGCGCCGCCAACGCGATCCAACTCATCCTCCGACGGCCGAATACCGCGAACGTCACCACTGTCGGGACCAACAACAGCGGCGCGAAAGGGCTCTTCAGCCCACCGCTCAGCGCACACAACAGCAATAGTCCCAGTAGCGTCGATGAGAGGCAGCGGGTCCATTGAGCGGGTGTCGAAGGCGCCCCCTTGCGCCCACGACGCGCCTCCCACCAGGTCAACGCAGCTAACGCCGCACTGACCAAGCACAGCGCAATTCCTTGGCCGCGTCCAAGGTTTCCCAGGGAGAAGATCCAGCAAGCAGCGCACGCTACCGGCAGCACGACTCGAGGACGCATCCGAAAGAAGTGGGAGGTTGCCGAGAATTGTTGCTCCGACCAGAGCGTTTCGAACGAGCTTGTTTCCACCATGGACTGTTCTGCGTTCATCTTGACCCCTCAATGGTGCGAGACCTCGCGCGAGGGAGGTCTCGCTTCACAATCGCTTCCCCGTGTGTTCGGCGGGGCCCCGAGAGCGTGCCTCCGAGAGCGGGGCATGCGTACACCCTGAACCTTTATCTGTACACGTGTTCAGTATAGATCCCGAGTCTCGGGCAAGGCAAGCGCATTCTGCCGAGGACCGTGGAGGGCGGAGTTGCGAGGATTGTCAGCTCGACGGAGGCATCGATGTCCGCAGGCGTCGCGACAGAGTGATCGAAATCCCGGGCGCTCGGAAATGAAAGCACTCCGTTCCGGGAACTAGGATGCATGGAGTGCTACTTGGGGGCACCCTACTTGAGGGCATCCTACTTGAGGACACGGATCCTGTTGTTTCTCCCAATCATCAGGTTCGCTCGGCTTCGGGTACAGTAGACGCAGGTGAATGGCATGCAGACAATGAGAGCGATAAGTTGGCCGTTGTTGGGGGTCGTGCTCGCCTGCGGCTCTCCAGCAAGCGACGACCCATCGGCTGGAGACGACTCGGCCGGGCGACAGGTTGCGACAGGCGGAGGCCGAGCAACTGGCGGCCACGATGCGGCGAATCCGGGCAGCGGGGGCTCCACCACCGAGAGCTCGGGCGGCGCTCTTACGGGCGGGACCCCCAATGGTGAGGGCGCTCCCGCAGAGGGCGGTGCAGCGGGGAGTTCAGAGTCCGGCGGTGAGGGCGGGCTTGCGCAAAGCGGCGGCGGGGGAGGGAGCCATGACGAAGGGTTGCCAGGCGCCGAGTCCTTCACTCGGCTGCACATCCGCCTGGACCTTACCCCACACACAGGGCCTCCAGGCCCTTGCGCCGAATCATCCTGGTCCTTCGATAGAGAATCGCAGGAACTCAGCTGGGACTTCTGCGTCGACGACGCGAGCCAGCCGGAACAAGGCAAAAGAGTGCTTTCCGACTCGGAGGTTCATGCTCTTCTGAACGTCCTGTCTTTGGTCGAGCTGGTCGAGGAACCACACTGCGTATCCGACGGGAGCCATGCAGAGCTCGAACTGGAAGTCGCAGGGACGACGACCCTCTATCAAACGAACCTCATCTGCGATCCCGTGGGCGATGGACCACTGGCTGCCTCGTTGCATCGAGTTGCCGAAACGGCTCGTTGGCTTCGCCATCCTGAGCTACCTGCGCAACCCGAAGCGCTCTATCTTTCCACTGGAGTGGTCGAACCAAGTGCCGATCCAGACCACTGCGCTCCCACTCCTGAAGAGTACCTTTTGGATTTGGCCACTGGAGTCGTCACCTGGAGTTGGTGCCAATACGACCCAATGACGGGAGAACGTACCTTTCCTTCCGATACATACCAACTCGATGCCACACAGCTGGAGTCTGTGCGCGTCGCCTACGCCGAACTCGAGCCGGGAGTGAGCGACTCCTGCAATCATCTCGAAGAGCCAGAGTCGCTCGCAGACAACGACGGACGAGTGGCTTGGATCAGAGTCGACGGGGGCGAGCCGCTTCTGGATGAGGTGGGCTCCTGCTACGGTGGCGATCGAGGGTTGGGTTTTGCCATCGGGATCAGTGCGCTCGCGGGGCTCGTAGAGAGTTACTTGCCCTGAACGGTACTATTTGCCACCCAGCCCCGCCCGCTTCCGTCGGTCCGTGTCCGAAGCGAGCCGCAGAAAGCCGTGCTTCAAAATGCCGCAGGTCAGGTAGAGGAGGTCTTTGGTCAAAAGGCCCCGTGTTTCACGGTTTCCGCATGTAACGAATCGTGAATTCAATGCCGCCATCGCCTCCGTTTCTGGAGTCCAAGAAACGGGCTTGAGACGAGACGCAGGTGAGGTTGTCGTCGACTTCCGCATGGGTTGCCTGCTGGGACGTTTGCTGTCATTCGAGATGTTTGCGTCCCACAATCGTTCTCGAAGGCCACATTCGAAAATGCGTACTCACCTTCCACCAAGATTTCGTTGTCACGAAGGATGGAGATCCTGGCGAGCATTGGGTCCTGCGTAACGCGCTTGAGCTCACGACGAAGGCGAGCCATCTCGGCCTTCTCGTCGGTCGTCAAGTCCTTGCCTGTGTCACCTTGTTCATCGACCTCTACCTGCTTCACCCAAGTGCGTACGGTGCTTTCTGATAGGCGTGCGGATACCTCACGAATGGACTCGTTCCCGCTGCGGCACAGCTTGACGACATCGGCCTTGAACTCACGTGTGAACTTGCGCCGCTGTCGACGCCTCTTTTTTGCTTGGGACATGGATCACTCCTCGCGCATTGGTACGCTTTTCGGGGTGTCCGGAAAACGGGGGGAGGCTCACCAAACCCCCCGGCGCCCCATTGCGGCGTTCTCCACTGCCTAACGCCCGGACGAGCTCCACCCAATATCTGATTTCCCCGTACACTTGTTTCAATGAACTCCCTGCGGGAGAACTAGGAGTTGGGGGGACTGGAGATTGAGCGTGATTGATAGGAAGAATCACCCCGAAGCATGGGCATATTTCATCGCAGAGCTTGAAGATGCTCAGGAGCATCTGGCTGTATTGATTCGTGAACTACACGACGCCGGCTCGGTCGACGGCGCCGAACTGTCGGTAGACCTGGGCCACGTTTACGCTCACATGAACCGCGCCTGGTACAGACACCGGCTGCGAACGGACTTGCCCGAAGAAGAATGGGAACAAGCAAGCGCCTACCCCCGCAATCTACATCCTGTGGGGTAGGACGGCTGCCCTGATCTTGCAGTTTCGCTTGTTGCTGTAACGGGCGGGCGGTGTAAGCTGACTACGTCGTGGGCGACAGCCGAATGGCGATGGGTTGGGTGGACTATGTCGAAGGAACTTTATTGTTGGCGTTGTCGGATGATCCTGCCGATGCTGGACGAACAGGAGTATTCTCGACTCGAACCGCTGCTTTCTCAATCACTTCGAAACGTCAAGAAATATCGGGAGGAGCACGGCGCTTCCATTGGAGAGGCCCTGTCGAAAGCTCAGCAGCCCGCGCTTGACGAGTACTTCAGAATCACCGGTTTTCACGAAACGAACGTGAATGCCCTGTTTCACCACCGGCTGTCTCTCTTAGGCCCTCCGTGCGGAGAATGTGGAAAGCCTCTAAGGACGCCGAAGGCCAAACACTGCGCCGCCTGTGGTACGGACCGCGCCAAAGACTGAAGGGAGCCAGCGCGAGCGTTTGTCCAGCCAATGACGCGACCCCGACAAGAAAGCGAAAGGCCACACGGTGAGACCAGACCCCTATCCTGTTTCGGTTATTCGTTTTCACGACCATCCGGAAGGGACCGATGAGTCGGTTCTGGGTCCCATTGGGGCCGAGCAGATGGGGAGCAAGCAGAAGTTCTGGATCACCTTGAAGGATCCGGACGGTGAGTCTGGCTCCCTCGTATGACCATGCGTCCTCCCTTGGCCGTGAGCTGACCGATCGAGAGCGCGAGCGGCGGCTGACGACCGCTGATTCGAGGGGAGATGTCGCCGCCTATTGTGCGAGGGCGCGGTCGGCCGTTTTCCCGGAGGGCGCGACAAAAAAGGCCCTAGCCTGTGTCCAGGTCTTCGAGAACGCTTGCGACCGTGATCCCTCCGCGGCAAAGTATTGGAGAGAACGGCTCGTCGACATGGCTTCCGCCTCGCTCCAGGAAGTCGCGGAACGCGTTCCAGATTCGTTGATGAGTCCGCTCGCAAAGGAATTCGCTTCCACGGTGCTGATCAACCAGCTCGCCTTGCTGAAAAGAACCTGATGATGACCCGCCCCAACCATCTCTTTCTCTCCTGGCAGTGTCCAGAATCTAGAAAGATCATGCCGGTGGGTCGTCTCTTGTCCTTGGGCGACGACAGCTACGAGTTTTCCTACATCCGGGCTGCAGAAAAGGCCGAACAGATCGGGTTCGGACCGCTCGTGTCGTTCCCCGACTTCGGTCTCGCTTATCGCCGTCCAAAAGCGATTTGGGCAGCCCCCATCCGCCAGCCTGCTCGGCGCACAGACTTCCTGGCAGTGTTATCGCTTTGTGCGTTCTCTCGCGCCTGCGCGGGCTGCGCTTCCCCCTGACGCGTCCTCGTGCGAAGCGTCCATCTTTTTCCCGGTGGCCTCGCAGCCAGACTGAGAAACGATTCGCTTCGCACTGCGGGCGCGAGGGGGAAGATGGGCGTTGTTCCGAGGCGACCTCGTTGGGCTACTGCTGAGGCCTTGCCGTGCGCGGCGCGATGGCGCCGCTTGGATTGAAGCGATGTCCCCTTCGAGTGCGCCTGAGCGACTACTTTTGGGGGCCAGAGGTTTCGCATCTCGTCCGCTGCGGTCGAGATCTGGCCAGGGGCCGGAGATGCTCCAGGTAGCTCGAGAGCTAACTGACACCCTATACAGCCCGTCGATGCCGTTTCGATCGGGGTGCCAGAGGCACCATTGAGTCGCACGACCCCAAGGAGCATAAAGAGAAGATGATTTCCTTCGAAAAAGCTGCGAGAATTCCACTCCTCGTGCTGCTGCTCGTCGGTGCGTCTGGATGTGGAGATCCTACGGCCAACACCACTCCTGCAGGTGAGTCGCACACATGGTGCATTGTCCGGACAGGCAACTGTTTGGAGTACGAAGAGCAATCTCGCCAGGTCGTGAACGAGGAGGGCGAGGTGAAAGAGTTCACTGTAGAAGTTTGTGTTGATGAATCAACGCCTCTCCTGGGCTGCGACGCAGAAGCCACAGGGTGCAAAGTATGCTCCGACCCGTACGAGTACGGAACAGATGTCAGTCCGCTCGACATTTGCAGGCAGTGGTGCCGAGACGGCGAGCTGGCAGGCAACTGCCACGACTTCGTCTGGATCGCCAACGACAACGTCCTCTTTCAAAACGCTGTGGCGGAAACGACTGCCTGTCAGGAATAGTTTCCCCATCTACCGTGCTGTCGTGTATCTCAGATGCTCTTCACCTTCACGCGATTCGGCGGCGCCGCTGCGCTACTGCTCGTGCTGCTTTCGAGCTGCGGTGCGCGCTACCACAGAACCCTGACCCAGCGCGTTCCGGTCACGGCGACTCAGAGCGTAAACGGCCCAGCGACACCGAATCGTGAGCAGTGCTTCTTGTCGCCCTGGGTTCCAGCGAAGGCTTCTACAAGGCAAGCCCTGGATGGAGCCAGCGGCGCAATCGTACGCTGTCGGGACGAACGTGAGTTCCTCTGGAGACAATCGGGAGCGCCCATCGCGACATCTGAATTCAGCGAAACCACCGAGGCATTCCGGCGGAGCGTGAGGGCGATTGCTGGGATCACTTCTACTGGTGTGGGGCTTTGCTGTCAGCCTCGTGGACCAGAACCCGAGCGTGAGCTCTGCGTTCGGGTGACGCTCGAGCCTTGCGCCACCCGAATCTCTCAGCTGGGCGAACAGCTCGAGCGTCTTGTGCGCCACACACGGCTTTCCTCCGTTGAGCTCGGGGTCTCTGTGTCTTTGGTTGGCGCACGGCGAGCGCGCTGCACGCCTTCGGAGCCCAACTGCGGTCCTGTGCCGTACCATGGCACGCTGGAGGAGAGCGACTACGACCCGACCGCACCGCGCTACATCAGGCCGCGGCGGACAACAGGCGGTGGCACTGAGTGCACGCACGATGGAGAATGTGTCGCCGGTGGATGCGGCAACGAGTGCGTGCGTTGGGATCGGGGACACCACCTAGGCACTTGCCAGGCAATCGTCGAATATGAGAAGGCGCCGGCCTACTGTGGATGTGTCGCGGGCATCTGTGACTGGTTCGCTCAGTGAGCCCCCCGAAAGAGCAATATTAGGCCAATATGTTCTCCGCAGGAAGGGACGTGGGAGGATGGGGTTTATGTGCCCTGCGGTGGGCTCTATTGCGGAGCGCCCTGTTCACCATCGGAGGAGGGAGGGTTTGTGGAAGAGCCTACTTCCTCGCTTTGCGATGGCTCTCCCCGGTGTGTACCCCTCGAAGAAGCGCACTGCTTATGAACCGCGCTGCCTCTGAAGTTCATGTGATCGAACTCCGGCACCGGCACGAGGCCCAGCAAGATCAAGGCGAGCGGGATGCCCCAGCGCTTGCGAAAGGTGGCACCTCGGCGGGCCGGGGCCGATGGCTTCAGGGTTTCGCTTCGGCTCGGAGTCCTTGGCGCAGCTTCGGCGCCTGCTTTGAGGGCGCGGTGGACGTATTCGTCGAGGTCGAAGGTTGTGATGACGACGACTGCCAACGGATCGGTGACATCAGGTCCAGCAAGTTGCCGAGTCGCGTCGATACCCTCGATCTCTGGCATGCGGATATCGAAGAGGCATACGTCAGGCCGGAGCTCGCGCGCCAGAACCACTGTGCTCTGCCACCGCGGCGACTTGTTCGGGTGAAGGCTCGTCGAGTTGGTCGAGCACCGTCTCCTTCGGGCGGCGGCGCTCGCTGCGCACAGGGGCGTGCGCCCGGTGCTGCCCTTGCCGGCTTGCGTCATCTCCCTGAGAACATCCAGGCAACACGGATGATGGAAGAATGAAGAGCACCGGAACCAACACCGTGCGGATCGCGGGGCAAAGCATGCGTCAGAGTACAATCGATTGAGATGGAGCGGAAACTCGGGGTCAAGACATCTGCGACTCTCGCTCGTGCGTACGTATGTCCCCCCACGGGCCGCGCGCAGGCGCGGACCGTCAGGGGGGACCGCTTGCGGCAGCGAGCGAGGGGGGGCCTCCATAGCTTGACCAGTCCACTCACCAGCCGATCTTCACGGGGTACTTGCGCAGCAGTGGATCGGGGGTCACGAGCACACAGCCCATGTCGATCGCCTGACATACCAGCATGCGATCGAACGGGTCGCGGTGAACGTCCGGAAGGCGAGGGATCAACAGAGTGGCTGACTCCGAAAGGGCCAAGGCTTCGACCCCATGGCGCCTTCTTTGAAGGGGAAGATAGTCGGCTGGATCTTCGGGGAGCTCGAGCTTTCCCAACGCATGCTTCACGGCAACCTCCCAGCAGGATACGGCGCTGAGAAAGACGTCGTTGTCGGGATCGCGCAAGAGCTCGATGGAATGTGGAGAGAGCCGCTCGTCGCCGCTGATCATCCAAAGAAAGGTGCAGGTATCAAGCAAGAGGTCCATGTTACCGCCCGCTGAACATGTCACCGCCCGCTGAAGGCGTCGATCAGCTCATCGGGCAGTGGTTCGTCGAAATGGGGACCCACCTGAAACCGTCCCTTTTCGAGCCCGATGGGACGCGGCGTCGTGCGCTTCTTCCGAATGGGACGCAATTCCGCGACCGGCTCGTTGCGGCGGCATAGCACAATGGTTTCCCCCTGCTCGACGCGGGCCAAGTACTTGGAAAGATGCGTCTTGGCATCGTGCACGTTGAGGACCTGGGGCGCTGGGACCCGATAGAACATGACCAGAAAGTGGACTAAGTTTCTGGTCCCGTCAAGCGGGCCGCACAAGCGGGAATGCCCGAGGTTCAGATCCCCTGATGTTCTGGCGCCCTCACGAGGGCGCCTTTTCTGGGCTGCCCAGAGCCCACCGCTTCTGGCCACGGCCGCGGGGTGAAAGCAATGACACGAGGCTCGCCCTCGATGCTCTCGGCGACGCTGTCAGCGAACGTCGTCCTCCGCGTGGAGCGATGCACCATTCGGACCGTGGAAGCCCGTACGGGTCGAACGACTATGTCGCCAACTCGACCGCCTCGGCTTTGTGAGAAGCATGAGTCGCAAGGGCAACTGCTGGGACAACGCCGTCGCAGAGAGCTTCTTCTCCACGCTTGAGCACGAGTGCATTCAAGGACGAGTCTTCTCCGACCTCGAACACGCACGCAGTGTGTTCACCGACTACTTCGACAACTACAACCCCGTCCGGCTCCATTCGACGAACGGCTTCAAGAGTCCGATCATCCTCGAGCTCGACTTTCTTTCGCAACCACAAGCTGCACAATCAGACTGTCCGGATTTCGGGGGGAAGCCCATCGTGGTCATCTGCAGCATCGACGGAGAGGCGGTCGAATCGTAGCAATCCAACCAGGGGTTTCGTTGGATTTGGATTTCGAACACCCAAAAACTACAGGAGTTGGACTTGCCTTCTCTTTTTGAAGTGCCCTCCCTTCAAGCGACAAGAACCGAGCAGCAGTGGCTATGGGTAGTATTCTCCGATGACCACGGGAAGCCCCGACGTGTTGGCGTCTCCGTCGGCATCGACGACGTACAAATAGACGGTCTGCGAGTCAGCGAAGTTGTCCGTGTTGACCGTAATTGAGATGGAGTCATCCCTCCATGCCGTAGGTATCTGGAGCTCGCTCGTGCTGCGCGTCTCCCAGCTCGACGCGTTGGCGAGCTCCTCTTGTCCCATCACTGTCGTCGTCCGTAGCGTCGCAAGCGGTGTCGTCGACACACTGGCCCGCATCATCACAAGTTTTCTCCACCGGGCATTCGCACGTTTCGGGCGCGTCGCTGCCGGAGGATCCGCTCTCGCAAGCAGACAATGTCACGAGTAGAAGTCCGTATCTTGCTACAAAATGCTTTCTTCCGAATTGCTTTGCGATCGAGCACATTGAGTTGACTCCAGTTATCCGCTTGATTGAGTGCGGTTCGCTTAAGCTCCAAGCGATCGAAATCATTTGAAAGTTCTTGGGGGTTTTTGTCGAATTCAACTCGTGCTCAGCCCAGGGGCAGGGGTTTGGACAAGCTGCTGCACACAACCGCCCTCCTTGACACCCCGCTGAATCTTGACCTGTTTCAGCGAAGTATCAGCCCAGAGTGGGTGGAGACCGCCCTGCAGGCGACCGGGACTGCCACGATGCGAAAACGCCGGCCCCGGCTCTCGGTGATACAGAGTCCCGGGGCCATCCCCAAAAAGCTGCGGAACCTCCGAGCCAACATCAAGCGGTCGAGACGGCGCGTTCTTAGCGAAGCCGAGGGGTTGAGCTGACGCTCAAGGAGCTCACGTTCGCCATTAGTTAGTGTCAAGGTTCGCCCTAATGGATCGTGCTTGGTTCGGCCAAGCTGATCCTGTG
>CAYTRQ010000131.1:0-13172 GCA_964440025.1 uncultured Polyangiaceae bacterium | reverse complement strand
ATCGACGAGCATTCGCGGCAGATCCCATCCGGTCCAGCTCCGATTGTCATGATGAATCCAACGAGGCTCGATACCGGCCACTGCCTGTTTGACATCCAACTGCCCCAACGCGTGCTCCTCCGATCCGGTTTGCCACCACTCGATCACCTCCCGGATTTGCCTCGCTAGTTCGGCCGGCGAAGTCCCAAACTCAATGAGAGGCACCCCCTTTTCGACCTGCGTCTTGATCCATCGGCAACTGTCTATCCAAAGCCGAAGAGCATCCTCCCGGGCAATTCCATCACCTCGAACGAGCAGTGAATCCAAAACCCCCACCGGATGTCGAAACGTCGCAACGGCTGTCACGTTGCGCAGAGCTGGTTGCCAAAAAGAACTGGCAATGCACATCCTGGGATCCTTGATGACGAGAAAAGTGAAATGTTCCTCCCACGCCTTCCGCAGGGCAGTACGCCTCTTGATGTGTTCCTGGGTCCAGCGAAGCTCTCGTGGCGCCCGCTTCCAGTTGGTTCCGGATTCGGCGAGCACCTCGTCACTCAATCTGCGCACTCGAGGGTCCTCGTGATGCCCTCCAGGGTTGTCGGCGCCTAGAAGAGCTGTCTCTCGCTGTCCCCAGCCAGCTTGCAGACATCCTGCCAGGCAGCTCGTTCCGCTGCGGTGCATTCCCAAGACCGCTATGACATGATTCAAGCTCAAGGAGCCCCCTTCAGTATCCAACCCGAGATTTCATGATCCAAGAAGGATTCCAGCAAGCAACCGGTTCCGACAAATTGGCTCATCCCCCAGCGAAGCCTTCTGTATCTTTTCGTCCCCTCGACAGCAGTCTTTCGCCGAGAAACGTCGTTTTTTGGTATCAGGCAACGGCCCGTGCGGCGGCAAGGGCTTCCCGCCGCTACCGGATGGGCCACTGGGCCGAACAACTCCGAGGCCTGACGACCGTTGCCTCTCGAACCCTGCCGCGCGAAGTGCAAACGCATCTTGAGTGCCTGGTTGTCGTGCGGCCGTACCTCGACCGAAGTTCCATCGCCACGCTCACTCGACTGCGCCAGCGCGGCGTCTACCTGGTGGCAGATTTCGACGACCTGCTCTTCGCTGGCGATCCAGCTGGGCATCCCCGAGTGCGAAGTGGTTTGCAGAGCGTCAACTCGGCCCGCGCCCACATCGAGCACTACGCATCGGGACTCAAGATGTTCTCCGCCTTTACCACCAGCACGGAACCGCTGGCGCGCTGGCTGCGCGCCATGCGACCAGACGCTCCTGTGACGCATATTCCCAACGGCGTTTCGCCTCTCTGGGTCGCGCAAGGACGGCAACTCACGCCGGCTTGGGCGCCAGGAGATCCCTACGTCATTCGCTACTTTCCCGGGTCCCCCGGTCACGAAGCCGATCTTGCCAGCATTGCTCCGCAGCTCACTCGCTTCTTACAGCAACACCCCGAAGTGAGCTTGGAGGTCTTGGGGCCTGTCCAGCGGAGTGCCGCGCTGCCTCAGCAGCGAGTGCGTTGGCTCGGGCCACAGCCCTATGAAGAGCTGCCCAGGTGGATCGCGACCAGTTGGGTCACATTGGCCCCCCTGGTCGACTGTGAGTACAACCGCTGTAAGTCAGCCATCAAGTTTCTCGAATCGGCTGCTTTCGGTGCTCCCTGCATCGCCTCTCCCATTGATGACATCAAGGAACGCTTTCCAGGTGGCGCCCTCTTGGCCCGCCGACCGGACAAGTGGCTCACACATCTCGAGTCCCTGCTAGATAGCGATTTCCGGATGCGTCTTGCAGAAGTAGGCCGTCGCCAGGTAGACACTCAAGGATCTGCCCGCACTGGAGCCGGGCATCTGTTGGAGTGTATCGACCAATGGAAAGCGGAGGCCAGCTCACCGTCGCGCTAGACGGCAAACATCAGTCCCTCTCCTGGGCGCGCGACCATCTTGTTCGCGCTTGGACCGAGCGTACGGGTGGCCAAACGAATCGCGCACCCTCCTCGCTTCGCGACAATGGGCCGACGGTATTTCTCAGTCGGGGATCGGTTCTTTCCGGTGCCATCATTGTCCAATACGACCGGCCATTTCGAACGCAGAGCGCTCGGGATGCAGCTTCTCGCGGACTGACCGCCCTGGCCTGGGATCGCCCAGAAACGGGGCCTGAGATTTGGCACGAGCTGGCACGTCCTCTTGGGCGACTTCCCCGCTGGGGGCATCCTGATCCGAATCGCCCTTGGGTCGTCACCCTTTCCCATCATGCCACCGATCGGGCCATAGAAAACTATTGCCCCGACGCACAACTTCACGTCCTCGGCCCGCCACCTCAACCCACCCTCGGGCGCTGGAATCGGAACGGGGTCGTCTGGTGGCCGAATACTCCCACCGTCGCCGCAGCCGTTCTGGGGAGGGCCGCCCTCGTTCTGGGCCAAGCCGATGCACTCACTTTCGACGCCCAAAGGCTCGAGATCCCGATTGAGACGCCCCCTCGCCATCCGCCCACGCTCCTGGCGGGACTCATCCCTGCAACACTGCTAACCGACACGGTACTTTGGTCGCACGTCGCCGACACCATCTTTCGCCTCACTCAACAGGGAGGCTTGCCAGACCCTCTTCTCACTCCTGATTGGATTGCCCGTGGTCGTCAACTTGCGGCAATTCAGCGTCGAGGTGCGCTCTCCGGTCTGCAGCGCAGCCGCCGCCTCGTCGCCAAGTGGCAGCGCGACCCGGAGCGCTTCTGTGCTGACTCCCACTACGCCATTGTTCGACGTCTCGGGTCATATCTTGTCAGCAGGTCTTTGCGTTGATCCGTTCCATAGGCATTCTTGGATTCTTCCCAGCATTGTCACCCAGCTCACGTGAGCTACGACCGAATCAGCAACACGAGCCCATTGGACTATCGGCCAGTCCGTCGACAACTCGAACCAACCCATTGGGTGCTCAACAATCGACCGCTCTGGCCTCCAGCTCAAGAATCGTGAGCAGTCACCTTCGTTCTCGCGAATTCGTTCATGCAACCGGAAAATCGACAGCTCCTTCAACAAGCTCGCCAAGCCATTGCGGAGCACAACTACCGAGATGCTCTCCGGCAATTGCGTCCGCTTCTCCGGGGGCGGCCCGCTCCGCTCCCTCCTGCGCAGCTCGAACTGACACGGGCGTTGTTGTTGAGCGGCCATCTCCAATGCGCCGCTCGAACAAACGATTGGACTCTCCAACGAAATCCCCACTCGGCGCCCGCTCTGCTCTTGTCCAGCCGCATCGCGCTGGCTCGAGGAAATCCCCAGGCCGCCCTCGCTCGACTCGAAAAGCTCCCAGCCAAAAACAGCGAACATCCCTCGACGTTGTTGCTTCGGGCTCGATGTCTGGAAGCGACGGGCACTTCCGAGGAAGCCGCGAAGATTCATCAACAACTCCTCGAGGCTCCTTCCGATACGCCCGTTCAGCAACAAGCTGCCAATTGGCTCGCCTCGTACTTCCAGCGCACCGCCGGCCCAGAAGCGGCTCTCGAGCATTGGCAGCGACTTGCACGAATGTGGCCGAACTCGTCTTTCGCACAAACACGAAGAGGCGAGATCCTCTTCGACATGCAGCGGACCGAAGAAGCCGCCGCCGCCTTCGAAGCCGCTCTTCGCCTCGATCCTCATTCCTCCGAGGCGTTGCTGGGGTTCGGAGAATGCGCTTTTGTTCAAAACAACCTCGCGCAGGCCGTTAGTCACCTCGAGCGAGCGCTCGAAGTGAAGCCAAAATCCTTTTACATTCGGCGCCGACTCGCGAGCATGCTTCTCAGCTCCCGCCCGACCGAGTCGGTACGCCTGTTTCGCGAGGTCTTGGAGCAAAAGCCGGCGGACACCGGTGCTACAGCCGGCCTCATTCGGGCTCTCAGCGATCTCGGTGAACTGACGGCTGCCGGAGCAGAACTTCGAAGAGCCAGAGAGCGAGATCCCCAGGAGCCACGTTGGATCCGTCTTCAGAACGCCCTCCGAGCCAGCGAGGGCGAATTCGATTCTCATGAGGATCTTTCGTGGGCGCTCCACGTGGTCCGCGATCCAACAACTCCCATTCCATTTGCCCTGAGTGCCTGCCAATTATTGCTCGATTATGGAATTGTAGCACCTCTCTTCGAAACTCTCGAACGGATCGATCCAGAACATCGCTCGAGACAAGCAGAAGATCTCAGAAATCAAGCTACGCAACTCCACCGCGCGGGACTGTCGATCCCTCCTCCTTCGGACCCCGCCGTCACATCACATCCAGCCGATCTGACAGGTGCGAGCGCCGACGTCCTCGAAAGGTTCCAGTCCCGCTCAGACACCGTCGTGCTCTTCTTTCCCGGCGCCCTGGGACGTGGAGCAGGGTTCTCCCTGGCTCTGTGGCAACGCCTGCTCGAACAAGGAGGCGTCAGCGTCATCTACCTTCGTGACCTCAGGCAAACCTCGGGCCTTCTCGGGTATCCGAGCCTCGGAGCGAATTTCTACGAATCGGCGCAGGGACTTCGTCAACGCGTCCGTGCCTCCGGCGCTCATCGCGTGCTAGCGCTTGGCACCTCCGTCGGTTGCACGCCGGCTCTCCGCTACGGCAACGAGCTCGGCGTGGACGCGGTCCTCGGCCTCGGAACGATCTTGAACATCCCCACCCGAGCTGACCTCCCCGCTCGATTTCACCAAGCCTACGAGCGCGTCATGAAGGAAACAGCCGATCAGGCGCGCAACATCGGACAACTCTACGCTGAAGCGGCGTCACCGCCGACAACCACCCTCATTTACGCTGGCGAAAACGAGCGCGACTCCTCTCATGCCCATGAACTGTGGGACGCCGAGGGAGTGCGTCAGATCCCCATCAAGAACTATGTTTCCCACAATGTAGTCCGCCTGCTTCTGTCGG
Source organism: uncultured Polyangiaceae bacterium (assembly GCA_964440025.1). Taxonomy (GTDB): domain Bacteria; phylum Myxococcota_A; class Polyangia; order Polyangiales; family Polyangiaceae; genus NIC37A-2. Next base: position 8,322 of record CAYTRQ010000131.1, on the reverse strand, counting down.
CCGGCCTTTTGTCCCGCGTGGTCGATGAATTTCTTCTCCGTGGGGAACTGAGCGAAGAGCTCACCCAACAGGTGAGCTCCGCGTTTCTTCTCCGTCACTCTTGACCCTCGAGCACCAGCACACAACCTCGAAAGCCTTCGCCGACGCGCCCCCGCGGAATGGGCGAGGCGAGCACCGGCGAGGCCTTTTCCAGCGCTTGGCTCGATGTGCCGGGTTTCTGATGAAAGCGCCAGCACACAACCTCGAAAGGGCTCCGCGAACGCGTCCCGGCGGCGGGTGAGGGTCTCACGGCAAACGTTGGCTTTCTCCGCGCTGCCCATCATTCTACCAATTGGCCAACCGACCAGACAATCACCACAGAGCAACCTTCCGCTCGACCGGTCGGCCACCCGGGCTTGCGCACAACCACACTTGCATCACCTGTCACCTGAAGCCGCACATAATTTCAGAACCGTCGCGTAACTTAGTTTGACATAATGGCAGCGCATCGTACTCTCTCACAGAGTCCGAACGCGGCAGGCGATCGTCCGGCGCAGGCAACAAAATTCCGGCTCGAGGGAAAGACAGCGCGTTGGTCGAGGGGCGCGCAAACCTTTGATCGAGAATTTCGCTCGGTCATGGGGAACTTCATCGAGCAGGACAGCGGTTTGGATTGGAGAGGAGAACGACGTTTCCGACAATGACGCACATCGACGTTGAGCAGATCGTTCGTCGACAGATTCGACTCTATGAACGAGCTCATCAAGATTCCATGGAGCTCAAACCCCTGGGCTACGCATTCCGTCGAGCAGGGGTCGACACGACAAAACTTTACGTGAACCCCCGATTCATCTTGTTGCCGTTCGAGGAATGTCCTCATCTGAATCGGCTCTCCAGCCAACAGATGTCTCGATTGACGGCAGCCTACTATGGCGCCCTCTATTCGGATGCTGCTCGGCACGAAACGCGGGTCATTCGTTACAATCTGGAGATCGCTGATCGAGTCTTTCCTCGCTACTCCGACGACTACATGCTGCTTTTTTCCGAAAGCGACGAGGAATTCGACCATGTCACCACGTTTCGTTGTGTCTGCCAGACCGCCTTGAGCCCGTCCGATCGTCGCTGGCGGGGCCTCCATAGCGCCAGCGAAGAGCCGGAAGTGGGCGATCCTGCCTACCAAGGTTTGGATGCGGCGCTCGACCGACTCGGCCCCAAGCTCGACCAATCTGGCTACGGAGCCCTCTACCTCCTGCATCGGTTTCTGCTGAATCTCATGCTCAAACAGACCGAGTCTTTCATGCACAGAAATCTCGGCTCCGGTCCCTACACAGAGGATGACTACTCCCCTTTGGCCTTGGAAATCACCAGAGCACACGAAACCGACGAGGCTCGCCACTTCACCACCTCGCTCGAGATCGGCCTCGGTCTTCTTGCCCAAGCGACACCGGAAGCTCGCCGACTCGTCAGAAATACAATTTCCATGTTTACCGCCTCCTTCATCGCAGAACGCTTTGCCGAGGATCCGAAAAAGACCCAAATCTATGCCCGCACCCAGCTCGCGCTTCGAGAGGCCCTGCGGACGCCAGAATTCGCAAATTTTGGGGCAACAGCGGAGCAGCTCGCGGCTTTTTGGCAAAGAGCCGACATCGCTGTTCCTCAGCGAGAGGAATACCAAAACTCTCTGCGTTGGCTGGCTTGCGAGGTCAATCGCCTGATCGAGCGAGCAGAATTGCGCATTCCCCAGTCCGCTCCTCTCGAACGTCTCCGGCAGTTTCTTCAGTCTTAGTTCGACAATCGACAAAAGACGATTCAGTCATGGCTCATGAACCTGAAAGCAGATGCGCTCACTTTATCGTGGAGGTCGGTGGCGTGACAGCAAGCGCTTCCCACAGCGTCAATTTGGGTGATCTGTGCCATGAGCATCGACTTCCCGTACAGTTCAGCTGCCGCGGCGGAGCGTGCGGGACGTGCCTGACCCGCGTTATCCATGGAATGGAGAACGTCTCTGCCCGCAGCGACAATGAGGAAGTGCTGATTCCCGACTTCGTTGCCGACGATGGCTCCTATCGATTGGCCTGCCAAACCGTGGTGCACGGACCCGCTCAACTTCAATGGGTCGATCAAAGCGATCCGGTCCGCAATGGGTAGCCGCCGTGCAAGAATATCCTCAGCAGCATCTCGCTCCATTCCTCGCCGAGGTCTTTCGTTCTTCTGAAAAATACACGCTGCTGACATTTCTGCGCCGTGGCGAGCAGATTGAAACGAAGCTCACCGCAGCAGAGCTGCGAGAAAAAGCGCTGCATCTCGCCGAGATTCTCTCCACAAAAGCTCCCTCACGGGCCCCTGCCCTGCTCATCTTCCCCGCAGGCCCCGATTTTTCTCTGACCCTGCTGGCCTGCCTGTTCGCCGGAATCGTCGCGGTCCCGCTACCGGAACCTCGCCCAGGCTCGGCTGATCAGCGGCTCGAGACGGTCCTCGCCGACTCCCAAGCAACCCTGATTCTTTCCACGCAGAGCAGCGCACGACGCATTCGTGATCATCTTCTCCGCAAGGGGCGCTCTCAAGAAACCCTTCCCACCATCATCCCAGTGGACGACCCCGAACTCGACAAAAACGGTCCCGCTCGGAGCGTTCTTGCCGGCTTCGACGCAACTCCGCACAGTCCCGTGATCGTTCAGTACACGTCTGGATCCACCCGCTCGCCCCAGGGAATTCCGCTCAGCAGCACGAACATCCTGAGCAATGCGGCGCTCGTGGCGACAAGTTGGGGAAAGGGGCGAAGCGACGTGGCAGTAAGTTGGCTTCCCCATTTTCATGACATGGGGCTCTTGGGGGGAACACTCTACCCCTTCATTTGGGGGGCCCGGATCATACACATGCCCCCGCTCTCCTTCGTGCAACGCCCCCATCGCTGGCTTCGTGCCATCTCCCAATACAAGGGGACCTTGAGCGGTGCCCCCGCCTTCGCTTTCGCTCTGTGTCTAGACACGATGAGAGAGCACGATCTCGGTGAGTTGGATCTGTCGTGTTGGCAAACGGCCTATTGCGGCGGAGAGCCCGTTCCGACCCGCTTGCTCGCAGCGTTTCGCCAGCGCTTCGCCGCCGCGGGCCTTCGCCAGGATGCCGTCTTCCCCTGCTATGGCCTCGCGGAAGCTTCCCTCCTCGTCGCCGGGACCAGCTCGGCCTCTGCGGCGAAAAATCAGGCAGATCCAGCTATCGATTCCGTTCGGCAAAGGACCGCTCCCTGTCGTCTGACACCTCTGATGAGGGACAGACTTCGCATCGTCGATCCTCAGACACGCCGCCCCGTTCCGGACGGCGAGGAAGGGGAAATCTGGGTCAAGGGCCCCTCTGTCGCTCATGGATCGCTCGATCTTCTCCGCGACGATTCGGATCCCGAACCTTTCCTGAGGACCGGCGATTGGGGAGTCCTCGAGCCTCAGGGGCTTTTCATCACCGGACGACTCAAGGAAGTTCTGATCGCTTCGGGCATGAATGTCACCGCTCTCGATATCGAATGGCTCGCGGCCGAACAACATCCCGCACTCAACCCTCATGCCGCTGCGGCGTTCGAGCTCGATCCTTCACAAAGCACAGAAGCTGTCTTGCTCATCGAGCGCAGAACCCATGGGTCCACGATCGACGACCCCGTGGCTCTTGAGCGACACATTCGCATGGTCGTCGTAAAGACACTCGGCGTGCATCTGCGCACCATTCGGTTCCTCCCCCGAGGCAAACTCGAAAGAACCACCAGCGGGAAGATCCGCCGACGGGAGATCGCTGCGCATTTTCGCGCCTCCGACCCTCAACCTCAACAGCATCGCCCATCCCCTGCTCGAAGTGATGCGTCTTCGTCCGTTTTCAACACGACTTCCGACCGCCCCACCGAGGCACGAAGATGATGACCCCGGTTCCCTCGTTCAAAGAAGTGAGCAAAAGCGTCTCCACTCGAGCACGACTAGTTCAAATCGGGGACTACGCCACGGTGCGCGCTGTGGCTCGTAGCCCAAGTTTCGCTCCCATCGATCTCGGCAGCTATCTGCGTGATCTTCAGGATGCCTCAGGACGAGACCTGACACAGCTCATTCAACTGGCGAGAAATATTCCTTTTTTTCTCGATGGGCCTCGGCACCTCGAACTCCGCGGTCTTTCCGCGTCATTGCTCAGTCGCTCACGGATACGTCTCTGGGAGCCTCATCTGGAAAGAATCACGGAGCATTTTCTCGATCGCCTCGCTCACCAACACAACCCCGACCTGATTCGAGACTACGCCGATCCACTGGTTCAAGTCGGTCTCGGGATGGTCCTCGGGATCCAGGATGGAGACTCGAAACGAATGTGCGACTGGGGCCGAGAAACGCGATGGCTGTTGGAACCACTGCTGTCGATTCGACGGCTCCTGCGGCTCCAGAACGCGATCGAAGAAATGACTCAGCACATCGCTACGACTCCTGTTTTACGGACGCCAGACGCTCCTCGCCCAGTTCTCGAAGAACTCATGGATCACCTCTCCGAGGATTTCACTTACGAAGACGCCATCGCACTCGCGATCGTTTTATTCATTGCAGGTCAAACTACCGCGCAAACCCTAGGCAACATTTTGTTGGATATTCTCCAAGCCCCTGCGGAGCAGAGGCTCCGTGCATCGGATCCGAATGAGCTGACAGCTCACCTCGATACCCTTCTCCGGCTCCACGCTTCTCCGCAGTACATCGATCGCGTCGCGCGCGTCGATCAAGAAGTGGGCTCGTGTCCTTTCAAGGCCGGAGATCGCGCCCATCTTCACCTTGTCTCGGCCAACCGGGACGAAACCCTGTTTCTCCCCCACGATCCCCAGCAAGGAAATGATCGCGCCGCGGCGCGTCATCTCAGCTTTGGGACCGGTGTTCACAAATGTCCCGGTGAGGCTTTTGCACGAACGTTTCTCGGCATCGCTCTTCCTCGGGTGCTCAGACGCTACCCTTCGCTTTCTTTGGCCGTCGCTCGGCCCGAACGGGCGCTCACCGAATTTACATTGGCCCCGCGGGCATTGCCCTGCCAGCTCAACTCCAAAGGTTCATGAGTATGTCGCCACAAGCTTCCTCCAACATCACTGAATTTATTCGAGATCGAATCCTCCAAAGGCTGAAAGATCTCGATGGGCCTCTCCACAACGACCAGAATTTGGCACAGCTCGGGCTGCGATCGATCGACGTCGTTCTCATTAGCGGAGAAATCGAAGATCACTTTCAAATCGAAGTCGATCCGATCATGATGTTCGAGCACGATACGGTCAGCGAGGTCGCTCACCATGTTTCGCAGCTCATCGATGCTCAGCATGCCAAGCACGCTCATGACTCCCCATCTCATGATTCCCCAAGTGACGACCGGCCGCTCAGGGAGTCTCAGCCTGTCGAGGCGAAGTGAATCGCTACTACATCGGTCTCTCGACGTCAGGCCATGATCCCGCGCTGGCCATGGTTGACGAAGAGGGACGTCTCTTATTTGCCGAAGGAACGGAGCGGTTTCTGCAGTGCAAGAGAGCTTGGGGGGCTGCTCCCGATCACCCCATGCTTGTCGAGAAATTGCTGAAAGAGCACTGCGATCCGAACGCCGAATTCGTCGTGGCAACGAGCTGGGCACGTCTGAAGGGCGACACTCCCACTCAAGTCATGGACGCACTCCTTCCAGCCTCTGAAGGAGTTTGGCTGCGCAACCAGCATGAGCGGGCCCACCGACACGCCGGAGATTCCGTCGCTCTTTTGCAGGGGCAAACTGCGCTACCCCGTCGTTTGGATTTCGAGCACCATCTCTGCCACGCCACCTTTGCCTGCCAGGCGTCGCCCTTCGACGACGCGATCTGCCTCGTTCTCGATGGAGAAGGAGATGTGGGCGCAGTGAGCCTCTATCGCTGGAACGGCGGACGACCCAAAAGGATTTGGCGCTCTTGGGGGCCCGGCAGCCTCGGTGCCTTTTACGGATGGTTGACCGGCGCCTGTGGGTTCGACTGGAAGGCTGGCGAAGAATGGAAGGTCATGGGTCTCGCCGGCTTCGGCACGCCCGTCCCCCCACTCCAAGACATCATGTCTCAATTGCTCCGCACGGAGCAGGGACGGCTCTTTCTCGCCGACCCCGAGGTCGTTCATGCCGCTCTCCAGCAGCTCCGCCCCTACTCCCGCAATACCGATACTCCCCCTCTCGAAGCGGCAGACCTCGCCGCGAGCGGCCAACAAGTCTATGCAGCATGGGCTGATTCGATCCTTGAGGCATGCACAGGCTACGGCTCACGCAACCTCGTCCTCACCGGCGGCTGCGCGCTCAACTCCTCCTACAATGGGACCATCGCGCGCCGTCATGAGTTCGAGAGGGTCTTCGTCCCTTGTGCTCCCGGCGACGACGGAAATGCGGTTGGCGCCGCGCTACTCGCTTGGCTCGAGGATCATCGCGACCGGCCACTCCCGGCTCACAACCCCACGGGCACCGCAGGCTCCCCCTTTCTTGGCTCACGGATCTCCGCTCGCTCCATCCAATCTGCGGTGCAAAATGCGGGGCCTCTTCGGGTCACGGAAGTCGGAGAGGACGGACCAAAGCGCCTCGCCCACTTGCTGGCTCAGGGCCGAATCGTCGGTGTTTGCCGCGGTGCCGCCGAATTTGGTCCCCGTGCGCTCGGACACCGCTCCATCTTGGCCGATCCCCGTCCTGCCGACATGAAGGACCGCATCAATCACACCATCAAGGGTCGCGAACCCTACCGGCCCTTGGCGCCCATGGTTCCGGGCCATCGGACCAGCGAATGGTTTCATCACGCCCAACCATCGCCGTACATGTCCTTCACGCTGCCCTGGCGTGAAGCCATGCACCACCGGGTTCCAGCCGTGGTCCACAAGGACGGCACCGGTAGACTGCAAACCGTCGAGCCGAACGCCGAACCTTGGTTGGACGAGCTTTTGACGCGGTTCGAAGCGCTCACTTCATTGCCTGTCTTGCTCAATACGAGCTTCAACGTCATGGGCAAGCCCATTGCCCATTGTGTCGAGGACGCCCTGGCAGTGCTGATGAGCACCGGGCTCGACGCCGTGATGTTCGACTCGGCGTTAATCGAGAAGAACTTTTCCTCAGCCCATAGATTGGACACATGAATTCATGACATACGAGCTGAAATACCTGGACGACTACCTTGACCATTCCGACTTTCGTGCCGCTCTCCGAACGCTTGCGCCAAGCTTTCGTGCCTCGGTCGGCCTCCCGGAGGATCTCGATGAGCTCGGGTTGGTGTGTCCGGACGTCGTGGCCGCTGCCGATTATCTTCAAGACACGTACCCGGGTATGGGTACTTTTGCTATAGCCGAGGGATCCGCGGCCCGTTTCGACCAAAATGGGCAAGCCATCCACTACAGAACACGCGTCGGCTTTGCCTATTACCAAGACGTCTTGCTCGAGCTCGCCGAGGCGGGAACGGGATCCGATATTTTTTCCACCCACCTCGATCCGCAAGGCCGCATCACCCTGCACCACATGGGCTACTTCTCTCGCGGCACGTGCCATGAAATCAACGGCATCAAGTACGCCGCGCAACTCGAGCGGCTCGGCTACCAAGAGCCAGAATGGAGCGCCAAGGTCGATGCCGGCATCGGAGTCCACGTCGCCATCTACGACACCTACCGCGGCGCAGAGGATCTTTCTCTCGAGTTCCTCGACTTCCGCTTCCTCGGTCTTCCCGTGGACTATCCCCGCAAGGCTGCCCAGCTCTTTGGGGAATTCCAGAACACGGTGGGGCCGCGCGTCCTCTATCTGCCTGGCGCCGATCATGGCCTGCACCTGCAATGGAGCCTGCACGGCAGCGCTCAACTCCATGCTCCCCCCAGCGAAGTGTGGAAAGCCATCACCGATCCGGAAGCTCTCTCCCAATGGCTCAACGCCAAGGTAACGCTCGAAAAACCCGGCCAAGGTGGTGGACCTGGAGACGTTGGAGCAGTCCGCCGCCTCCAAATGACTCTCGACAATACTTGGATCGACATTACGCAGACGGTCACCGAGTCGGAGCCCAACTTGCTCCTCCGCTACAACTCTGCGGATCGAGGCATCTTCAATGACGGGCAAACCACGATGACCGTCACCGGTGCCGGCGACCACAGCGAGCTCGTCTGGCAAACCTCCTTCGTTCCTGACGAAACCTTCACAGGATACGAAATCATGAAAAAGGGCGACGAGTGGGTTGCCTCCAGCCTCGACCGACTGGCAGATCGTTTCGGCGGTCGCCAGCTCAACCGCGAACTCATCCCCGAGTTCGTGCCGCCTCCGACCGAATCGCGCTAGTGCCTCGGCAACTCACGTTTCGAGCGGTTTCGAAGCACTCCCAGAAGT
>CAYTRQ010000130.1:10659-13227 GCA_964440025.1 uncultured Polyangiaceae bacterium | reverse complement strand
CTCTCTCGCTTTCACACGAGCCGTCGATCAAACTCAGATCTGCTCGTCTAGAAAAGGTCATCAGGTGGTACTAAAAGGCACCCTCGAACTCCATCGCCGATTGTATGAGCGGCTTGCAGTTGACCTGATTGACAACATCGATGAGTCGATAAACGGCCGCGAGATTCCGCGCTTCTGCCAACTTCGGATTGTCGTGGGGAATCGTGGCAGAATCAGGATCCAAGTCATACACCTTGAGACGCGGATATTTCCTTGTATTACCATTCAGCTTTCTGCCGATCGGTGTATTGGGCATATAGGTAAATCGGTTCAGGGTCACCCGTTCGATGTACACGCTATGCTCCTCGATGAACTTTCGCGTGAGATCGATATCCTCGCTTTCTTCCCCTGGGTGCCCGATGATAGTCGTCAAACGGAGACTAATTCCTGCAGCATGGGTCGCCCGAACAAACTCGGACATGCGGTGAAGCTTCACGCCCTTGGCCATGGCGTTCAAAACCCGCTGACTTCCCGACTCCAGTCCAGTGGTCATCCTCACCAGGCCTGCATGAGCAGCCCGTTCCAAGTCATGAGCAGTCAGACCATGATCGAGTCTTGAATCCACATGAACGGACGCGGTCCACTTGATGCCCGGAGCCACCTCCGGCAAACGTTCCGCGAGCCCCCTCCAAACTCCCAGATCCGAATTGAGCTTGAGGTCGAGAAAAACAAATAGATCGACATCGTACCTCTCTCGCTGGACGCGCACTTCTTCCAGCACGTTCGCCAAGCTCCGTGAACGAAACGTTCGTGCAGCCGACATCAACACATCGGAACAGAAATCACATTTTCCCCAGCCACACCCTCGTCCAGCCATAACTGGCACGATGCGATGAGGATAGGACTGCCACGGAAAATCGGCAAAGTCGGGGAATGGAACCTGGTCTAGATTTTCCAGGGGTTCGGCAACCCAGGCCGTATTCGGCGAATAAACACCGGGAATCGATGTGATGTCTTCTCCTCGACTCACTTTCTCTACCATCTCGTAAAGGTAGGGCTCGGGTTCCCCCCCATAAACGGCAGTAATACCGGGCTGCTCCGACCATCGGCGCCCAATGGACTCAACCACGAAACTATTGCCCCCAACGACCACCGGAATCCGGCGTTCATGGCAAATCCGACCAATTTCGCAGCAAACTTCGTAATACATAGTGTATGCCGAAATCAGCACCACGTCCGGCCTTCGGTCGAGAAACCCCTTCACGGCATCAACGATGGCCTTTCTATCGCCGTGTCCCCCGGGCTGAATTGCATCCTTGACCCGTTGGCGCAGCCGGCGAACGGCACCCACTCGTGTCACGGCAGTCCAGTGGCCCAAGAACTTGGTGTACTTTTGCCAACGCCGTTCGCGCACTCTACGAGGAAACCCATGAATTCCGAACGAGAACGGCGAGAGCACATCGACAGTCACTCCCCTTCTACGCAAGACGGCTGCAACATATCCCACAGATAAGGTTGGGTAGCGCGAAAAATTGTTCAAATCAATCAATAATACTCTCAACCTCAACCCCTCCGACAACAGGACTCACGCCCACTACGTTTTGGCACAGCAGAACAAGCGTTCCAAGGCACCCCTCGGGAGACAGAAGAAAACAGCCAGCTCCCTTGACGCAAGGCGCAATCGAAGACCGCATCATTCACCGGCAAAGACAGATGTTTGGCCGGACGGCCGAATGTCTAAGCCCCTCCAAGCAAACCATCGAGACTCGAAGTCTCGAGAGGCAAGGACGATCTGCCACCAAACACTGCAAACCAACAACAAACAAAAAGACGGCCCGGAAACTCAAGTCCGAGCCGTCGAACACTGCATTGTTGGTTGGCGTCCTTTCGGGGACGCCAACCAACGAGCAACGCATTTCATAGTCCCGATGGGGCTAGAACGCCGGCTCAAGCCACCGAAGGGGGGCGAGAGACGTTCCCATCAGAAACCCGGCACATCAAGCCAAGCACTGGAAAAGGCCTCGCCAAGGCTCGCCCCGCCCTTCCGCGGGTGAGCGTCGGCGAGGACCTTCGAGGTGATGTACCGGGACTCTAGATGCGTTCCTTATTGATACCCCTCGGGGATACACAGATCCCCTTCGCTGGTAATGTCGATCTCATACCCGTTGGGGCACATTCCTTCGTCGTCTGGTGGTCCAGCGCACAGCCATTCACCGGCCGAGGTAAGATAAAGCTGAAATTCTGGCGGACAATCCCCATCGGTCGGTGGATCATCACTTGGTGGATCGTCGTCATTGGGAGGGTCGTCATCGGTCGGTGGATCATCGGGAGGAGGAGGACAGTCGTCCGGTTCCACGAGAATCGTGTCAGAGGACGATTTCGCTGGGGAAGCGTGGACATAGTCAATGTCCGAACGACAAAATCCAGCGTCCCCAAAGGCGTCCGCGTCGATCCAGAGCTCATAGACCATACGGAAATCCCACTCTGGCGCATCGGGACTTGGCTCGTAGCCTTCTTCTGATCCCGGACACGGTGACTCGGTCTCCTCACAATATCCGCACCCGTTCATATTTCTATCCAATGACGTCG
>CAYTRQ010000130.1:0-10649 GCA_964440025.1 uncultured Polyangiaceae bacterium | reverse complement strand
CAGACCGTTTGCAATGACAATCGAAGAAAGCGTCGGTGGCCTCGAACGCGGCGAGGACATCCTCCTCGCTACCGACCGTGACCGAGCCATCGCCACCATTCACGCCAGCGGTCGCGTAACCGCAGGCCGTATCCATCTGATCCTCGATGAAGTCGACGTTGACATGCATGGAAAGGTCATCCGAACAGTTATAGAGCATCAGTTCGACATGATCGCTGACATAGAGATCGCGGAGCGTGTGGGGGCGTCTCGGATTCCATCCAGTTTGCGCCGAACACTCACCATAGGTCGTGTCGACGAAGTCCGGATCGAAAATCACGCGAAGATGGACATATTCCTGCCCATCGTTGATCTCCGTGATGTGCTCGACGGTCGCCTGGGGAGCCTCGTATCCTTCCCCGAAGAAACACTCTGATCCGGCATTGATTACCTCGACCTGTCCGTCGAGGAGGGCGTCACTATTGCATCCTCCGCCAGGTTCAGTGCACTCCTGAGACGTCTCTGGACCACAACCCGGCTGCAGAGGCGCCGAGTTTTCCCCGCCCCCTTCGATGGGGGTCACCGAAATCAAAGTGGTCTCCTCTCCAGAGCTGCTGCCGCTCGCGCTACCAGCACCGCTTCCGCTCGAATCACCGCTGCTCCCACTGCTGCCGTCGGAGGAACCATTCCCCGAGGCTCCCTCACCGGACCCGCCCTCTGCGGACGCTGCATCGTCAGAATCGCTGTCAGTTCCTCCAGCCACTCCAGAGGAGCCGCCGCAAGCAGCAAGGCAGCCGGCTCCCAGAAGAGCAGAAAGTGTTGCTTTTGTCATCCATTTCGTCATATGTGGCATCCTTCCTTGATCACTCATCGAACCACAGCTAGTGGGCAGCCCAGTGAATAAAATAGTTGTTCCCCGACCGATTTCACCTCCCCGCACGTAGTCTCGCACAAATGAATTCGTGTTGGAGCGCTCATATCATCGAAGTACCACCCTACTCCGTCCTTACAGCTAGACTCGTCTTTGACTTCCGGAATCGAATGGTATTGGCACTGTACGTCGAGGTAAGCGACAGTCGATGCTCCGAACTCCACTCCTTCCTCGCCAATATCATCGGGAGAAAGCGTCAGTTCACAAGGCAGACGAGCTGCCCCACGCACCGCACGAAGGGCGCTCAGCACTTGATCGGTGTTGTCGAGATCGGCTAAGTAGGCCTCTTTGGTCCCGCCCGCTTCGGCGATTTGGTTCAGGTTGCTGAGCGAGGGACCAATTCCCAAGACGTAGGTACGGATCCCAGCCGACTCGAAGCACTCCTTGGCTGCGGCAACCGCATCGGCGAGCGTGGGCTTACACATGTGCTCATACTTGGGAGTTTTGGGATTACCATCGGTGACCAGAAGAATGGCTGGAGCGCGCCCCAGGTGCTCCTGTCGATAGCTCTGAGCATAATCACAAGCACCACGGATAGCAGCGCCTGTAGGAGTCGCCCCGGTCGGCTCCACCATCTGAAGGGAGCTCAAGACCGCTTCGGTTTGACCTGGCAGGGGACCGATCTCGACGTCTGGCTCGGCGTATTCAGCCGGATCGCAGCTGGTCTCTCCGAGGGGAAGATACCCAAAGTATCCTATCCCGCTACCCATGCCGATACTTTCTTCATCGTCCAAGAAAGCCCGCACTGCTTCGCGAACGACGTCGATGCGCATGGTGCCGTTCTCTTGATCGACGATGGTGTCCATCGATCCGGATTGGTCGAACATCATGTAGAGGTCGAGAGGAACAAGCTCTCCCTCATAAACCTCACCGCCGCAGCCGTCTGCGACTTCGAGGCCCAGGCAGTTCCCTTCCTCGTCCATGCCGCCAAACACCTGACTCCCAGACTCCTCTCCAGACGAGCCACCCGTGGATGCGTCCAGAGAAATGTCGGAGCCCGCGTCCTCGGGCGACCCGCTGGCATCGACGCCTTCTCCTCCACAGCCGCTCGCCGTTGAGCCAAGCCCGAGAAGGAGCGAGGCCATCAATGCCACAAGACGGGAGGAGCCCATCCAAGGAAAGCAGTATAGGTTCATTCTTTTCATCGCACCTGATCCCGGTTCCACCCTCAGGAACCGCTTCTGTGGGGCGAGGTGATCGGCACCTGGAGGAACGGTCCAGAAATCGACTCCGGTATCGCAGCGGCGTCTTTTCGCGCCGAGGCTGATCGAACGCGTCTTTCCCCGCTGAAGGAGAGAAAGAGGACTTTTCTCCCTTTTTGGGGACAACCGATGGAATCGGTGAAAATTGTTGGCCCCTTCTCCCACGAACCGAACACCTTGGAAGATGAAATGCTCGCACAGCTCGCTACACCGGAGGCGGATCAGGAGCGAAAGGTCATCCCCTTTTCGAAGAGCGATGACGCAATCCTTCGCGGTCTCGTCGCAGGAGAGTCGTGGGCGGCGGATGCGCTCTACGATCAGTACGCCCCGGCTATCGAGCGAATTCTACGGAGAACCTTGGGCCACGAGCGGCATGCCGAGTTGGAGGACCTCCTGCACGAGGTATTTTTGCAGGCGATCACCTCGGCGGAGAAGCTACGAGATTCCGTCGCGCTTCTGGCCTGGCTCCAAACAATCGCAGTGCGTACTGCATTTCGTCAGATCCGACGACGCAGGGCTCGCAGCTGGCTCTGGTTCCATGAGCCAGAACGGATGCCCGAAGTCGTCTCCGAGGACGCTCCTCCAGAAGTCCGCCAAGCGTGTGCTTCTCTCTATGGCGTCTTGGATCGTATGCCAGCCGCGGAGCAGCTCGTCTTCAGCCTCAGGTATGTCCAAGGTATGAAGGTCGAACAGCTTGCGGCAGTGTGCGAGGTTTCGCTGTCAACCGCCAAGCGTCGACTCAGGAAGGCCGATGAGCGCTTTGCCAAGCTTGCAATGCGCGACCCCGTGCTCAAGTCTTGGGTCGGGGAGGGAGCCAAGTGGACCCCCTAAAAAGACAACTCGAGAATTTAGGTCGAACCCTCAACGACCACAGCGAAAAAACAGACGCCACGGATCGGGTGATTCACGAGGCACGCCGAAAGGTCCAATTGGACCTTCTCGACCGGCGCTTTCGCGCGAAACCCCGACTCGCCGAGCGCACAGGATTCCGCGTCGCGATCGTTGCGGTAGCCGTCGTCCTTCTCTCGCTGGGGAGCTACACACAATGGGCAAAGAGGTCTCGCCCGCTCACCGTTGAGGTGGAAACCGATTCAGCAAAGCTGATTGGGCGCTGGGTAGGAAGTCACGAAGAGACCAAACAGCTCCGCTTCTCGGACGGCAGCTCACTGTCCCTCCATCCCCACACCACGCTACGGGTAGAAAACACGTCGCCCCAAGGAGCCTCCGTGGTCCTCGGCCGAGGGCGTACGCTGGCGAGCGTTCAGCACACCGAGCGTGCAGACTGGCATTTTTCTGCGGGGCCATTTTCGGTCGAGGTGACGGGGACGTCGTTCGATTTGGCCTGGGATCCCAAGCTCGGAATCTTCGAACTCGCCCTCCACCAGGGGGCGGTCCGGCTTACCGGCCCGACCGTCCAAGGCACTCGAGCGGTCGAAAAAGGGGAGTTCGTCCGCATCGCTCTGTCTCCAGAACAACTCTCCGGACAAGACGCGTCCTCCTCTGCCGAAACTTGGGAGGAAGCCATTCCTTCTCACCAAGGCCGCCCGCGCCCCGTTGGGAGGCGGGCGCGGAAACGCCCTTTTGAACCGGAAGCTAGCCAGTCGACTGGACAATCCTCAAACTCTCTCGCGGTCGATGAAAGAAGGAGCCATCAAGGAAACGACGCAGGCGATCCCCGCGGGCAGGCAGAGCCCAGGCCAAGCTGGCAACAACTGCTGGCTGCCGGAAAACGAACGAGTGCCCTCGCCGCAGTCCAACGAACGGGAACCTCCGCCGCTATTGAATCTGCTTCTGCAAAGCAACTCTGGTCTCTCTCCCAGGCGGCTCGTCTGGGAGGTCAGCCAAGCCTGGCCAGGCAGGTGCTCCTGGCTCTGCGCAACGACCGAGGTGCTCAGGGACGAACTGCATTCGTCTTGGGGAAAGTGGCCGCAGATCAGCTCCGGAATCACGGCGAGGCAATTCAGTGGTTCGAAACGTATCTGAAGGAGGCTCCGACAGGACCCCTCGCGGAGCAAGCCCTCGGCCGACTCGTCGAACTGCAAGCGGGAACGAAGAAAGGACGGCGAGCGGCCAAGCGCTATCTCAGAGCTTTTCCAGAAGGAGCTCACGCCTCATTTGCACGCTCTGTATTGCGCTAACAACGCTTTTCAGTCCTGCCAGTCTTGGCAAGGAGCCTCCCCACGTTGTCATCATTGCCCATCCATCGGCGCAAACGACCCGAACACGGCTCATCGAGGAACTGACACTTCTGGGGTTTTCCGTAGACGATCACTCAGGGGGAAAGAAGAAAGTCGAGCGAGCTCTCGAGAAGAAAAAGGGAGACGCCGTGGTTTGGCTCGAGAGCAACGATCGTCTCAGTATTTGGGTCTGGGGCGACCAAGGCGCACTCTCTACAAAAGAGCCGCGCGAGATGCGCACTGCAGGAGACGATTCTCCGGCTCTACTAGCCTTGCGTTCTGCGGAACTGCTCAGAGGTCAGTTGCTCCCCGTAGCGAACTCAGAGCCGCATCCAAGCAAACGCGCACCAACCGCACGACACGCACCGCCTCAAGCTCGTCTGATTTCCTTCACCACCGGTCCAGCCCTTTTTCTCAGCAGCTATGCGGATCCACAAATCGCCGTCGTTGCCGATGCGGCCTATTATCCGTGGACGCGCTGGGGATTCGGTGCATACATTCACGCGAGCTTGTCACGCGGCACTTGGAACGTGGAGCCGGCACAATTTTCTCTCGGCCAGTTCGGGGCGGGACTCCAACTACGTGCCGAAGTCTTCCAATACTCTGCACGGTCTGCACTAAAAGGATATCTTCAAATCGTGGGCCGCATCGGCGGTCGGAATTGGTCCTTGAGGGCAGAAACCGGTCCTCCTGAGACGCGCTCCAGCAATGCAGCTTCAGCGCTGACCTTCGGTGGGGGAGCGGATTTGAGCTATCCTCTTTTCAGCTGGTTGCGGGTAGGCGGACTTGTCTTCGTGCAAGGGGGCATTCCACTCTCCTGGCCGGCTCCAACAGACGCCCTCAACGCAGCTCAACGGATGATCATTTCCGAACAGGCAGCGGCGTCTTCACCTGATGTCCAATTTATCATCACGCCCCACTTAACGCTTCAATTCTAGCAGGGCGAGCGCGGAAGCTCCGAAATTGGCGGCGTGCCGATGTTCAACCCTTTCAGCTCATGTCTCCTTGGTCCTCCTCGAAATGCCGCACCGCCGCTCCCGAGCCGCCGGGTGAGGTGAGCAGCGGCGGAGCCTCTCCAGCGCTTGGTTCGATGCATCCGGTTTCTGATGACAACGTCTCTCGCAAGCCCCTTCGAGGTGATGACTTGCGCTCTCGGGGATGCCAGGCGAAACCCACGAAGCGAAGAACACGACCTCGAAGGCTCCGCGGCACCGATTTACTGATTGGCGACACGGACTGGATCGGTCCCTTCCACCACGGCGATGTTTGGGTGGAGTTGGGGTTTGGGTGCCAGCTGACGACCGTTGACGACCTCCAAGCCCAGCTCCTCGAGCAGGGGATCTCGGCCCCCATTGTCGCGCTAGATAGCGAGGTCCCCCAGCCCATGCTCAAAGAAACCCACGCGCTCCGAGTTCGTCGCTCGGGTTTCGACCTTGCGCTCCGGGTGGACGAAACTCCGCGGGTCATTCGAATGATGAACGTACTGCGTGGCTATCCCGCAGCCGAGGCCCGAGCGGCTCTCGAACATCTCGCCGCTTTTCTTCCTGAAGAAGGCCTGCTGATCGAGGGCAGCTCATGTCCGGAAGGCTCGGTCCTTTGCGCTCACCTGATCCGCCGCCGAGGACGCCAGCCCCAGCGCCGGGCGCTCCTTTTTTACACCGATTTCTCTCAGGGGTTTGCCCCCTGGATGTTTCGCGATCGGCTCCCCCGAGATCTACGCGCCCATGCGGGCCGCGGTGGGCCTCTGTTTCCCATGTTCCAAGAATGGGCAGCTGCTTGGCACATAGCCCGAAGTGAGACCAAGGACCCTCGCCGTACGTTTTGCTCTACCGCGAGGCTCTTGACTCGCACCAATCCGTACGAATGGTGGACCGCCCATGCCAAAAAAGGATTGCTCGTGTGGACGCCACGAGCCGGCGTTCCAGGATGAACGCACTCGCTCCGGGCTCTCCAAGGACGAGATTCTCGAGCAGCCCTTGCGGCCCCACTTTTGGGTGGGAGCCCGCAAGGACTCTCGAAAGCCGGAAATCTGCTCGAGGTCATTGTTTGTGGCTCGTTGTTGGGCGATCGGCTTTCGCGCTCGCTCATTTAGACCATGCCGTAAGCTGCCAAAAATGGCACCCACTCCTCGGGAACCCGTCCATCCGTACGGTGGCGGCCACTGGCAGGAAGCACTTTGGGTGCGAAAGGTGCACGCAAAGGAAACATTCCCACCTCATCGCAAGACTTGTTTGCCTTCTTCGAGTTGCAAGGCCGACACGCCGCAACGATATTCTCGAAGGTCCTCGCCCCGCCTTGGCTCCGAGGAACCACATGGTCCATCGTCAGCTCTGAGGAACGGAAACGGCGCCCGCAATACTGACAGCGGAAACGGTCGCGCACTTTCACGTTCGCCGGGGAGTACTTGATGCCCTTTCTCGTGTAGGGTGTCGTTCTCCGCAGACGAATCACTGCAGGAAGATTCCAAGTGACAGAAGGTGACGAAACCGTGACCGAATACTCCGCTACCACGTCCACCGTACACTGGTAAGTCATCTTAATGGCGGTCTGCCAAGGCACCACACGTAGAGGGAAGTACCAGGCAGTCAAAACTAAGGCTGCGCGCATGACTCTTTCTTCGTCTCCTCCTCGTGAAGCTATTTTGCATCATTTTAGGAAAAACGCTGCAACAGAGCACCAGAAATACGAGCACCAGTCCGCTCTCACTCAATCGGCGTATTTGACACTGCAACCGTACGGCTTCGTCTCCGGGATGCTCACTGATTTGCCTGCATCAAGCTCAGCCAATGCTCGATCGACATAGGAGATCAATCGCCCCCCTTCGGGTGACTTGCCTTCACCATCCGGTGAGTTGTCGACAGCACCATCATAAACCAAAACGCCTCTCTCATCGATAATGAACATATGAGGCGTTCGCTTTGCCCCATAGGCATGGCCGACGTCCCCCGACGAATCGACAAGAACCGGATACTTCATCCCGAACCTCTGTTTGCCACGCCGATTGACCGAAATACCATGTCCCTGTTTGCCAGGCGCACCGGAATTGATAGCGAGCCAAACGACGCCTTTCCTTTCGGCGCGCTCGGCCGCCCCTTGGAGCGACCCCTTCGTGTGCGCAGCCCGAACGAAAGGACATTTCGGGTTGAACCACTCGAGCACCACCACCTGTCCCACGAACTGCTCCAAGCGAACCTCGTTGCCGTCGAGATCTTCGAGGGTAAACCGAGGTGCTTTGCTTCCAACCTGTGCACCCCGAACTTCCTCTTTGGTCTCGGAGCTCCCTCCTTGCATATCGGCGCGCTTGATCCTGGCGGCTTGCTCGCCGGTCCTGGATTTTTCCGTGGCCGTGCCGTGCTTTCCCTTCTGGAGGGCCTTCGCCCGGGGCGTCGTCTTCTCCTCGTTAACCAGTGCTTTCTCCCACGATTCGACGTCCCTCTCTTGGGGGGCCTCCTCCTTGTCGCTCTTGCACCCGAGGACCGCGATCACGACGAGGAGAAAGAAGAATTTGAACAACTGCATGGGCGCCAGGGTAGTCCCCTCCCGGCGGGCAAGCGAGTCTGCCGCCACCAGGAAGCTCACTGCACAAAACAGCTGCTCATCGCACTGTTTCCACGGTGAAGCAAGAGCCGCTCCGCTTTTGGAAGCCCGCCTTTTCCACGTTTTCGGAAGCCTTCGAGCCGAAAATGCCCGATTTTCGGCCGGGTTGCCGCTCGCACTCCCCCGTGGGAGATCTCCTGGGGCCCTGCCTGACGACAACCGTAGAAGGAGAAAAGTCGATGATCCGAAGACACGCCTTGTTCAGTCTGGGCGCCTGCATCACGCCACTTTTCGGGTGTAGAAAGCAGCCAGGTGATGGAACCAAGGCAAGTCAAAGACAGACGACAACCACCAACGATTCAAAGGCCGTCATGAACCAAGCGAAAACCCCCGAGTCGGAAACGTCGAACCCAAATGCAACGCCCGAGAGGCCAACGGACACCGAAGTAGCCATTTTGGCCGGCGGTTGCTTTTGGGGCATGGAGGAGATCCTGCGCGAAATCGACGGCGTTATCGATACCGAGGTCGGCTACGCAGGGGGGCAAACGAGCTCCCCCACCTACGATACGGTCAAGACCGGCACCACCGGCCATGCGGAATCCGTACGCATCGTTTTCGATCCGAACAGACTCACATTTGCCAAACTGCTCGAGGATTGGTTCTTTCGAATGCACGATCCGACGACCAAAAATCGCCAAGGCAATGACGTCGGCACTCAGTATCGTTCAGCGATTTTCGCAACCAACCCCGAACAGGAAGAGATCGCCAAGGCGGTGATTCGAAAGGTCGATGAAAGTGGCGTGTGGGACAAGCCCATCGTGACGGAAGTCTCGAAGGCAGGCGAATTTACTCCGGCAGAAAGTTATCATCAGGACTATCTGCAAAAAAATCCAGGTGGCTACACGTGTCACTATCTCAGGGACTTTACTTTGTGACGACCACCGCTTCCGAATCGTCCCTGAGGGACTACCGCTGCATGATCACCGGCGTGGGACTCCTCGACACCGAGTGTGGTTGTGTGCTGCTCGCTGAGAAGGACTCGGGCTTCATCCCGGTGACTCTACCGCTCTGGGGACGCTACGCGGGTCACGGTACGTTGGAAGAGATCAGCGACGGCCCCGGCTCGGATCTCGTTCTCGGGGGGATCCAGGAGCTTCAACGCTCAGGACGTTTGAACATCGATTGGCAGGCCCTTGGCGTCGAGCCGCGGCCACTTGACCATATCGAGGCGGTCATCTCGGTCTTGGCGCTCGGACACATTCATCGCCAAGGAGCCATCCAGTGCGACAAGAGGACGCTCAGCCTTGCCATTTTCTCGGCTCACGTTGCTGCGGCATTGATGGACCAAGAACCTAGCGGCTTGCCTCAGGACACTCCCATCGAGCGGCTGCCCGAAGTCGTGTTCCGAGGCGACCCGATCGCTCAGACTCTCTATGGCCCTCTTGCCGCGCAGTCCGTACGCCTTCGTTGCCGGTTTGGCCTCATCCTAGCGGGCTTCCGTGCCCTGGAAGAGGGGTTCAAGGCCCGGCAAATCCAGTGGGCAGCCCCAAGTGAAGCCCCGCCCGTTGATTCGGCCGCATCAGAACGATGGCTGGCCCATGCACTGGCCCGAGCGGGCGATGACCCGATCTTGCTGGCCGGCCTCTCGGAGCATCTTTCGTCAGGTTCGGAGGAGGACGAGGAGGTCGAGACGACGGAATAGCTCCGAGCTCGAATTCGAGCTTCGCTGCCTCCCCTCGGAGCGAGCGACGCTATCGTGTGGACGGCCTCGGTTCGCGGAAGTAGCGTCGGAGAATTCGTGAAGTTGCGAATAGAGAAGGAGGCGTCCATGAGTGAAACAAAAATACATCTCAAATTTTCCAGAAGCAAAACTCTGGGGATCGGCCTTGGGTTACTCGTGGGATGTGCTGGATCAAGCCAGCCCACTCACACTGCCGAGGACGAGCCAACCGCTGAGGAGCTTTTGGGGGAGTCCAGCACCGAAAGCACACCGAGCAGCCAGCAAGACCCCTCTACCGAGCAACCAGCCAAGACCGAAGAATCCGCCCCAACAGAGGACCCCGCCGCCAGTCCCGCGACACCAGAGGACTTCCGGCAGGCACTCCAAGTCGTCATCCAAGATGACGCTCTTCTCAGTCAGCTGAATCTCGAGGAGCCCGGCCGATTTCCTCTCAAGATAGCGGGCGAAGAAATCCAAAGCGACATTGAGCTCACCGCACACACGGAGTCCGTCGAAGTCGTTTCGCCACCAGAAAACCCCGAAGAAGAAGCGGTTCTCGTTTTTTCCAAGATCGATTTGAACGGAGAAAAAGGAACGTTCAAATACAAATATGAAATCGAGGGAGTCCGCGGCACCACTCGGGTCATCAAGACCGATGGGCGCTGGGTACTCAAGAGCAGCCGGGTCTCGCAATACTAGGACATAGGCTCCGCGGCCCCTCCGACGTGATGAGTCGATCCATCATCGGGATTGGTCGGTGGAGTCGGTGCCGTATTTCAACTCGAGATAGCGCTGCTTCGTGGCGAGCGAGTAGAGATCTTGTCCCGCAAGCTCGTCGTGAACTCGGCCCAGCTCCGCACGGATGGTCGACAACCCTGAAACCAGCTGCCGCTCTGGACTGGGGCCACCATGAAGCGCTCTGGTCCGCAGCCGTGGCGGTAAACGGCGATAGTGATCAACGAGCCCTGTGAGATCTTCCGAAAGCAGCCGACGGAGACGATTTGTCGTAGCGTTTTCCTCCTCGAGGATCTCGAGTTGCGGCCCCAAATGTTCGAGGTGCTGAAAGATGCCATCCACGTCCTTCATGGCATCGTCGGGAAGAA
>CAYTRQ010000129.1:0-13355 GCA_964440025.1 uncultured Polyangiaceae bacterium | reverse complement strand
ATCAAGCGTTGGGCCACGCTTTATCCCGAAGGGCGCAAAGAACTCACCCACGCCGGCCGTTTCACTCGTGTTGCCACTCAGGTCCGCCTCGAACCCGAGGACCAACGAGGTCCCTCCATCGAACCACGAGTGCTCGCTGCAAAACCGCCCACAAAGATGATCGACGTTCCCGTCGCAACCGCCAGCGCCGAACGACTGTGGATCGAGGTTCCACCTCAAGGAACGGTCTCTCTCAAGCCGCGCAGCAGCCGCCTTGTTTGCCGATATTGGGTGCCGCGGGACGCCCTGGGGCAACAGCTCACTTTACGGATCGACGAGCAGATAGATGGAAATAAAACGCTTACATTTACAACGGGCACTTGGAAAAAAAGGATCAGTCCAGAATGGCACCAAGTATCGGTCCAGGGGCTTCCTGAACAAAGCGTCACAATCTGCCAAACCCGAACACACCGACCTCCGGGTCGCTACGTCAAAAGGAGAATCCTGTCGGCCCTGGGGTCGGGCCCCTGGAGGTTCGAAAGGAAAAAGGGAGAGCTTCTCAGCCTCCTCGTCTTCATTGTAGCAGAGAGTCCCCCAACACCTGACACCCTTTCCTACCAAATTGACCATGGAAAAGACAGCGGAAGCATAGTATTTTCTCGCAGAACGACCGACTTTGAAGGAACCGTTCGAAGCGATCGCAGCAAAGCCGTTCGGCTCTGGCTCCCGGGGACCTCGCCCCGCCCAGACTTTCGCCATCGGTTGCGGCGTTTTCGAATCCCTTTGGGGGATGATCTCGCACCCGGTCAGCACAGCCTTCGACTCTTCCTTCCTCCCCAAGCGGGGGGTAGGATCCGTTCATGGGTTCGAGCAATAGTCGTCGGACGGCGGTTGACCGATGAGGAAGGCTTCGACCATGAACACTAAGGCACCAGCACGCCGCCTGACACAATTCGTCCCTCTTTCTCTTTCAACAGCCTTGGCACTGGCGTGCACCCCTTCGGGATGCATGGAAGACAGCGAGCAAAAAGAACCCCAACCCGAACTTCCGGACCAACTCCCCAAACGACCAGAACACCCCCCCAAGGCTCCCCACTTGGATGAAGTCCTCCAGAAGCTCCGTACCTACCAGGACACGCATTTTCGCCCGCCCACGAAACAAGAAATGAGCTCCTATCAGCTCTGGATGGAAGAAGTGCTTGGCGCGGCCTGGGCAGGCTTTCTTCCCGAGTCGACGGCCCCGAAGGGGTTCGTGGGACAGTGGGTCGATTTCGGAAAGCTGTGGCTGCTCAGGGAAGAAAACGGACACCAGCGGGGCGCCGGTGTCGTCGTTGTTCGCCCCCAGTTCGAGACGGATCTCATCGTCGAAGTCCCCCATTCGTACTTCGACTCTTGGACCCTGCCCATCGGCCGATTGGCCTTTCAGCACCTCGGGGCTCGCGCGCTTCTGGTCAACACCTTTCATCGTGGAGGGCATGGCAACGCCGCAGAAAGACAGGAGCTTGCTCTCAGCGGTGAGTCCGAATTCGATGTTGCCCATCAGAAGAACACATTTTTTTCTACGGCTCACCGATCTCTCCTCAATTTATTGCCGGAGACCCTGGTCATTCAGTTTCATGGTTTCTCGGATGAAAGCGCGCCGGGAGTGGACTTGATCGTCAGCTCCGCCGACACGGACTTCGATATTCATCCGCTCACCGAGTCTCTCCGGAAGCAACTTCCCGGCTTCGTGGTCAAAAGCTACCCCGATCAGATCGATGTTTTAGGTGGAACGAGGAACGTGCAAGCCCAGGCGAACCGTCGGGACAACTCCACGGACTCCCCCTTCGTTCACTTGGAAATGTCGCACAGCCTGCGCAAGAAGCTTTCGAAGGAGACGAAGGTTCTTCGTCGAATGGCAGACGTTCTTGCCCAGGCTGGAGCAGGCAACTAACCGGAAGATGCCCTGCGCCACTCGGCTCCATCGTCTCTTTTTCTTTCGTGTGTCGAGGTCTTGCTTCCTCCTGCTCGCGCTCCTCTGCTTCGCCGTGCATCCAGCAAAAGGAGCACCTCCGCCCCACGAAGTCGCCGACTTGGTTTGGATGCCTCCGGAATCGGTCTCTCTTTTGAAGCTCACCGAGTCCGGTGCCGTCCCAAAGACCACCAAGACCCCCAACCCCGATGAACCAACCCGCCTGGAGACCGACCAGCTTCTCGTCACGTTCGTGCGCCCGGGCGACCGAGTGTTGGTCCAGGGCAATGCGGGCTGTTTCGGGCTCGGTTTCGGTGCTCACGCGCCAGACGCTATCGTCTGGCAAACCTGCTTTCGGCAACGCGAGGTTTTTCGCATCCCCAGTTTAAGCAGGGCCCGGTTCGCCGTGGTTCGGACCATCGGCCAACCGGCCAACGTTCAATTTCGGATCGCTCAGCCGCCAGAAGATCCGATGGCTTGGTATCGGGCGGACGAGGCGGTGTGGAAGTGGTTGCACGGACCAGCGCAAGCAGAGCCGCCCACGGCCCCCATGCCTCGCGCGGATGCAGAAGAAACGCTCCGGCTTCTCGGCGCTCTGCGTCGGGCCTGGCTGGCCCCGGATTCGGCCACCTCTCAATCATTGTCCGTTCTCTCGACCTGGTTGCAGACGGTTTGGCTTCGGCAGGAAGCCGCCTACCGGCCACTCCATCGGCCATTCTACTTTCACCGTCGCATCACAATAGGGAACAAACCTCTTCCGGAGGAAGGCATCATTGTCGAACGTGGAGAAACCGTCGAACTCCAAGCTCGACATGCCGAAATCTTCACAATCGTGGCAGAAGGAGACGCCGCTCGACAGAATGTTCTTTCGGTCTTCGATGCCGAGCGTTTGATCCACGGTCGAAGGGTTCGCCTGGGCCGTTCTTCTCGACGCGGGCGCGATTGGAGCATTCCAGCGATCCTGCGCCTGAGCCCGGGTGCGCGCTCCAAAGTCCGAGTCGCGGTGAGCCAAGGCCGTTTTCGCATCGGGGCTCACGCCTACTCGGCTCGCGACGCCCTCCTCGGACCCCGCATCCACCAACGAGCTCCCTTGCGACGTCGTATCATGCGCCAACTGGGAACGAAGATGTTTCCGGAGCCGGGTGACGAGACTGCCACTCCCTCGAACGTCTGGCGGGACGCTTTAATCGCCATGACTCGAGCCCAAGCCAAACCGGTCGCTGGCCACCTCGACGAGCTGCGGAGCTCTGCCCGCAGATTGCCGGGCGGGGCTGGCGCCGTACCTCTTCTCCAGGTCGTTTTGCTCGAAAGCACCTTAAGCGAAAAGCTTGCGGCGCTCCACGCTCTGGTGGAATTGGTCGAGACAGAGCTCGATCCCTCGGACGGCGCGGCCCTCGCGCTAGCCGGCATCGATGCCATCCTGGCTGCAGGACTCGAACGTGAACAGCTCGAGGACGAGGCGAAATCTCTGTTTCCGCCCGAGCTCACCAACGCCTCCCACGATCTCTGGCTGCGAAGCCAGCAACTCGCTCCTCCTCGAACCGATGTTCGTCCGCTACTCCTCGCCCGTGCAGAGCACGAGGCCCGCCCCCTCTCCTACCAGCATCGACGCGTCGAACGCTTGCGAGACGCCTGGCAGGAGGGGGCTCCGTGGCACACGATCGAACCGGAAGAGCCCGCCGAGCAGCGAACGAAACTCGCACTGCCTACGGATGGAAGACCGAACGGACGTTGCGACGTGATGACCGAATCGGGCTATGTGCGCTGGACTCTTCTCCAATCCGAGCCCCTTGAGGTCGAGGTGGTCGGGCCTTCAAATGGCTACGAACGGATCTGGGTTCGCTCGACGGAGCAACCCGCCGGTCAGGAATCCCTGCTCGCCATCGATGGGCAACACGTGCCCATCCATTCCGGCGCTCAGCTTTCCTCTCTGATCGCCGTTAGTCCCGGAAAACGCCGATTCCACAAACTCCTGGGAACTCCTCTCTTGGCCAAAATCCCCTGGGAAGGGCGGGTGCCCTGCCAGCGCTTGCGCATCGTTCAGAACTGGTCGGTGGTCCGTCAGCCCACGCGCTTCGTCATGCCCGAGGGAGAAGGCTTCACCGTGGCACGCATCCGCGTCGATCCCCAGTCCCTCGAAGACCGTGAATCGACCCTCCGCGTGCGGGTGGGAGGGAGAGCCCAAAGAGTGAACGTCACGCCACCCGCTTCGGGGCAAGCGGAGATCATCGTGCCCAACAAGGCTCGTTTTGTAGAGCTCAGCGCCGATCGCCCCACATGGCTCCGCGTACAAGCACGACAATTTCGTGGTCCCGCTCCTCCACCCTCGCCTCCATGGATCCCCCGGGCCGCCCTCGATGAAGACCTTTTGATCGAGCAGCTTCGTCTCACAACCCGAAGCCTGCGTCGTGCAACCACCGACGAGAAGCGCGCCAAGTTGAGACTCCGCCGCGCCCGACTTCTCGAACGCCTCGGCTACGATCGATTTGGGATCCGCGACGTTGAGTTCGCCGAAGCCACCTCCCTGAAGGAAGCTAAGAAAAACGCAAGCCAGGAAGCAGCCATCGGTCCTCCTGTTCTGCCACTCGGGACTCCCCCCAAGATCGACATCTTGCCCATGCCCGAGGACACGACACCCATTTACCAGGCTTTCACACTTCGGGAACGAGGCGCCTTCATGAAGTCCGCCATCCTTCCACTCATCAATGCGTTCGCCCCCCAGCGCGCCTCTAGCCAGCCACTTCTCAGCACCGCAGGAACGCTCATGTTGGCAGACTGGGCGGAAGAAGCCCATCTACCGCTTATCGCCGCTCGCGCCTACGAGAGCATTGCCCGCGACCACGACCAGGCCGAGGCTTTCGACGCGGCCGCAGACCTGTTTGTCGAAGCAGCGCGAGCCGAACATGAAACTTCCCAAGGAACTGAGCATGCCCGCCGCGCCCTCCGCCTGGCGTGCCACGCTCATCTGATCGACCGGCGCACTCCAGGAGTTCTCGGCAAATTGAGAAGGGTTCTCGATTGGCACCGAGCTCCCATGAATCGGGCCGCTGGGAAGGTGTGGCTCTCGACCCGCACCTTCGACTCGAGCGAGTCCAAAGCCGTTCGTGTGCGAAGGGCACTGGTCGATGCGCCTCCGCCGGCTCGCCTGTTTACTCATGATCGGCTCCGCTTGAATCTCCGCCGCGCCAAAAGCGAGCGGCTTTCGCTCGTGGCCGGTTGCCATGCTCTCGAAGGACCGCGAGAGCCCTGCTCGCTGATCGTGCGGATCGATGGTCGGCGCGCAGAGTGCCGACCACAAAAAAGGGCTGTTTTCGGAAGCGCCGCAGAGCCTTCGCGCGCGGCCGCCGCAAACAGCAGCTCGGCTCCTTCAGACGCGGCTGGCGACAAGGGAGAGCTCGTCCCCCCCGATCCGAACGTGGCCATGCCGGTGAGCTGCTCCCTTCCCCTTCCTGAGGAGGCCGGGCGCCTGACCGTTGCACTTCCGCAAGAAAAGGCCATCGGCTGGGCCGAGGTCCGCGGAGGCGCCAGTGCCTCGCCCGATCCACAACGACGAGATGTGCTCGACCGGCGCTGGAGCTGGGTTCTCGTCACTCCCGAACATCCCTACCGCGAGCTCGTGCGCAGTCCCAGCGCGGTCCGGATCCGCTTTCGGGGAACTCGTCCCGGACAGCAGGTTCGCGTTTCTACACAAGACGGCAAGAGCACACGCACCTTCGAAGTCGACGCACCGCTCCAGGAGCACGCGCGAATCCTCGGTCACGAGCAACTCGAAGTCACCACGCAGCAAACTCACTACATTCCAATAGAATCACCGCAGAGCGACGAAGTTCGTATTGAGGTCGACGAACCGCTGCTCCTGCGCTTTTATGCGGCTTCGGTCGACGGCGCACCAGAACCATCGAAAACCAAACACCGCCCGACCCCTCCTCCCCTCTCGCCTCGGTCAACAGAATACCCATCCATTCTAACCCCTCCACCGACTGAGCCCAGGCATCCCATGGGCCCGCTGACCTTCGGTGGAACGCTGTCCTACGAGTGGCCCGTTCTCAGCGAGTCCGACACCAGCGCGCGGGACCAGTACCTCGAGGTGCGCCCCCACGCGGCGCGCGAGCTCGTGCCAGGACTCCTGTGGGCCGAAGTTGCGGCGCTGCTCAGGCTTCGCAACGGAGGACCTATTAGCCAAGGCGGAGAACTGATCATGTCGATGGCCTCCGGAGATTGGGAACCCGGTGGCTTCCTGCGCGCTCGCCTCGTCACGCAATCGTTCGAGGACTGGGCCTGGGGCGGGCGTGCAACCCTGGGAGTGACCTACGGGATGCCACTGGCCTCCAACTGGAAGCTTCTGCCCATGCTCAGCTACACCCAGCGACGTGCTGCGCCACGCCCCGCCTTGTCCGGAACCGATCTCGACGTCTATTCCCTCTATGCCCAAACGCGACCTCGTTCGCTGGATGGGACTGTCCACCTCGACCACCGGCCTTTCGTCGACACCCTCCTGCGCACCTCGAGCTCGGTCCGTTGGGGACCGGAATTGCGGGGAATGGACCGCTTCGAGCTCGAGGTGCGCGTGCGCACGCTTCCCGGAGCAGGATGGAGTCCTTTCCTCGACACTCAGCTAACATTCAGTCATCGCCCCGAATCTCCTCAGCGTCGGTTGCCATTTTCTCGAATACGACTTTCTACAGAGGCAATCATGTGGCGTTGGGTCACCAGAAATGCGCGCGTCTTGCTCGGCGCCTATGGGGCCTACATGATCGATTTTCCCGGCAGTGCCGGCGCCGGTTCGCAACTCAGCGCCGGGCTTTCTCTGTCGGCAGACTACACGCTCGGTCGCGGTCTTGCCGATATCCGTCTCTTTCAGCGGCCTTTCCGCGATCGTCTCGAAGAGGGTGCCTGGCCCACACCGCGAGCCGAATCACGCAGCGGCTCCATCGAGGAAGGAAAAAAGGACCGTGCCGCAGCTGAGTGAGGAGGCCAGGCTCCGAGTCACTCAAGCTCTTGGGGACTTGGACGTTCGACTCAGACAGGAGGCCATCGCTCGCGTCGCGTCTCAGGCGGTGGTGAAAGGAGGAACCGGCTCCGAGCTCCAAGTGAACTTCGTGACGTCTCTCCTGCGTGTGGCCATCGACTCGGCCTCACAAGCCGAAGGGATCAGTCACGAGTTCAAGCAGCTCCAAACCGACTACGAGCGGGCTCGCACTCGGGCCGCACAAAAACAGGTACTGCTGCGGCACATTCAAAATACCGAGAAGAACGCGGTGCAACTTGCAGGTGACGTGGCTGCACTGAGAAAATGGTTCGATCTCGAGGCGCTCTCCGATCGCTTCACCGCACGCATTGCCAACGCAATCGACGACGCCACCATTGCCTATAATGCTTCCATTAGCCTCCTGGGCAGCGACCCCTCTGCGAAGCTCCCCGATCCAGCCACCGTCAGCCGTCGGCTCCTCGCTCACCTCAAGCGCATTCCCTTCGAATCGTTGCGCGAGCTCGGCCTGTCGGCAATCACTGCCATCGCCAGACAGGTCATGCCCGAGCAGCGTCTCATGATCATGGGCACCGACGTCTTCGTGGGTGTTTCGGAGATCGCAAACGGTGAACTGACGACCGAGGTTTGGACTCAGCGAGCCGCAATGACCACACTTACGGTGCTCACTCCCCACCGTGGCATCGGATTTGTCCAACGCTGGCTGGCCCCCCGCGAGCAGAAAGATGACATGCTCCGACGTCACCATGCCGTTCGGCTCCTGCCTGAGCTACCTGCTCCCGCCGATGAGTTGACCATCATTGCCAAGGTGGCCCGAGACGACCCGAGTCAGCACGTGCGTCAAGGATTGGCTCGCGTGCTCGCTGAGCTAGAAACCTCCAAAGCGCTGGCGGAGCTTGCCCTTCTTGCCACCGAAGATGCGTCCTCTCGTGTCCGTGGCTACGCGACGCTCGAGCTAACACAAAAAGCACCATCCAACGACATGGTGCTCTCCGTCCTCGTGCCCGTTCTTTGCGAACATTTGCAAAGCCGATCGAAACTCCATCTGCGAGTCGCATTCGAATCGATTGGCCGATGCGCGTCTCTCGAGCAGCTACCACGGCAGCGCCTCGCTCAAGAACTCTGCAGCGTTGCCAACGCTGACGATCTCCCCGCTCATCTCTGCCTCCGAGCCGCGGCGATGATCCGATTGCTGGCCGTCAAAGGTTCGCCTCGCCTCGACGCTCTCGCCCAAAAGATCGCCACACAGCTTTCTTCCCAGCCAGAAAGTCATTGGGGCTTGCTCGAGGTCCTCCCTGAGTACAGTTCCGCTGAAGTCGAGCTCTGCGCATTGGTCGCCGGTTCACTGGATCTTGGCTTAGCGCTCCGACCACGCCGCGACGGCAGTTATCGCATCCTGCGGGGAGAGACTCGTCGCCCCCGTCTCTGGAGGCTCATCTACGAGCTCGGTCACCCTGCACCGGACAAACGTCAGGGTTATCCACACACTCACGCACCATCCATCAATGCCAGCGCGCTCATTCCGCCTGTTCTCATGGCCGAGGTAACCCAAACCAGTGTTCCAGGAGAGCGGCTCCTGGGACCTCATGGTGAGTGGGGCATTTTCCTACCTCGCGTTGACGACCTGCTCATCGCCATCAAACGACGTCAACAGCCGCTACGAATCGTCACCGATCTCGGTACCCTCATCATTTCCGCTCCCGACTCGGTTTTTCGCCGCAGATGGCTCGGACTACTTCTGAGTTTCCGCTACGCGCAATTTGCGGCGGCTCGTGAATCCGCCTTGACGGCGAGCGGCACTCAAAGAAAGGCCTACATCGACCGACTCCGCCGGCTCGGTTTTGGCTTTCGCTGGACGGCGCAGACGTGCCATGTTGGAGAACAAGAGTACCATCTCGATCCGGCGTGCATCAGGGACTTCTTCTAAATGCTTGGCCATCAGCCTCAATTTCCTCTTTGGTTCCAGGAAGCACTGGAAGGCATCGTCGCACGAACGGAAAACGCCGCTTGGCACCTCGCCCTCGTCGCTTGGCTCGTTTTCGCCGCGATGATTCTTCGCGCTGCACTGATTCGCCAAAAGCTCGAACGGTCGCGCTCGGGCATTCCACTGAGCGTGGGCGGGTGGGGAACCCGCGGCAAAAGCGGCACGGAGCGACTCAAGGCCGCCTTGTTTCAGGGGTTCCGCTATGACGTGGTGGTCAAGACGACCGGGTGCGAGGCCATGTTCATTCACGCCCGGCGCGACCTCCCCGGCCGTGAGCTATTTCTCTACCGTCCGTACGACAAAGCGACCATCTGGGAGCAGGAGAAAGTCCTCACCTTTGGCAGCAAGCTACGAGGACAGGTATTTCTTTGGGAGTGCATGGCGCTCAACCCACACTTCGTAGAAGTCTTGAACCGCGAATGGATGCAGGACGAGGTCGTCACCCTCACCAACGCTTACCCAGACCATGAAGACATCATGGGTCCAGCAGGACAAGACGTGGCGCGTGTCATTGCCAAGTTCATGCCCATCGAAGGAGTCGCCTACACGGCGGAAGAGCAAATGCTCCCCGTCCTCCAGGACTCTGCGCGGCAGCGAGGAAGTCAGCTGCACTCGATCGATGCCCTCCACGCCGATCTGCTCCCAGAAGATCTCTTGGCCCGATTTCCCTACGAGGAACATCCGAGAAATATCGCTCTGGTTCTCGCTTTGGCGGAGCACTTCGGGCTCGATCGCGAACGGAGCCTCGTCGAAATGGCCGACCATGTGGTTCCCGATCTGGGCGTCCTCAAGACCTATCCCACCGTCCCCCACGCCGGTCGGCAGCTGGCGTTTTCGAACGGAATGAGTGCCAATGAGCGCGCCGGATTTCTGTCCAACTGGGAACGTCTGGGCTTTGGAACAATCGATCCGGATGAATCTCCCCCAATCCTTACGGTGGCAGTCCTCAACAATCGAGCGGATCGAGTGCCACGCTCACGCGTCTTTGCAGAGATCTTCGCACGTGACGTCGTTGTGGACCGCATCGTTTGCATCGGCACCAATCTCAGCGGTCTTCGCGCCTTCCTGGAAGAGGCCGTGGACAAAGCGAGCGAAGGGCTCTCGCTCGATCTCGACGACGAAACGCGGGCCCAGGAGCAACTCCACGAAATTTTGAAACGCCTCCGCATTCCACAGGCAGACGACGCATTGCTCAGGCGCCTCGAGATCCTTCTCGGAGCCGTCCTGACAAGGGAAGGAGTGGAATCGGCTCTGCAGCAACTCGAGCCTCGACTCGGTGAATCACCCCAGCAGCTCGAATCTGCCGTCAAGGCTCTTGTCTCCGCGAGCGAGCACCAGATCGATGGGGGAGACTTCCCTTGGAGCAAAGCCGAAAGAGACCACCTGCTCGGTTCGGTACCGGAACAAGCTCGAGAAATCGCTGAATCGATCGCTTCGTGCCGCGACGCCACGCAACGGATCCGCGATGCGCTCTCCGCCAGCGATCCCCAGGCAGTCACCCAGCTGCGCCAGCTCTATCGCAAAGAGATACTGCGGCGCGTTTGGCTGCAAGAAGACAGCGACGCCGACGGAAACCAAACCTTGGATTTCGTAGCCAAGACAATCCCTCCTGGCTTTTTTGGCAAGCTCTTGGGATGCCAAAATATCAAAGGAACAGGATTGGACTTCGTCTACCGGTGGATCTCCATCAATACGGTCTCCGAAGCCCTAGCGAAACTCGACGACGAGGCGACCAGGGAAGAGGGATTGAATGCACTTGCCACCCACGCCGACTTCGGCATTGCCGACGTGAGGCTAGCTATCTCTCGACTGACCGATCTCAAAAATCACACATCTGTAGGAAATGATATTGCTCCTCTCGATGTCCAACTCAAGCGACTGCTCCGTGTCGAGGACGACGTCCGCAAGAAAATGGCTGCTGGCGCGAAGAAAAGCACCTGGGTCAAAGTGCTGAATGTGATCGAGCCGTGGCTCGATCATCTCGATTCCATCCGACGCAGTCGCGGAGCCGCCCGCATTATGGAAGATCTTTTTGAGCAACGAATTTCCCAAGGAAGAGCCGCCATTTTGTTGCGAGAACTGGTCATGCGGCAAAAAGGGGGATGGCTCGCCAAGGATCTGTCCGGCTGGCTCGATCGCCGCGGTTGAAACATTCGCTTTCCTGAAGCGGTGCCAGTCTTTCAACAACGCCACACTCCCAGCGGAGTTTCGGCATGGTGCATGCTTTGTCCATTCTTGAACTCCCGCGGTCATCAACGGTTCCGCAGCCCCCCTGTGGTGGTCAACGGTTCCGCAGATCGCAACGACCGACTCGACGTCGGCACCCCTCATCCCAACCACTGCGGAGGTGAATTATCGACGGACTTGCAGAGCCCCCCGGTCCCCAGCGGAAACCAAGTTCCCCCCAAGGTCCTGGCCAGCAGGTTCCTCGCCAGCAAGGCCCCTTGGGAACATGGAAAATGCTTTCCCTCCTCGCGCTCTTGGCGATGGTGGCATTTGTCGCCTCCCGGGGCATGATGCCACAAGACAACCAGCCCGCTGAACTTTCGTACACCGAGTTCAAAGAAGAGGTGCAAGCTGGAAACGTGGCGCAAGTCACGGTGGCCGGAGAGACCATTCGAGGCCAGCTCTCGCAAGCGAAGGCTCGCCCAAAGGGGAACGGCAAGTCGAAGTACTTTCAAACCGTGCGCCCCCCTTTCGAGGATCAAAAACTCATGCCCTTGCTCGAAGAGCACGGCGTCCAAGTCACAGCCAAGCCGCAAGACCAAGGCGCCTGGCCCGCCATCTTCGTCTCGTTTCTCCCATGGTTAATTATCTTGGGAGTCTTTCTCTACGTGAGCTACCGCCTCAGAAAAGGAGCTCAACAGATGGGGGGAGGCCCAACGATGTTACCAGGAATGGGTCAGTCGGGCGCGAAGCAGTACAAGACGGAAGACGTCGACACACGGTTCGACGATGTGGCTGGCCTCGACAACGCGAAACGCGATCTCAAAGAAGTCGTGAGCTTCCTCCGCGATCCGAGTCCGTTTCGAAAGTTGGGCGCGGAAGTGCCACGAGGGACGCTGCTCATGGGGCCTCCAGGAACAGGCAAAACCCTACTGGCTCGGGCCGTGGCCGGCGAAGCGTCGGTCCCCTTCTTCAGCATCAGCGGCTCGGAGTTCATCCAACTTTTCGTCGGCGTGGGAGCCTCTCGAGTCCGCGAACTCTTCAAGGAAGCCAAACAAGCAGCCCCAGCCATTGTCTTCATCGATGAAATCGATGCGATCGGCCGTGCCCGCGGGGCAGGTCTCGGCGGTGGACACGACGAAAGGGAGCAAACACTCAATCAGATCCTTTCTGAATTGGACGGCTTCGAGCCGCACGAAACCGTGATGGTCATGGCGGGAACCAATCGACCGGACGTCCTCGACAAGGCTCTTCTGAGGCCCGGGCGTTTCGACAGAAAGGTACTGCTCGATCTACCTCGCAAGGAAGCTCGCCTCGCCATCCTGCAAGTGCACGCAAGCAAAATCACGCTCCACGAGGACGTCAGATTGGAAGATCTCGCCCACGCCACTCCTGGGTTTGCCGGAGCCGACCTGAAGAATCTACTCAACGAAGCAGCCATGCTCGCCGCACGCGATAAAACGGACCGAGTCGCACGCCGGCACTTGGACGAGGCGCTGGATAAAGTCCGCATGGGCGATCAACGAGAAGGTGGTCTCAGTGACGAGGAGCGAGAACTGGCCGCCTATCACGAGTCGGGCCACGCGCTGCTCGGAACACTCCTCCCCCATGCAGACAAGGTACGAAAAGTCACGATCCTCCCCCGAGGTCAGGCGCTGGGCGCAACGGAGCAAGTCCCCGACGAAGAGCGCCACTACGTCACGCGGCGCCAGCTCGTCGATCGCATCACCGTTGCGCTCGGCGGACGTGTGGCCGTGGCGCACCAGTTCGGCGACCAAACATCGGGAGCCGGCAACGATTTGGAGAAAGCGACCCAACTAGCGCGCAAAATGGTCAGTACCTTCGGCATGAGCCAGAGACTCGGTCCTGCCGCCTTCAAGTATGGCGAGGAGCACGTCTTTCTGGGTCGAGAGCTCAATGCCGAGCAAAGGAACTTTAGCGACAAGACCGCAAGCATCATCGACGAAGAAATCCAATCACTCCTCAACGACTGCGAGAAACGCGCCACAGAACTCCTCGAACAGCACAAGGAAGCACTTGGAGCCCTCGCCCAAAAACTACTGGATCAGGAAACAGTGAGCGCAGAGGAGATCCAAGAAATCGCTCGGGCTCAAAGGGCCGCGTAGCCCAACCAAACAATCCATTTGTCGTTGAATGGCATGAGTTGTCTTTTTATAGCACGAAATGGCTTTTTACAGCCTCTTGAGCAAAGGCCTCGTTTCCCCAACGGGGCAGAACTAGTGCTGCGACCACATAAAAGTGGTCGGTAGGGAGACCACTTTTCTCTC
>CAYTRQ010000128.1:0-13360 GCA_964440025.1 uncultured Polyangiaceae bacterium | reverse complement strand
TGCTCCAGGACCCGGGCCACGTTCGCGAGATCTTGGCGGACCCTGGGGAGGTGGAGTCGCTATTCACTCGCGACGACGCGACGGCGCTCGCTGCACCAAGGAGAGTGCGCCTGATGATGGCTTTGCTTGCCTGCTGAGGTGCCTGACACCAGCTCTCGCTGGAAAGACTCGTGCCAACTCCATTTCAGCTCGACGGAGCGGATTCTCGTGCGCTTTTGCGGTGGCGCGTCAGCGGGGGCGTCGTCACGCCTGAACGCTGACCCCCGAGTCGGACAGCCGCTTGCGAGAGCCCCTCGAGAGCATCGACACGCCGACCCTTCTCATGACAGCGGGACTCTACTTGTTCGCCCAACCCTACCTGGGTCGCTCGCGGAGGCAGGAGCCCGACGATCTACGCAGCGCCTTCGATTGGTCACTTTTCGCTCGGGAGGCTGGTTGCTAGCGGGAGGCTGGTTGGTAGGTCGGAGCCGTGGACAAGAAAGGCACCAAAGGCGGGGGGGCCGAGCCTCACCTCTCTTCCAAGAAGCTACGTGCGGCCTACTGGGAATTGAACGAAGCGGACGAGGTGGTCTTGATGGCTCTTTCGATGCTTGGCTCACCTCTCTCTACCGACCAGGTGATCTCCCTGTGCGAGTGCCTTCAAACTGCATTCGGCTCGCGACTCTCGTTCCAACACTCCATCCCGCGGCTATTGGGCAGCGGCCTGGTAGAACCGACGACTGAAGGGTCGGCATCCGAGATCACTCAGGTCACGGCCATCGCAGAGCTCGGACCTTGGGGGATGGCGGCGAGTCGTCATCGGCGCTGGGACAAGCTGGCCCATGCAGGTCACGGCTACGTAGCAGCGCAGTGGGGGCAGCTGGACGCCGACTCTGTCACCCAGTTCGTTCGGTTTGCGGTCGCCGCTTCCGACCTGCAATTGGCCAGCACTCTCCTGCAGGAGACGAACGCCAGTTGGCTCGACGCTTGCGTGTCGGTCGCGCGGGACGCCGTAGAGGGCAATGTCGCATGCATCCACCCGTCCTTGTGGCGGGCTGTCCACCAGACGCTCCAACACGCCACCCCCGACGCGCCCGAGACGGCTCATCTCTTCCACGTTCTCGACCATGCGCTCGACGCTCCCGACGACAACACCAGCGTCTGGCCACCGGCTGCGGTCCAGGGACTCCGAGCCGAGCTCGAAGTTCACAAGCAACGATTGTGTCTGTTCCGTGGCGATTTGGAGCAGGGCGAGAGGTCGTGTGAACTTCCCGAAGGCGGAATCACCGCCCTCGGGTTGGCATTTCGCTGGCTGAGAGGGGCCGACGACACCGCTGCCTACATCGAGCGGCGCATGGCGGGGCCCACCGGTGGCAAGAAGAAGTTCAAGCCGACTTGGCCGGACAGCCCCATGCACGCCTGGGGCGAGGCCTTCTACGCACTGGCTCTGATCGCCGACGGGAGTGGGCCGCGTCTGAAAGAGGCGCATCGTCTGACCAAGACGGCGCGCAAGCACGCCGCCGCTGGACAGCCCCTGGCCGGTCAGCTCGAGGAACTCGCATCGCGTCTTCTCGACAAGCCGTTCCGCCCGGATCCGCGCTATCTGTTCGAGCCGGAGCCAGACGACGATGCGCTCACCGAGCTGCTGAGCGTCATTGCCGAGATCTGGGCGCCCAAGGACGCACTTTACAGCGTCTACGATGACGACGACTTCCTGGATGCCGAGGAGCTCTTCGAGACCATCGAGGCGTACCCCAATGCCCCCTGGCTCCAACGGCAATGGCTCGCCATCCTGAAGCGCGTGGATGGCGAGAGGGCTGAGCGCGCCCGAAATCGGCTGGGTAATGTCGCCGTCCCTCCTCCAGGTGAGCTGAGCCTGGTGGATCTGGTCGCGGACCGATCGACCTGGGAAGCACAGTTCGAAGCCATCGAGCGCACGCTGTCCGAGGAGCCCGAATCAGCGCAGGAGGCGGAGCAACGTTTGGCTTGGTTCGTGCGCGTGGGCGGCCCCCTGCTCGAGATCGAGCCGCGCCTGCAAAAGCGAAAGGGAAACGGCTACACCCGCGGCCGTCGCGTCGCCTTGAAACGCCTGGCAGAGGGAGACGCACCGTGCCCTTTGTCCGCTCAGGATCAACGTGTCATCGGGTGCATCCGCGCAGAAATGGTGCCCCGACGCTACGGCTACTACACGCAGACCGAGTACGAGCTCGGACAAGACGCGCTGGTCCAGCTCGTCGGGCACCCAGCCGTCTATGACCCGGAAACGAATGGCCCCCTCGTCGTGCAAGAAGGGACCCCGCAGATCTCTCTGGCCGAAGACGGAGAAGGGCTTCGCTTCGTGGTCGTTCCGCCAAGCGCCGACCCCGTTTCCTACACGATGCAGGGCGGGATCCTCGTCGTGTACTCCCTGGACAAGAAGCAACAGGACCTTTTCGGCAAAGTGCTGAAGGCCGGGCGGTTTCCGCACGAGGCGCGCACACGCGCGACGCGATTGCTCGAGGGCATGTCCACGACGGTCCACACCTTGGACGACAAGAAGGCGCTCGGTGACGTGCGCAACGTCCCGGCAGAACCCGCACCAGTGTTTCAGCTCGAGCCGCACCGTGGCGGCCTGAGAGTTCAGGCGGTCGTGCGGCCTTTCGGTCCCGACGGGCCGTCCTTCTCCCCCGGAGCTTGGCCCGAGAGCGTCCGTTGGGACAGCCCAGAAGGCGCAAGCCTTGCGGCGACCCGAGACCTCGACCGGGAGTCTCTGCGCCTCGGCGAGATGCTCGACGCCTGCCCTGTTTTGGCTCACTACCTTGGCGGGCGACCGCAACTGCAAGCCGAGATCGAAGACACACAAGACCTGCTTGAGGTCGTCACAGAGCTCGACAGTCAGCAGGCATCCCTCGAGTGGCCCGAGGGCCAGAAGATCCGACTCAAACACGCTCGACGAGGAAAGGTCCAGATCACCAACGTCCGCGAGAACAATTGGTTGGAAGCGCAGATGACCGTCGAGCTGAACGACGGTGATCACTTGGAGCAGCTCGAACTCCTCCAAGCCCTGCGCAAAGGAGAGCGTTTCATCGCTCTTGCCGACGGTTCGTTCGTCGAACTCGAGAAAACGCTCCGTTCGCGACTCCAACGGATGGACGCGTTCACGAGTCCCGACGACGAGACCGGGCTCTATCACCCTTTTGCGGCTCTCGAGCTGGAGCAAGACGAGAACTTCGAAGTGGTAGGAACCGAATCCTGGCAATGGCGCCGGGACGAATTGGCCACTCGGATGCACAAGAAGATCCGGTTGCCCTCAGGACTGCAGGCCGATTTGAGGGACTACCAAAAGGAGGGAGTACGCTGGGCTCTCCGCTTGGCAAACCTCGATGCAGGCGCCTGTTTGGCGGATGACATGGGCTTGGGAAAGACCGTGCAGGCCTTGGCCGTGCTTCTGGCTCGAGCCAAGGAAGGCCCGGCGCTCGTCCTGGCTCCTTCCTCGGTGATCGGCAACTGGCGACGCGAAACGGCCGAGTTCGCTCCTGGCCTGCGCGTGACGGTGCTCTCCGAGCTTGCCGGGCGCGGCTCCGAGGGGAGGCGAAAACTCCCGAAACTGAAGCCCAAAGACGTGCTCCTTTCGACCTACGATCTCACGGTGCGAGAGATCGATGCCCTGCGTGAAGTGCAGTGGGCGAGTCTCGTCGTTGACGAAGCGCAGGCCATCAAGAATCCAGACACCCGACGCGCACGAGCCGTCGTCGAGCTGAACGCGAGCTTTCGGATGGCTCTTTCGGGAACTCCCGTCGAAAACCACCTGGGAGAGTTGTGGAGCCTTTTCCGAGTGCTCAACCCCACTCTACTGGGCAACCGCCGGGTGTTCGAGACCCGCTTTCAGAAACCGATCGAGCAATCCAAGGATTCGACCAGGCTCGAGCAGCTCAAGATGCTGATCTCTCCCTTTCTGCTCCGCAGGACCAAGGAGGACGTCCTGAGTTCCCTCCCGCCGCGCACCGAGGTCACCTGGGAGGTCCAGCTCTCCAAGGCCGAGCGCAACTTGTACGAAGCGGCGCGTCTGGACGCGATCGAACGCTTGGAAGACGAGAAGGAGACCAAGAAGAACCCCCTGCAAATCTTGAAGGAATTGCTGCGCCTACGGCAGCTCTGCTGCCACCCGCGCCTCGCACTCCCCAACAGCGACGTGCCGAGCTCGAAACACGCCGCCCTCATGGAGTTGCTCGAAGAGCTCCGCGAAAACGGTCACCGTGCCCTCGTGTTCAGTCAGTTCGTCCAACACTTGTCGTTGGTGCGCGAGCTCCTCGACTCCAATGGCTTCAGCTACCAGTACCTCGACGGATCCACGCCCTCCGTCGAACGCACTCGTCGAATCGAGGCGTTTCAACAGGGCGTCGGCGAACTCTTCTTGATCAGTCTCAAGGCTGGCGGCACCGGCATCAACCTGACCGCCGCCGACTACGTGATCCACCTGGATCCCTGGTGGAACCCCGCAGTCGAAGATCAGGCTTCCGATCGCGCCCACCGCATCGGACAATCCAAGCCAGTCACCGTCTACCGGCTGGTGGCCAAGGACACCATCGAGGAGAAACTCGTCGCACTACACGCCAGCAAGCGAGAACTGGC
This sequence comes from uncultured Polyangiaceae bacterium, assembly GCA_964440025.1. Lineage (GTDB taxonomy): Bacteria > Myxococcota_A > Polyangia > Polyangiales > Polyangiaceae > NIC37A-2. The sequence continues at coordinate 8,770 of CAYTRQ010000128.1, read as the reverse complement.
CGACCAGGTGCTCTCCGGCGGACAAGCGGCAGCGCTACTCAGTAGCGAAGAACTCCTGCGCTTGATGACTGGAGGGTGAGCGGGTTCTCCGGGACGGGTGGGACGATGTCTCGAGGGGCTTCGTTCGCTCCTCGTGCCCCCGGGTCGGGCAAGCGGGTGAGTGCCGCTCGCCTCGGCGCTGGGCCTGGCGCAACCTCGCTGGAGGCCTTTTTCCTCGAAGACACGTGGGAAAACGGAGACGCGCCGTTGTCTCGACAGCCAATCCACGCGAAACCAGGCGCCATGCCAACGCAGATGGGACGGGCCCATTCCACGCATGACTTGCGCGGGAGTCGGGAAGCTCTGCTCCAAGGAGCGAAGGGTCGTTTCGGCAAACTCCCGCCAGAACTCTTCGTCGACCTGGTGCTCGCCACGACCCCCGAAGCCGACTTCGCCGTGCGCAAGGCTGCGCTCGAAGCGCTCGTGCGACGTTTTGGATTCACCAAACGCGATGGTCTCGTCGTGATCTCCCGTCCGAAGGGACGCACCCTGGGCCGCTATCGCGTAGGCAGAGCGCGCTCGAACGGAAAGACGCAGCGGTACCGAGTCGAGCTGTCGGCTCTCCATCCCCTGGTGACGAGCTGCGACTGCCCGGACTTCGTTCGCAGCTCGTTGGGCCTGTGCAAGCACGGATTCGCCGCGCTCTTGGCAGTCGGACCTCGAGCCTTGAAAAAGGCCCCGTCCACCCCGAGCCGTCCACGCAAGAAACCGCGCCTTTGCTGGGATCCAGTGCACCCGCTCACAAGTCCTGCCGATCGCCTGGAGCGCTTGTGCTGGCAACACACCGCAAGAAAAGACCGACCAGCCTTCCCGAACCTCGAAAAGGCGACCCCTGCGCGGCGCCTTTCTCTCATCGAGCAAGCGTTGCGCGCCGTCGAGCGCAAGGAGTGCACGGCCGAACCCGCCGCCCAGCGAGTGCTCGTCGAGGAGGCCGAGCGCGCCCGCCATAGGGTCGGACCGTCTACCGCTTGGGCAGAGGCGTCACCGTCTCGGGCCAGAGGGCACGCAGCTCGAGTTCGATGGCCTCGAAGGGCTCGAGCCGCACCACTTCGTCTTCACCGTAGGTTCCCAACGCTGCATAGTTGTCTCCTTCGAGTCGGTAGACTTCGACCGAGCGCACCTGTGGATCGACCAACCACACGAACGGAACACGCTCGCGCGCGAGAATGCGCATTTTCAACCGTCGATCGACCAGCGCGGTTGCGGGCGAAAGCACCTCGCACGCCCAATCTGGAGCGACAGAGATGAACGCATCGGGGGGCACCACCGCCATCCGGTCGCGACGCCAGCCCGCGAGATCCGGCACGAGGATATCCTCGTTCATGTGAAGTTCTGGTTCGAACAAGATGATCCACCCGCCGGGCCCCCCCCGACCACGATGAAACGCGCTGCCCAGATCCATGGCGAGCACCGACGCCGCCTCGGCGTGACGACCCGCTGGGCGGGGGTGGGTGTACAAGTCCCCAGCGAGCACCTCGGCCACGAGGTGCTCGGGTGCGTCGAGGACGTCTTGGTAGGTCGCGTTGCGGCGAGCGGGCTGGGCCATGGTCGAGTTCATTGTGCCTCAGGCAGGGCAAACCGGCGAGCCAATGTCGGTGCGAGTGCCTCCCGGTCGCGCACCCGGGCGGTTTCCTCCTCGTCCTCGAAGCGTCCGAGGTAGCGCATGGTTCCGTCTATCCCGGTGATCGCCGCTACCCAACGGAAGACTCAGCGCGGTCTTGTTCGAGGACGGTTGGCGGACCGTCGAACGCCCAAAAGGCGATGGGCCCTTGTCGGATGTGATCCAAGTCCTGAAACCGAATACGTTCTGGAGTGGGCACCTATTCCAAAGCCATCTGCCCTGAAAGCAAACTGTCGTCGCCCCGTAGAAACTCGGCTTCAAAGACAGCTCCAGCAGAGAGATCACTACTCGCTCTTGTCGCTTCGACCGTGACGGCTTCCCCAGCGGGAACCGCGAGTTGTTGCTCCGCAATCACTTCCCCATCGAGTTTGAGAACTGCTGTCACGCTCTGACCCGGCAACGTCAGTGTTGCGGTCGCTTGGAGCACGGTATCGGTTCCACTCGCCGAATCGGAGAGATGCACCGCACCGTATTTACTGGCGGCTGTGACTTCCCTCAGGCCCAAGGTCGGAAAGTAATTTTCCTGCCACTCGCGGACTTCGCCCGCAGCCATTGTCGCACGTTCCCAGAATTCAGGAGTCACACCGTGCCACATCTCGATGGTAGGACGGAGCCACTCATCGGCATCATTGATATCGATCTCCAGGCTCTCTTTCCCGAAGGTCCACAACTTCAGCCCTGGAGTCTCTCCATTGTCTGAAACGCGCAGGATGCCCACGTCGTTATCGTAGTTGATCAGCCCCGACCAGTTGGCCTCATACCTCGGATTTGCAAAAGCCGTCCCCTGATCAACCCAGTTTTCGAAATAGGAAAGGTTATCCCAACTAAATATCTCGTCGTTGATCCGCTCTTCAGCTTCACCGAACCAGCTCCAAGAGCTTTCAAGGAGGTGAACCCGATCCATTTGCGCCAGGATCCGCGTATTTTCCGGAATGGCCGTCTCCCCTGGAACCGAGCCGGGAGCCAAGGTGGTCACGTTCCAGTATTCGAACTCGGGAACGGGCTCATCTCGGGTGTTTGTCAGCTGTGTATTCAGCTCCAGACTGGTGCTTCCAGCTCGCAGCGTCACATCCAACTCGACGAGGATGTCGGTACGGCTCACCGTGTAGGTTTCCGGAACTCCGTCGACCAGATCCCGATCATCTTGCCTCGACATCCTCACGGTCACCGCATCTTCATTCTCACTCACGATTTCGAAATCGTATGGCTGGTTCCAATACCTGCCGTGTTCTGGTTCAGGAAAGCTTGGAAAAATGCCACCGAGGATAACGAGATAATCATAATAAAAGATCTCCTCGTCCATCAGGTAGGGAGTTCCCATCGGATTCTGGTACAGAAGCTCGCGGCCCGTCGGCTTGTGCACGATGCTCAAAATACGCCCGCCGTACTCGGGAAGGAGCGTCACCCTCAGGTAGCTGTTCTCCAGTATCGCCGTATCGAAAGTCGTGGAAGTGGGCTGAGAGGCAGGACTCGAAGGGCCATTCCACACGCCGTTTTCATCCGTCTCGAGAGGGAAGTGCTGAAAGGTCACTGTGGAATCCGTCAAAGTGACCGTATCGTCGGTGTTGGCAACACCTCCGACGCCACCACTGCCCCCATCGGCAACGTTGGAGCCTCCACTCCCAACATCACCGCCACTCCCGATAACGTTTTTCCCGCCGGAGCCGCCTCCCAGGGTTCCCCCGCCCGCGGGGCCATTGGTCGTGCCACCAGTCGTCGAACCGTTGCCACCTGTGCCCTGATTCGAGGAGTCACTCGCTCCACCGGTGGCAAGGTCTCCGGTACCGCCTGCGCCGCTACCGCCCGAACCTGGCACGCCCGTGTCGACGCCATCTCCTGGAGAGCAGGCGATGCTCACCACCACCGAGCAAACGATCAGTCCTTGCCGGAAGATCGCCCCTAGCCAGCGCCTTTCTTTCTCCACGCGTTCTTCCTGCCCGATACCGACTAGCATGACTCACTCTCTTTCTTTTCGCCGTTGCCCCAGGTGTCGACAAGATATAGTCAAAAGCCCCAGCGACGCTAGTCCGCGGCAAAATGGGCGCGCCCGACTAGAAGAATTTTAGAAGAATTTCGGGGCCAAGGGCTTCAAGTTGGTGGACATCGTCGAGATCCACGAGTCCGGCCAGGACTCCTCGGCTCGACCACAGTTCCGCAAGGCCCTCGCCCGCGTTCGAAGCGAAGGGATCCGGCACGTCGTGTTCTGGGCCTCGAACAAGCTCAAGGGCTTCACGGGTCCCGGGCGCGCCCGATAGGATTCGAACCTATGACCTTCGGCTCCGGAGGCCGACGCTCTATCCAGCTGAGCTACGGGCGCAACCCCCGGGTTGGTCAAGACCAACGCCAGGGCGGGCTTTGGCTCTTACCGTAGCGGAGACCCTGTCGCTAGACGAAAATGGGGGATTTTTCTCGCTCGGTGGAGCCCGGCTGCCAGGATGTTGGGGAGCCGGCTGCCGTCAACTCAAGCGGGAGGGAGGGGAGGCTTCGATGTGGCAGGACAACATCAAAACACAGAGCCGGCCGCGCCCTTCGTACCACCGGCACCACGCTACCGCTTCCCACCGGCCCGGCCGTTTCCTATGGTTCGGGCCAATGAGCAAACTGCATGAAGAGCTCAAGAGCCTCATCGTCACGACTCTCGAGCTCGAAGATGTCTCGCCCGAAGACATCGACGCGGAGGCCCCGATCTTTGGCGAAACAGAATCTGGGGCAGGGCTCGGCCTCGATTCGATCGACGCTTTGGAGCTCGCCATGACCGTGGCCAAAAAATACGATGTCCCACTCCAGGCTGACGATGACACTTCCCGTGCAGCGTTTGCGTCGGTGAGCGCCCTAGCCAGCTATATCGAAGAACACCAGGGCTCGAGCCAGCTCCGTTCGACTACGGAAGTGGCCGGTGGTTCTTAACGCTGCAAGACGTCAGCAAATAGCAAAGCCACACGCACTTCGCGGACGGTCATCTCAGTTCGCTCGGCAATCTGTTGAGGCCCTACCGCTTTCGACTCGGATCTCAACTCACGCGCAGCCACGAGCACTTTGTGGAGCAGAGTCGCAACGGTGGTCCCTTCCTCACCCACGCTGATGCCCCGTGCCTCGAGCGCATCAAAAAGATTCTCGATCTGGACCGGAGTGACGACCTGATCGCCAATCACCTCGCCGACTCCGTCCAAACCGATCCGTTGACCGTAGCGCGCCTCGATCTCGGCGACGTGCCGCGCAACCCATTCTTCGTCGGACTGAGCCATCTCCAGAATGTATCTCATCACCCCGAAGGGGAGGAGAGACGTGTTCAAAAAGAACCACGAGCGATCGGCGGGTCCGAGCCCGCGCGATTCATCTGCGGTCCGCGCTAGCTTTCCTCGCTCTCAACCGGATCGATGGCTGCGGAGAGCGAGGCCCGAGGCGGAACTCGCTCCCCTTCCCGCCTGCGGAGCGTCAGGGGATTTTGGGGAGCCGCGTCTCGGCTCATCCTCCCCCCACGGGGGACGCATTCCGGCTGGCCCTCACCGTCCCGGGGGCCGCGCATTCCGGCTCACCTACTTCAATGAACGCGTTGGTAGAGCGAGAGCTCCGTCCTGCGCGTCGGAAATGATCTTTCTCGATTCTTGTTCGCCCAGGTCGAGCACATAGACAAGGTGTGAGAGTGCCCGGGCCTCCTCGATGGTGCGTTTGCCATCCGCCAAGGTGAGCAGCGCGGCATTGGAAAGGAGCAATTCTCGGTCTTCACGATCGAGCTGATCCAGTGGGATGTCATGATCTAAAGAGCGCGGGGTCTTGGCGTACTCGATGAGCTCCGCCTCTTCCTCATCGGTCGCGTCGAATCCAGCCAGCATCCCCTCGACCACACTCGTTTCGGAGTCCTCCACCCGGCCATCGGCCCAGGCCACTGCGATCAGGGATTTGACGATATTCTTTTCTGAAGGGGTCATGACCAATGAATGGTGGGCGCCGAAGCGCTCGCTACGCAAGACACGGCCGTCGCCAGCCTCCAGCACGGGTCACCTCGGACATCCCCCGCGCGGCGCCCCCCGGCACGGAAGAGGGCGCCAACAAGCAAGCCCACACCCCCCGAAATGGCAGCTTGCGAGAATCACAATGTCGCCGAGGCTCATTTCCGCTAGATCGTGGGCATCATGTCTCATCCCAAAGGCTTTCGCAGTCGAACGTCCACTCAAGGCCGCAATATGGCCGGCGCCCGCGCCCTCTGGCGCGCCACGGGCATGCAAAGTGACGACTTCGGTAAGCCCATCGTGGCCATTGCCAATAGCTTCACCCAATTCGTGCCGGGCCACGTCCATTTGCACGAGATCGGACAAAAGGTGAAGAAGGTCATCGACGCAGCCGGAGGCTGGGGCGCCGAATTCAACACCATCGCCGTCGACGACGGCATCGCCATGGGGCACGATGGGATGCTCTATTCGCTCCCAAGCCGCGATCTCATCGCTGACAGTGTGGAATACATGGTCAACGCTCATTGCGCGGACGCTCTCGTTTGCATTTCCAATTGCGACAAGATCACTCCCGGAATGCTGATGGCGGCAATGCGCCTGAACGTCCCCACCATCTTCGTTTCCGGCGGACCCATGGAGGCCGGCAAAACCGAGGGCACCCGCGATCGAGACGGTAACGTTTTGAGACGCAAGCTCGATCTCGTCGACGCCATGGTCGCCAGTGTCGATAGCAAATATTCGGATGAAGAAGTCGAGGAATTCGAGCGCTCGGCTTGCCCCACCTGCGGCAGCTGTTCCGGAATGTTTACCGCCAACAGCATGAATTGCCTGGCAGAAGCGCTAGGACTGGCCCTGCCAGGAAACGGCACCGTCTTGGCAACCCACGCCAAACGCTGGGAGCTTTTCGAAAGAGCAGGAAAGCGCATCGTCGAGATCGCCAAGCAACACTACCTCGAGGGCAACGAAAACGTCCTGCCCCGAGGCATCGCCAGCCGAAAAACCTTTGACAATGCCATGGCCCTGGACATTGCCATGGGGGGCTCGACCAACACCATCTTGCACCTGCTCGCCATCGCGCGAGAGGCGAACGTCGACTTTTCCATGACCGATATCGATCGTCTCTCGCGCAAGGTTCCCAACCTCTGCAAGGTCGCCCCTGCCACACAAGATTATCATATCGAAGACGTGCATCGGGCGGGAGGCATCTTCACCATTTTGGGCGAGCTCGACCGTGCCGGCTTACTTCACACGGACGTTCCAACGGTCCACAGTGAAAGCCTAAAAGCCGGACTCGATCAAAACGACATCCGCAGGACCACCTCCAGTATGGAAGCCAAACAACGTGCCCTCGCGGCCCCCGGCGGCGTGCGCACCACGGTCGCATTCAGCCAAGACAAGTACTTCGCCGAAACGGACGATGACGAACGAGCAGGCTGTATCCGTTCCCTCGAGTATGCCTACAGTCGAGAAGGGGGGCTCGCCGTCCTCTACGGCAACATCGCACGCGATGGCTGCATCGTGAAAACCGCAGGTGTCGATGAGTCCATCTGGAAATTCTCAGGCCGCGCGCGCGTCTTCGAATCCCAGGATACCGCCTGCACCGCCATCCTCGACGATCAGATCGAGCCAGGCGATGTCGTGGTCATCATTTATGAAGGCCCCAAAGGAGGACCGGGCATGCAAGAAATGCTCTACCCCACTTCCTATTTGAAGGGGAAAGGACTCGGCAAAAAGTGCGCACTCCTCACCGATGGACGCTTTTCAGGCGGAACGAGCGGCCTTTCCATTGGGCATGCCTCGCCGGAGGCCGCTGAGGGAGGCGACATTGCGCTCATCGAGGAAGGAGACACCATCGATATCGACATCCCTGGCCGTTCCATTGCGCTCCGCATCTCCGAGGAGCAACTCGCCGAACGTCGTCGGGCGATGGCGGCCAAGGGTGCGGCCGCGTTCAAGCCGGCACCCCGGCCCCGCAAGGTCAGCGTCGCCTTGCGCGCCTTCGCAGCCATGACAACGAGCGCCGACAAGGGCGCCGTGCGCGACGTGACTCAAGTCGAACGCTAAGCTGCCGCTTTTCTTGCGCTTTCGAAGCGCTAGCGCTTTCGAAGCGCAGGCAACTCACTTGGAATGCGGCGGCATCTTCTGTTCTTTGAAGATGACGTGCTGACGAACCACGGGATCGTACTTTTTCAGCTCGAGCTTGCCTTGCTGAAGCCGCTTGTTCTTCGTGGTGTAGTAGGTGAAGCCAGTGCCGGCGGACGAAACGAGGCGGATGTTGTCGCGCATGGGCTGGCGTAGCTATCACGGCCTGGGTGGCGCAGCAACGCGATCAATGTGAAAATCGATGCAACGGCTGTCTCGGGCATCTTGACTGCCAGGGGAGCCCGTGGCTCACTCCTCGCCCCACGAAAGCTAGCTTGTTCGCGCCCATCAAGGACGCGAACAAGCAACAAGGCGTTCAGCGTCATCATACAGGGAACAAAGCGAAGTCGACCGCTCTCGTCCGCAAGGCGAGCGGGGACGAAGCGCCATTTGTAGACGGGAACTAGCTCACACGAGCTCTTGAAGAATCGAACACGATCATGCCCAAGCGTACCTTTCAGCCCAGCAATACCCGCCGGCTCCGCAACCATGGATTCCGCAAGCGAAACAGCACTTCTGGCGGTAAAAAGATCTTGAAAAATCGCCGTCGCAAGGGTCGTTTGCGCCTAGCGGTGACCGCGTACAAGAAGTGATCCTCGCTTCCGGTGGAACTTCGGGCGTGAACGCGAACGAATGTAGAAGGTATGCGCCTGACCAAAGACCACCGTCTCAGAAAGCGTCCCCAGTACCAGCGAGTGCAGGGGAGCGGATGTCGGGTCCCAACGGCCCACTTCGTTTTGATCGCGTCGCCTCGTCCATCGGAACCGGAGGCCGGCTGGTGCCCTCCTCGTCGAGCAACTTCCCCTCCCCACACACGAGAGGTTCGGTCGCACAAGCCTGGCGCTGAAAAAAAAGGCACGGACGTACCGCGGCACGAAGGGAGACGGCTGGGAGTGACGGCTTCCCGAAAGGTGGGCTGCGCTGTGAGGCGCAATCGTCTCAAGCGGCTCGTTCGGGAGGCATTCCGAGCTTATCCAGAGATCGTACCTGAGGGCTACGATCTGGTCGTGATCTGCCG
>CAYTRQ010000127.1:0-13371 GCA_964440025.1 uncultured Polyangiaceae bacterium | reverse complement strand
GTTGGAAGGTCGAGGGCGCGTTGGAAGGTCGAGGGCGCGTTGGAAGCCCAGCGGCTCGCTGTGGCAACCGAGGGCCATCCGCTGGACTACGCGGACTTCGAAGGGACCATCCCAGACGGCGAGTACGGTGCCAGCAAGGTGATCGTTGAGCAGTCTACCTCAGTCTACCTCACGCCGCGGCAGGGGCCGGCACACGGGCTTGGTGCAGTCCCGGCCGCCACTCAGCAGACACCTCGTGCCGCGGTAGGGGCCACTCTTGTCTATCGGTGCCGGCCGAGCCAGGTGCACTCGCTGGTCAAGCACTTGATTCTCGATTTCAATAATAGTCAGGACAGAAAGGCCCTATGCCAGAAAATTTGCTGCCCATTGCTTTGCCTCCCTTGTGAATTTGAAAATCAATTGCTACTTCGGCCGAGAATCGAGCTTACAGCTATTCCTTCGTTCCCCCGAACGGATGGGAACCGCCGAGCAACGAGGCGTTCCGCGCCCCGCTCACCGATCAACGCGCGCAACGAACGACGCCGCACTTATTAAGCCGGCAACTCACTCAGCAAGGACCAGGTGATGAACACAAAGCAATGGATCCGCCCAGCGATGGCCACTTTCGGCGCCCTCACATTATCCGCCCTTCCACTGGCTTGCGGTGGCAACGAGACCCACGGCACCAATGCAGGCACCGAGTTCCCTGAAGAACAGGCCCGTGAGGCGGCCGATACCTACGCGGAGATCGTCCGTGCTTCCTACGCTGACAGCCTGGAACTCGCCAAGGAGCTGGCCGCGGCCAACAAAACGCTCGTGGATGAGCCCACCGAAGACAACCTCACGGCAGCGCGGCAGGCGTGGCTCGATTCCCGTGAGCCCTATCTGCAAACCGAAGTCTACCGATTCTACGAGGGGCCCATCGACAACGAAGAAGACGGTCCCGAAGGACTTATCAATGCGTGGCCGCTGGACGAAGCCTACATCGACTATGTCGAAGGCATGCCCGAAGCCGGCTTGATCAACGACACCGACGAAGAGATCAGCGCCGAAAACCTTGTTTCGCTCAATGAGCAGGGGGGCGAGGCCAACATCGCGACGGGTTATCACGCAATCGAGTTTCTACTCTGGGGCCAAGACATGAACGACAATAGCCCCGGTGAGCGCCCCGCAAGCGACTACGACACTGCCGATAACGCAGACCGGCGGGGCGAATATTTGATCACGGTCTCTGACCTCTTAGTGACCCATTTGCAGCAGCTCATCGACGCGTGGGATCCTTCCGCAGACGCAAGCTACGGTGCAAAGTGGGAAGACCTTTCCGGCGAGGAGGCTCTGCGACGTGCGCTGACGGGAATGATCATTCTCAGTGGTTTCGAGACGGGCGGCGAAAGGCTCCAGACGGCACTGGACTCGGGCGACCAGGAGGACGAGCATTCCTGCTTTAGCGACAACACGCATCGAGACATGATTCAGGATATCCAAGGCGTGTTGAACGTTTGGACTGGAAGCTACACCGCCCTGGATGGAACCAAAATCGAGGGGACGGGCATTCGCGCCGCGGTCGAAGAAGTCGATGCCGAACTGGCTGAGGCGCTTGACACCCAGATGGCCGAAAGCCTGTCGCTCGCCAACCACCTGGAGACGCCTTTCGATCAGGAAATCGCCTCCGACAACAGCAAAGGTCGAGAGCGCGTGCGCGCCCTCGTTCAATCGCTGCGCGAACAGGAGAATCTGCTCGAAGACGTTTTCCGAGAGTTCGACTTGAATGTTCCCGTCGCGGAGTGACCAAGACACCAACCACCCGAGAGAGCACTTCCAGCGATCGTGCCTGGTTGGAACGGTGTTGCTCGCGTTCGAGATGGCCAGCTGTAGCTCTCAAGGGCTAGACCCCACCGGGATTCGAGATCGAAGTGCTCGGCTGCCAGGGGGCGAAACCACCAACACGCTACTCACGGGAGTCAATTCATACAATCAGCCGGTGGCAAACATCACGGTGAAGCATGAAGGTTTCTTCTTCTCTGGAAATTCATTCTTTACCAACCCATGGGTCCAGGCACCTTCGAGCACCAAGAGCCGCGACGGGCTGGGACCGCTCTTCAACGCCCGGAGCTGCTCCGCTTGTCACTTCAAGGATGGAAGGGGACGGCCTCCGCTCGATGAAGACGATGATGCGCTGGGGCTTTTGTTACGCCTGAGCAATGGGTACGATGACTCTCAAAAACCGGTTCCCGATCCGCAGTATGGAGGGCAATTTCAGCCCTTTGCCATCGCGGGAGTTCCGCCCGAAGGGGCGGTGACCGTGGAGTGGATTGACAGAACATTTGAGTACCCCGACGGCAGCACCATAGTCCTGAGCGAACCGAAGTATGTTCTCACTGACCTCGCCTACGGCGCCCTCGATCCAGCCACGGTCGTTTCGCCGCGCATTGCCCCCGCGGTCATCGGAATGGGCCTTCTCGAAGCCATTCCTTTGTCTCGCCTGGAAGACCTGGCCGATCCCAATGATGACAATGGTGACGGCATTTCGGGTCGTGTGCGCTTGGTCTACGACAAGGGCCAAGGGGCCTGGATAGCTGGACGTTTCGGATGGAAGGCGGACCAGCCGACCGTCCGGCAACAGGCGGCTGGCGCGTTCTTGGGCGACATTGGCATCACGAGCGAGCTGTTTTCCGAGCAGAACTGCAGTCCAGTCCAGACCGAATGCCAAGAAGCACTTTCAGGAGGTGACCCAGAGATCGAAACGACCCTGCTTGACCGCGTCGAGCTGTACACACAACTGTTGGCCGTTCCCGCCAGCCGTGCTTTCGAAAATAAAACGGTCACCAAAGGGGCAGCGCTGTTTTCTCGAATCGGGTGTGCCGATTGTCACACCGAATTCCATCACACAGGTCAGCATCCCCAGTTGAGCGAGGTCTCCGACCAGGACATTTGGCCATACACCGATCTCCTGCTTCACAACATGGGGCCCCAACTTTCCGATTCCCACCGACACGAACTCGATGCCGAGTGGCGCACTCCTCCTCTCTGGGGTCTGGGGTTGATGGAGGACGTCAACGATCACCAGCGCCTCTTGCACGACGGCCGCGCCGACGGCGTCGAAGCGGCCATCCTTTGGCATGGTGGGGAGGCCGAGGCGTCCCGCTATGAATTCGAAAACCTGAGCGAGGACGAACGGCTGGCGGTCATCGAGTTCGTCAACAGCCTTTGAGGCTTCATGAGCCAGCTACGTCTTCGCAAGAAAATAGGACTGCTCGGCGGAATTTCGGTACTGATTTTGAGCGCCGCGTCATGTGCTCGCAACAGACCAGCCCAACGAGATCCTCGCCTAGAGTTGCTCGAATCCTGGGCACGACACGTCATCTTGCCCACGTACGAAGAGTTCGTCGCTCGCGCGCATACTTTGGAACGGGACACGCAGGCCCTGTGCGAATCACCGAACGCCAACGCTCTTTCCAAAGCCCGAAATGCGTGGTGGTCGCTGCGAAAGCCCTGGAAGAAGAACGAAGTCATCAAGTTCGGACCGTATCGCGAGGAACCACTCCGGCTGGGTCCCAAACTCGATTTCTGGCCTGCTCGTCTCGACTCGGTCGACGAAGTTCTTGCTGACACCGAGCCCTTGGACGCGGAAACGGTTGCCGCCTTTGGCGCAACGCTGCGTGGGTTGCCACCCGCCGAGTACCTGCTCTACGATGCAGAAGAGGCGCCCGAAGTCGCTTTCGCTTCCCAGACGAGACGCTGCGAATATCTCGTTGCCCTCACCCAAGACATCAGCTCTCTTGCCGAGGCCATGCTCGATGCGTGGGTTCCCGAAGGTGGCAACTATGTCGCTGAACTCATCGATCCGGAAAGTGGCGAAGCCTTCGACACCGTCTTACTGGCCGTGAGCGAAATCCCCAATCGCATGGCTTTCACGGTCGAGGACATGCGCAGGGACAAATTGGGACGCCCCCTGGGAGAACAGAGCGGCGGTTCTCCCCAACCGGACCTGGTCGAGTCGCGTCCGAGTGGTCGGTCCATTCGTGACTTGCTCGACAATCTAGCGGGAGTCGAGAGCTATTACTTTGGTGCAAAGACCCCCGAAGACGCACTGGGACTCGCGGATTTCCTCCCTTCCGCCCCGCGCGACTACGACGAGGAAATGCGCGACCACCTATCCGCCTGCCGCGAAGCGCTTCAAGCAATCGACCCACTGGACAAGGCCATCGTCGAACATCCCGCTCTTGTGACAGCCGCCACCGAAGAGCTGGCCGCTCTTCAGCGCTTCATCCAGGTCGACATCATGGGCGAATTGGGCTTTACAACCAACTTCAACGACAACGATGGAGATTAGCCTCCAGCTCGGAGGGGCCGTTCAGCGCCTACCTCGTTGGGAGAAGAGCGGTGGAAAGAAAGCTGCGTGTTCTCCGACATCCATGCGGGGAAACGGTCGATTCAATCGTTGGTTCGATCGGCTCTCGTCACCCAGACGTCCTGAAGGACTTGCTTGGTTCCGAGCATTGTTCGGGGCTCTCCTCTTGTTCTCTACGATTCGCTTCGTAGCCTACGGTTGGATCGATCAGCTTCTTTTGAACCCCGCCTACCACTTTACCTACGCGGGCTTCGACTGGGTTCGGCCCCTGCCTCGAGGATCCATGTACGCTCTATTCGCTGTCATGGGTCTTTGTTCGATTGGCGTTTGCGTCGGCGTTTTCGCGCGAGCCAGCGCCGCGGGCTTCTTCCTGTGCTTTACCTACATCGAACTTGTCGACAAGACAACCTATCTCAACCATTATTATTTCATCAGTCTAATGACGCTTCTTCTCGTATTTTTTGGAGGAGATCAGGCGTTTTGTCTCGACAAGTCCAGAAAGAGAGACACCGTACCGTTTCTCTACTATTTCGTCCTGCGATCACAGATTGCCGTTGTCTATTTTTTTGCGGGGCTCGCCAAACTCAATGCCGATTGGTTGCTCCGTGCCGAGCCGCTTTCTACTTGGCTGGCGGCGCGACAGCACATCTGGACTCACTTGGCCGATCCTCGAGTTGCCTATTGCATGAGTTGGGCTGGCGCGGTTTTCGACCTGACCATCGTCGTGTTCTTACTTTGGAAACGGACTCGGCCAATCGCCTACCTCGCAGTAATCGTGTTTCATGTGGTCACATGGATACTCTTCCCCATCGGGGTCTTTCCGTGGGTCATGATCGTAGCAACCACCCTCTTTTTTTCACCAGATTGGCCGATCAGGACATTCTCGAAACTCAGATGGTGTCACGCGACCAACCAAGAGAATCCGAGGGCTTCCCTGCCGCCCTGGCTCGTGGCTCTTTGCCTGTCGTTCTTGTTCGTTCAGGCATCTGTGCCCCTCCGGCATCTCTTCTATCCGGGACAGGTCAATTGGAACGAAAGAGGCTTTCGCTTTGCTTGGCGTGTCATGCTCATCGAAAAAACGGGCATGGTAGAGTACGATGTGATGACCTCCAACGGCAAGAAATTTCGCGAGTATCCGCGACGCTATCTAACACCTCTACAGTATCGCATGCTGTCAACACAGCCGGATATGATTGCCCAGTTCGCACGGCACTTGGCACGGCAGTATGAAAGGGCCGGCTACCGCAACGTCGACGTTCGCGCTCGTTCATGGGCAGCGCTCAACGGACGCCCCTCGCAACCCCTCGTCGATGCGGCGGTGAATCTAGCCACTCAAACTAACCCCGCCGAGTTCATCATTCCTTTGAAAGAGCAAGGAACGACCCACTGAGGTCGGCACGACCCTCCGGGCAGCTCGTCTCATCCCCACCCCGCGCGGGTCCGATGTTGCTTTGAGCAATCCGCATTGAACGCCCGCGTTCAACGCGAACCGGAGGAGCTCCGGAATACTCCGCTGAGCGTTCACTACGGTACGTTCGCGGACATGACTTCCCACTCGGGATCGCTGCAGTAAGGACAATCGGCCCCAACGAGAAGTCCCTTGCCACTGCTCGTGTCGTCATTTTTAAGCCACCAATTCAACCAGGCAAGATGGATCTTGGTGAAGTCACCTCCGTCGGGTTGAAACAGGTCGCCACCGTGACCAATATCCTTGCTAAACCACAAAACCGGGACGCCTACTTCACTGATATTCTGATAACCTTCCAAACCTCCATCATAGGCGACCTCGTCCGGACCTCCCTCGATGAACAAAACGGGAGTATCAATGAGATCGTAGAAGGAGGAGGTTGCGCCGGCCATCCCGCTACTGGTCACTCCCCAGGTAACGATTCGGTCATCCACGACCGTGCCCTGCGCCATCAGTCCACCGCATGAAAAACCGTTGGCAGCAACCTTGGTCACCTCCAATCCCTGATAATAAGCGCTACAGGGTTTGTCATTTTCCTCGATGGCCCAATCGATGTACGCGATC
Organism: uncultured Polyangiaceae bacterium; assembly: GCA_964440025.1. Classification (GTDB taxonomy): domain Bacteria; phylum Myxococcota_A; class Polyangia; order Polyangiales; family Polyangiaceae; genus NIC37A-2. Next base: position 7,009 of record CAYTRQ010000127.1, on the reverse strand, counting down.
AAAGGAGCCCCCATGCCTTCGAGGTCGGCCCGGTCCATCGTACGATTCCCGCTTCCATCTGGGGTACCATCGGCAACCACGAAGTAGCCGTGGGAGGCGATTTCGACCATAGCGGTCTCGTTGGCCAGCCCGTTTTGCGAGCAGCCCCCCTGACCCCACACCAGAATGGGATATTGTTCCGTTCCATCCATGTTGGCGGGCCGAAAGATCGTTCCTTCATTGATGCCCGGATCGGAATTGGTCTCGATGATGACCTGGTGGGGACCTGAGCCAGTGGCGGCAGAGTCCACTGGCTCGGACACGGTACACGTCCCCATGAACGCACCACCGCTCCCGCTATTATTCATACCCCCCGTAGAACCCTCGTCTCCCCCACTTCCCCCGGTGGGCTCGCCGCCTGACGCCACACCGCCGCTGCCCGTCGAGGAAGCGCCGCCCGAAATCGCACCGCCGCTGCCAATCGAGGACGCGCCACCCGTCTCGGTAGGTTGTTTCTCTCCCCCACTGCCCCCGCCCTGGTTTTCGTCCATGGCAGCGTTCCCAGCTGCAGACGAGGAACCGCCCGTGGGACCTTCAGCAGGGGGGGATCCACCGGTGCCTTGCTCACCGGCGCTTGAATCGACTCCCGCGCCGGAGCCACAGGACGGAACACTCAACAACAAGAAGAGCAGGAGGTCCCCTCGCAGGCAGTAACTTGCCCGAGCGCCCATGTACCTGGCTTGCTTCCTCCCAGACATATTGGCGAGCGTACAAGCGGTCGGGCACGAGAAGGAGGGGACATTGACGTCCCCCCCCCGTCACTACCTGTCCGCTAGATCGAGGCACGGACGTCCGCGGTTGTCCGCGTGAGCTGCGCGAGAAGTGGTCGGCAAGTCGAAAGATCTGCAGGGGTCACGCCGAGCTCTCGACGAAAGACCCGGTGAAACTGAGCGTAACTGCCGAAGCCTGCCGAGGCGGCAGCTTGGGTGATCGAGAGTGTGGTCGTGTCCCGCAATCTCAAGTAGGCCTCGAGTCTGAGGCGGTTACGGTACGCCGCTAAAGAGGTACCCATCTCCGCCGTGAACAATCGGCTCAAATGGCTGGGAGCTAGCCTGGCGCGACACGCCGTCGACGAGCGGTCCGCCTCTGGATGCTGCTGTAGATGGGCAATCGCGCGGCGGATGCCAGGGTGCAAGGCATTCTGTGACGGAGCGCTCCTCGACAGCTCCGTCGCACTTTCGAGAATCTCACCCAGCAACGGCTCTTTCTCCGTCAGCTGCGGAACTGCACCCACCTTTGCGGCAAGCTCTCGAAATTCCGATGCTTGGAGATGAAGATGTGTTTTACCATGCGGCAAAAGGCAAGCCACAGCCTGCGACGTCTCTCGACGTTCTTGGAGACGCGAAGAAAATGCCACGACCCACATATCAAATGAATCATTTTCCCTCACAAGCTCATGGGCTTGAGCTGGTGTCATCCATACCAGGTCACCTGCCGTGACGTCGAGCAACCGGCCTCCCACGCGCATGACCGCGCTTCCTTGGGTCACCAGATTGTTAACCGCCCTGGCCGGAACCGTTATGGCCTGAATCGAGGGTCAAACCGAGCCCCTTCCCGACTTCCTCGACCCAGGCCCCTCGTCCGACATCCATTCCTTGGTTGTGCCCGCCGTCGTCCCAGTAGGCCCACGGAATTTTTCGCCGCTCCGCCGCACGAACGACCGCAGAAAGCCATCGCCTCCGGGAATCGGCCGGTGCCCAATCGACGACGGCAAATTCTCCCAGATAAAGTGGAACTTCGCGTTCGTTGCGAAATGCTTCGACCCCATTAAAGTGTGCCTCAATGGTCGCCACACTGCAGGGGTTGTTATCTGCAGGTAACGAATTATACCCCTCGAAGAATTCGGCGATCCAATCGACAGCGGCCGCGTCTGCGTTGGGCGTCAAGGGTTCGCTGGGAGTTCTTGACGACTGCGACGATCAGTAGAGTCGAGGCGTCGAATCCGCAGAATCCAACCGCGCCAAGAGCCAGGGTGTCCTTGACGACGAGATCGAACGGATGAAGCCGAAAATTGTTGAGTACAGTGAGACGGGCGGGCGCGTGGTGGAGCGCGTGAAACCTCCAGAGCAGAGCGTTGGTGTGTGCCAGTCGATGCGCCCAATAGGCTCCGAACTCCCAAACGCCAAGCGCAAGCAGGCCGCCTGCGGGCCCCAAGGAAAGCTCTCTGTCGCGAAATGGAACGTGATCGAACGCGGCCACCATGGCTGAATCGACAAGCGCAGTGATTCCGAAGAATAGCCAGTCGCTTCTCCGTTCGGCAGTAGTCGCGGGAGCTGCGGAAAACGGAAAAAGCGTTTGGGCAAGCCAAGCACAAAGAAGTGAGAAGCCGGCAAGCACGGGGACTAGATTGGAGCTTTCCGCTCCTTTTCCAAACACCATGATGCCCACAAGCACATTAACGCCTAGAACCAAGGGAAATAGGAGAGCTTTTCAAGTTAACAGCATTTCAGACCTCGCTTCGCTCGCTTCAGTTGGTCGACGAGGGCTGAGAAGACTTGAATCATCTCTTCGATCTGAATCGCGACCACACGCTCTCTCCCGTAGCGCTGAGAAGTCACGACTCCCGCAAGTTCAAGTTCCCGGAGATGACGAGAAACACCACTTGGGTCGATGTCCACTTCCGCCGCGACATCCCCGACCCGGGCAGACCCGCCCGCCTGCAGTAAGACCGAAAGGAGCTCGACCCGAGCTGGAACGGCAAGCGCTCTGAACACGTCGAAGTTGGGGAAGTTGATGTCCATCGTCATACAATTGCATATATGCACAAATATGCAAGTGTCAAGCAACAGCGCGCCTGGTACTGCTCGAGACCGTATTGGCGTTTCCTGTAGAGTCGGGGCGTCCAATGGCTCGCCACGCTTCGAACGCGGCCGTCTAACGCGGCTTGATTTTCTCAATAGCATCGAGAGGACGTAGAACGCCGTTCCTCAACTACCGCGCGACATCCATCATGCGAAAGCTGTTGTTCTCATGCCAGTGCGGCGGCTCGATCGTGGGGATGGTCGCGTCATCAGTTATATTCGTGTTGTGAAACGTGTATTGGTTCCAGATCCCGCGTGCAGGTGCCCAGTCTCGCCCCGTGCTTCCAAGGAGGCGAATTGCCGGTTGTTCTTGCGATTCGTAGCCGGTGTTGGAGACAAGCAAAATCTCCGCCATTCCGTCCGCGTCGGCGTCCACGACGAGGGGAAAGTCCATCTGGGTGACGCTGGGGCCTTCTAACCGAGCGATGAGCTCGCCAGCATTCGACAACACATAGAGGTAATCGTTGTCGCGGTAGAGGAGCTCCGCTCGGCCATCGTCGAAGAAATCGAACGCGCTGGCTCCAGCGTAGCCATCCTCCTGAAAACAATGATAACTCCACTCTGGCGTTAGAGCTGCCTCGCCCATGCACACCGAACTGTGGGCAGCTCCAGCGACTTCAGGGTATCCATCACTGTCGAGATCCCCGATGACTGCCGGCATCCAGCCCCACTCGCAGCCATTCGCGCTAGCTTCGAGCTGACCGTCATGTTGGATCACGCGAGGTCCCCGAGGTGTCGTCAACAAGATTTCAGGGAGCCCATCGTCATCGAGATCCGCAACTTGCGGATGCCCATAGGAAATATCCGCGACATGATCGTAGTAGACGGATCCATCGTGGTGGAGCGCCAGTGGCCCGATAATCAGCTCAAGGTCGTCATCATCGTCGAGATCGACCGCAGTACTGGCCTGGATGCCGAAGATTCCTTCCTCAACGTCGAAAATCTTTCGACCTTCATGATCAGTGAGATGGCCTCCGGAATAGATCTCCACATCGCCGTCGCCGTCGAAGTCCGCCAAGCCAACGGCGTACTGGCCACCGGAAAAGACCGTGTCTCCCACCCACTTCAGAACACCATCTGCCTCGAAGGCCAGCAGTCGACCAGTCACACCACGCTCGGGGTAGTCCGATGATGAGCCGGGTCCAAAACCGATGATCTCCGGCTCACCATCGTCGTCGATATCACCAATCGCCGGATGTGCCGTGGCCGCAACCGGTTCGTCAATGCGGAAGTGGAGCGAGCCTGTCGCGCCATCGAGTACGTACATGTGCCCTATGCCCTCCCATTCGCCCTCGGGATACAATGTCGCCACGACGTCTGGAACGCCATCGCCCGTCACGTCGGCCACCGCAGGCATGGCGACGGTTGCAACCTCATCACCAGCACCCTCGAAGGCCCATTCGACAGCCACTCCGAATTCCGAAGCCATGACATCCGCGCCACATTCGGACCCATCGTGACCGGAGCCACCGGCTAGCCCCCCACCGATCCCCTCATAGTCCACATCGCATGCTGCAGCGAGAAACAGCCCCGCAAGTGCAGGCGCGAGCGCCAGCCGGAATAACGGAACGAGGAGCCAATGTGTTCGCATGCGGACGAAGCCAGCATACGTCGTGCCAACATCGGCTCCTTCCTCGCTGACCGTTATTTTCCCGCATGCCCGTGCGGCGTACGAAGAGAGTAGAATGATTCCACCGCTTTCCCCTCTCACGCCTCCGAGCACTACTGAGTTGGGCCAGCGACCAACACCTCCGTGCAGATCCCGAACCTGCACACGATCTCGTGATGGATGACCCGCCACGAAGGAGCAACGATCGCGTTGAGCTCGAGTGGGCGGCAACCACCTACGAGGCTCGGATTCAGAGCGTAGGCCGATGTCCAAACTCGACCCACGAGGCGACTCAGCGGAGTCTGTCCAAAGGTCAAGCTAGCCAGACAGAGACGCCCTCCGGGAGCGAGGACTCGCCGTGCTTCCGCAAGCATCACATCGATCTCTTCCTGGCTCAGCAGGTCGAGGACGTAGGTCGAAAGAAACCGGTCGCAGACACCCTCCTCGAGCGGCAGAGTCGGCGAACCGTCGGTCAATTGGATCTCGGCGCGGCCTGCCCATGGCGCGACACGACTCTTGGTCAACTCGACCATCGTTCCGCTGAGATCGAAGCCGACATATGTCGCCTCGGCCGGAAGGTATCGCTCGAGCAGACGCGCCGCCAGGCGGCCCGTACCGCAACCAAGCTCCACCACCGCGCTGGCACTTTCGAAATCCGCATACTGGAGCAACACCTCGATAGCGGCGCTTTCGTAGACGAACTGGAGGTCCTGCTTTCGACCAAAGCGATCGTAAAATGCTCTTGCCTGCCGATGCGATAAAGCTCGCGCGGTCACTTGTGACTTCTATCACACCGTTCGACGCGACTCCATCTGAAGATACGAACGCTTCATGAAATCGACTCCTGCGGATTGGTCGTGCGAGGCACTCGCTCCACACTCGACTGAATCCCGGCACCGGTGAACCTCACCGAAACGTGCGCCAGATCCTAGAAGTCATCCAGCAGCCGCTTGTAGTGCTCCGGTTCACGCGGCTGGTGGGTTACGACGGACACGATAGCCGCGAGGTGCTCGGGCCCTACGCGCCACAGGTGAAGGTCGCACACCCGGTTGTCGGCGTCTGCTTCGATCGCGTTGAGGATGCGGTAGAGAGCGCATCGAAGGCTTCCCCCTCGCCCTCATGCCTGCGAAGTTGATCGCCTGCGACGGCCCTGCCGCAGAGCGCATCGAACTTCGGGAGGGACTGAACCCTTGTGGCGCGCACCGGCGAGCGCGCAACTTTGTGCACGCCGTGAATTCCACCGCCGATGATCAACCAGTCGAGGGCCATGCAGCGCACCCCGCCCGACACCCGCGGACGGCACGGATGTTGAGGAGGTGCCCGAGCAGAAGGAGCAGCCCTGCGAGAACACCAACGACGGTCCCTGAGACGTGAGTAGCGTTCGTGTGAACGACGAGGGACTTGTGATGTACTTCTGCGAGCTTCGCGCCGTGTTCGTCTGGCTCATGAGCGGCAGCGTCCGAGTGCGACGGAGTCCACCCCACCGTCGCGTCGGGCGATGCACTGTGATGCACATGGTGCGCCGGGCCCATCTCGAGTCCACGGGACACCAGGAGCCCGACCATTCCCAGGGCCAGCAACGCGGCGACCAGAAGCGAGCGATGGCGACGCCAGCCAAGAGTCAACGCGGCGGAAGCGAGCGCGATCGCAACCAGCGTGAACGCCCACTCTGCCTCATGGCCAAGCAGAAACCTCAGCCCCAGACCACCAAAGGCCGCCCGCAGAATCGCGACGACAGCGCAATGCACGGCACACAGGCTGCTCGCCACCGTTCCGAGTCGGTCGAGGCGCTCATGACCACGTGGGTCGGTCACACGAGCCCCGTCAGCATGGACAGATGCTCCGGCTTTTTTTTTGCGCGAACCACGGAGGAAGTCATGCGAGTGCCGTGTGTCTACGATGGGTGCTGTGCGATCTGACCGGCGCGCCGGTTTCACGCCACGTGCCCGCGCCGAGAAAGCCGGAAAGGACCGTTACAGGGAGTCGACGGTCATTGGGTGGTTCACGCGATTCCATAGGCGACCACTATCGCAACAAGATTGTTTTTGCAATCTATTTGCGAACAACACGGTCGCGCGGGAGGCAGCTGCCGGCCGGGTGCCAGGCTACGCCCTCTCGGAATCCCTCACCGCTGCTCTCCAGCAAAGCAGGACGTCATTTTTGAAGTGGGACGAAGGCTCCGCTGCGCGGTTCGGAAAGTCCCACGCTTGCTCGACCTCTGCGCGTGCTCTCGCTGCGCGTGCAGAGGTGGGGCACGACCCAGAAACCAGCTATGACTTGAAGACTTCAGCGAGGCTGGTCGCCGACAGCACACGTTCGGCCCACAGATTGAGCTCGGGCTCTTCGGCAGCCCCCAGCCGGTCGACAACTTCCTGGGGCAGGTCGCCAAACTTCAGACGAAGCAGCTTCTCCAATAGCCGCCGTTCGCCCGCGCCAATGCCCTGCTCGAGGCCCTGTTCGATGCCTTGCTCGACGTACTTCTTGGCAAAGTCGCTTTGGTACTCGTAGTGCTGCGACCACATAAAAGTGGTCGGTAGGGAGACCACTTTTGTCTCGAAAT
>CAYTRQ010000126.1:0-13428 GCA_964440025.1 uncultured Polyangiaceae bacterium | reverse complement strand
GCGAGATGACCGTGAGCAGGCTCAACGCATAAAGCAGTCGGGTTCCGGAGACGGTGGCAAAGTATCCGGCGAGTGGTGTTCCAAAGTGTGGGGCGTTAAGTGTCACGAGATTTTTGACGCGTGGAACCCAGCTGCGGAGAGCGGGGTGAGCCCCAATGTCGCTACATGGTGAAAGGGAGAGGCGAGCGTCGAGGCCTCCGGTCGAGTGCCCAATGATGTGGAGAGGACCGTCCGTGCCGGCCGTGTGAGCGATCGTCGTCGACAGCACTCGCGCTCGTTCTCGGAGAGACGAGGTGGGAGGGCTTGGGATCTCGTAGAAGATAGCCGTGAGCCCTTCCTCTCGAAATCGCGGTCTCAGACATCGCTTGACATGTTGGAAATAGTCGTAGCCAGCGAGCTGCCCGAAGCCGAACATGCCGGGGACAAGATAGACGCGGTGAGGAAGTCCGCTGGCGTGCGTCGGCATTGTTGCGAAGGGGCTAAGCGGAGGGGGGGCGAAGGGCTGGAGAGCGCTACCGGAAGACGACATCCGCGACGACGGAGAAGTCGAACCTCACTTCGAGCACCGCGGCATCCGTCTCGCTGGTGCTTGCCTCGACACGCACACGATGGAGGCTCAGCGTTCCGGAGCCGCCAGGCTGAAATGGCTTTTCGCTTGGGCCCACCCCTTTTGCGGCCTCGTCAGCAAGGACGTTTTCCGTAGAAAATTCGCCCAGGGGAACGCTTCCTGCGCCCAGAGTATCGGAGAATGCGCAGGTATAGTTGGAATCCTCGGCGCGCAGCGAGACGGCCATGACATCGAGGGAATTCGACGAAGGAGTCCAAGTGAGATCCAGAGTTCCCTCCCTATCGATTTCTCTCACTTTCTCGAGCGGGCGCCCTCCAAGAGTGATGGAGCTGGGCCCTTGGGGGCTTTCGTGCGTCGCGTCGATGCTACCGAGCCCTTCAGCGCCGTTGACGAGGATGGCATAGAGGCTCCCTTCCGGGAGGGCGTCGGCTTGCTGATCTCGGCTTGTGTAGACGACGCCGCGAAGCCAATCGCTGACCGTAGGAAAGGCGTGTGGAGCCAGGGAATGAACCCCCGAGGAGGTGTTGACCGTGACCTCGCTTGCCGCAACCAGCTCGACTTCGCCAAATGGAAGGTCACGCCATTCTGCAGCTGGTTCTTGAGCCGTGTGCTCCCAAGTCTTCTGCTGCTGGGTTGTTGGCCCCTGGCGGGCGGGCAGAGAGGAAGTGGCGCGACACTCGCCGATCGGGGGTAGTGTTTCCCGGAGTCCGGCCACGCTGAGCACTTCGCCCGGATCGGTGGAAAGGGGAACCCTGAGGATGCTGGCGAGCGCGTCGGCTTTCTCCTCGCCTTCGATGGTCTCGGTGCGACGGATTTGTATCAATGCATGGACCGAGCGTGCCTCGTCCTCGACGGGCGTGGCGTCGGTAGCGACAGAACAGGCAATGGAGAGGCAAAGTGCCGATCCGCCAAGGGTGGACGTCAGAAGAGATCGGACTCCAAGAGACCGGAGTCTGGGCGATGGGGGGGCCCGCTCAGGCTGCCGAGCCTGTGGGGAGAGCCCCGCTTGAGCGCTCACCGTGGTTCGAGAAAGAAAAGACACTTCTGCTTTATCCTATCATTTCGACGAAAAAAAGGTGCTTTGTCGCTCCCTTCCTCGGCGCGAGGGCGCTCGACTCCGCTGCTATGCCTGCCATTTTGTTGCCGAACAGCATATTGCTGGCTGTTTCGCATCGGCGAAGGATGCACGCTCATCTTAAAGGGGCGCAGGCAGAGGGGCAAGCCGCGAGCAGCGTATCCAGGAGATTGAAATCTGCGTAAAAATGCCTGGATATCTTATTTTTTGAGTGGAGGAATTTGAGTGGAGGGAAGGGGCCTTCGAGGAGAGGCAAAGCCGATTTGCCCTCGGTGGTCGGGATGACGTTTGCTGAGGCCGCGGCCGTTTGCTTACCGTCTCGTGCTGGCTAAGGTCCGCCCCCCATGTGGCGGCCGCCTCTCTCCCTCCTTTCCTTACCCCTGACTGCGGCGTTTGCCTTGGGCTGTTTGCCCAAGATCGGCGATGCCTGTGATTTCGACAGTGACTGTTCCCAGACCGAGGACAGAGTCTGCGATACCAGCCAGCCGGATGGATATTGTTCGCAATTCAACTGCGATCCGACCAGCTGCCCTCCCGGGGAGTCGATTTGCGTCGCTTTTAGTACGGAGCTCTCGACGGTGGAGGGTTGCCAAGATCCGAATCAACCGTCGCCTTTCGAACGCACCTTTTGCATGCGGACCTGCCAAAGCGACAATGATTGTCGACCGGAATATGCCTGTATCGATATTGACGGGGACGATCCATGGAGTGCCGAGGTGATCCAAGATTCTCCCACCACGACGAAGATCTGCGCGGTCCCAGCAAGCTCCATGGAGCCAGATGCCGATCTATTGAAGGGGTTGCCTGAAAATGTGTGTTCGGGAGCGTCTGCTGCGGGAGGCGCTGGGGGTCAGGGCGGCGCCGTTGGAGAATGAACGAAGGGCGAGATTCTAGGAAAACGCACGCTCTCCTAAAGTAATCACGACGTAGTAAATGACGTAGCGCGGAATCCGCAAAAGACAGGGAAGCCAAATGCTCCGGGATGGCACCTCGAGGAGCCCGGCCGTCCAGCAGGTGATCGAAAACGGGACAGGGGTCATCGCGCCGATGGCAACTCCCCAACCGCCGTAGCGCACGACGAGCTCTTGGCTTTTTGCGTGAAATGGGTCGAGAATCGTTTTTGCGAGGGGGCGACGCGCCAAGAATCGACCACAGGCGTATCCGAACAGCCCAGCGACGCTGCTGACGAGGCCGATTGCTGGAATGAGAACCGGCCATGAGGAGGCATGTTCGCTCGCCGCAATGAGGACGAGCAGAGAGTCGGGCGGGAGCGGGCTAATGAACGAGTCGGTGATGAAGATCACCAGGACGACGCCTCCAAGGCCGAGATGTTGGAAGACGAAGGATGTGACCGCGTCGAGCTCTTCGCTGAAATGGACAACGAGTCCGCCTGCCAAAGCTCCGAGTGCGACGAGACTGATCGCCAATCGGATCAGGTTGCGCCGAATCAGCGTCTTGAGATCGGGAAAGCCGGAATCGGAACCGTTCGTCTTGTTGCTCGTCGCCTTGGAGCGATCGGTCTCGTCGTGGGGTGCGGCCTTTGGCGGAGTTCTCCTTTGGTGTTTCGGGTGCAACGCTGCTGTCCTTCGACCGTTCTGGTAGCTACGCTTCCGGCGGTGTTCAAGGTTTCTCCCCTACCGCGGACCCTTCAAGCGGCGAAGCGGGATCTCGCAAGCGAGCAGGTGTCGGTGCGTCGCGACGCCGTCGCCGATCTGGGTCATCAGCGAGAGGCCGCAAGCCGAAGCGAACGCGTCGAGCTTCTGGTCTCGGCTCTACGCGATCCAGCGCCGAGTGTGCGGAGGCAAGCAGCGGTCGCCCTTGCAGATCTCGAGGCCAGCGAAGCCACGGGGGCCCTCGTCGAGTTGCTCGCCGATCCGGAGCTTGCCGTTCGGCAAATGGTGGTCATGGCGGTCGGAGAACTCGCCTCGACCGAGGACGAAGAGACCCTGGGTCGTTTGGCTGGTCTTCTTCACGCCGGGGCGGCTGCAATTCGGTTTCAAGCCCTTTCAGCTACCGCGAGGCTGTTGGGAGAGCAGGCGGCTTCTGCCATCCTGGACGCTAGCTATGACGAGGACGAGGAGGTGCGCGAGCTTTCTCTGCGCTTGGCGGACGAGGTCGTTCTTGCTGCCAGACCCCATCACGAGGAAGCTCGTCGCACTCTTGCCACCCTCGCTGTCGATCCAGCGCCCAGCGTACGAGCCGTCGCGCAGGTTCTCGCTGCGGAGTGGGGAATTGAAGCCCCGCGGGAGGCAATCATCGCTCTCGTCTCGGGGCGCCAGCGAGCTCGGGAGGCACGGGACGAGCAGCTGGCCATCGAGCTGTGTGGACGGCTGCGTCTTGTGGAAGCAAAATCGGCGCTCCGTCAGCGAGCCTTCGGATTTTTGGGTTATTCTCTTGATCCTTTTCGATGGTCCGCCCGCGTGGCTTTGGCAAGGATGGGCGATTTTCGCGCGATCTCGCAGATTGAAAAGGGGCTCGGTTCCCGATCGGCTCTGGAGAGAACCTGGGCCGTCAAGTCGGCGGGAGAGGCCGGCCTCGTGAGCCTGACGGAGCGTTTACGGCGCTTGCAGGAAAAGGAAACCGCAGTCGACCAGGAGATTCTGAGCGAGGCACTCCAAGCCTTGGAGGAACGGACTTTTCAAGAAGGGGCCTGAAGGACGCTTCTCGCTCGAGGCAGGTGGGGACGAATTGGTTCGGTGCCCTTGCTGGTAGCTGAGGGCCGGCCGCTCTTTGCTTAGGCCCAGAGGTTCGCTAGTTGCCGAGCATGTCAGATCAGTTCGAAGCCATCGTTCTCGGCGGCGGTCCAGGCGGATACGTCTGTGCGATCCGCCTGGCCCAGTTGGGGGTCAAGACCGCATGCGTAGAGGAGGAGGAATATGGGGGCGTTTGCCTGAACTGGGGCTGTATCCCCTCCAAGGCGCTCATCGCGAACGCACACTTCTATGAAAAAGCCCAGGGAATGGCGGCCCACGGCATCGAGGTCGGTGGTGTTCAGGTGAACCCGCCAAAGATGCAGGAATGGAAGGACGGAATCGTCAAGAAGCTGACCGGCGGTGTGCGCGGACTGCTCAAGCAAAACGGTGCCACCATTGTGGAAGGTCGTGGCAAGCTCGTTGAAAAAAACGTCGTCGAAGTGACGGAAAAGAACGGCGGGAAGCGGCGGCTGACCGCATCGAAGGGGATCGTCGTCGCCACCGGCTCGGCCACCATTCAGGTCCCTGGCCTCGAATTCGACGGAGAAACCATCATCGGCGCCCGTGAGGCGGTGAGTTTGCGAGAGATCCCCGAGCACCTCGTGGTCGTCGGCGGAGGCGTCATCGGGCTCGAGTTGGGCATGGTGTATCAGGCTTTTGGTGCCCAACTGACGGTTGTGGAGCTGACGGACAGCCTGCTTCCTGGCACGGACCCGGATTGCGTCAAGCTCGTGGAGCGAGCCATCAAGAAGCGAGGGGGGCGAATCCTCAAATCGACCCGAGCCGAAGGGACTCAAAAGAAGGATGGGAAGGTCGTTGTCGATGTAGTGACGGGTGACGAGGGGGAGAAGATCGAATGCGATAAGGTCCTCGTTTCGGTCGGCATGAAGCCGCGCTCTCGAGGCATTGGCCTTGAGGAGGTTGGCGTTCAAATCGATCCTCGTGGCTTTGTGATGAGCAATGAGCTGTGTCAGACGAACGTGGAGGGGATCTTCGCGATTGGCGATGTCACCGGTCAGCCCATGCTTGCGCACAAGGCATCTAAAGAAGGCGAGGTGGCGGCGGAAGTGATCGCCGGAAAGAAAGCGGCGAAGGACTGGGTGACCGTTCCGGGCATCATTTTCACCCATCCTGAGATTGCCACGGTCGGGCTCACCGAAGCCCAGGCAAAGGAACAGGGCAAAACGGTCAAGGTGGGTAAGTTTCCGTTCTCGGCGTTGGGGCGCGCTATGAGCATTGCCGAAACGGAAGGGTTCGTGAAGGTGGTGACCGACACGGAGTCCGGTCTCATCGTTGGGATTCATATCGTTGGACCGTCAGCGAGCGATCTCATCAGTGAAGCGGCCTTGGCGCTCGAGATGGTGGCCACGGCTGAAGATATGGCTCTGACAGTCCATCCGCACCCCACCCTGGGTGAAGCATTGATGGAAGCTTCCGCCGCTTCGTTGGGCCATGCCATCCACATCGTGAATCGCTAAGCGAATTGTTGAGTTTCGTTGGGACTCCGTGGGTTGCTCGGCCGGGGTCCCAACATCGGCGCGGTAAAAAAACGGACCGACGAAGCCGCTTGCTTATCGACGCAGGGGATCGGCTCAGGTTCGAGCCAGCATTGTGCCGCTGAAACCCCGCCTGCTGGTGAAAACGGGAGGACCGTGGCATCCTCGTCGACGTGACTGATTCTGGCGCCCTTCGACTCGTGGTTCAGATTCGCTGGCGTCCGTCAGCGGACTCGAACGGTGCCGAATCCGAGCCTGATCAGCAGTGGGCGGATCTCGCGGCGCCGCTCTTCGAACGGGCGACTGCCTTGGGAGGGCGAATCATTGGTTGGGGAGACCACTTCATGAGTGTCGACTTTTCCTGGGACGCCCTCTACGACGCCGTGGATTTCCTCGTCGATGCACCGCTCTTTCCCGAGCTGGCTAGCGGGCTCTGTTATGGTCCTGTCGAAGTGCTTTACGAAAGCCCTCGCATGGCTTTGGCCGTAGGTGAAGCGTTGCGTCGTGTTGGTCTTTTGGCTCAGCTGGCCCGCCCAGGAGAAATCCTCGTCGATCCGCCGCTGGTGGAGGCGACGGACGGTCGCCTGGGCAGTGCCGGTTTAGCTGGGAAGCGGCCTGGTCGTCCCGAGATCCCGGCCGTGATCTTGGATCCGGAGAGGCCCTTGAAGGACGATCCTCTTGCCGAGATCCCGCCGTCGGTGCGGTCGCGCTCGAGCAGGCCACAGACTCCCTCCGAGCCGTCATCCTCCATGGAGTTGCAACCGATCGAAGCGGAAGTGCGGGCCGTTCAGGTGGAACGTTTGGCGGGGGCTACCGAGGCGGTTCATCGTGAATCAGACAGTACTTTTCCGGCGGCGCTCTCTTCTGCGCTCAAGGAGCGAAGTCCAGAGTCATTGAAGCTTCTGGTGCAGAAAGCCAGCTCGGGTCCTCAAGGAACCGCCACGGAACGTCTTAGCGCGATGGCCCAACTGGTCCAAGGACAAGGCGGTGAAGCCATTCGGCGTCTGCGGGAGGCCCAGCGAGAGGCGGAGAAGGAGAGCCCGGAGGTCCGGTGCCGAGCTGCGCTTGCGCTGGCGGTAGCTCTTGCGGCGGTGGGGCGAAGTCAAGAGGCTGTACTCGAGGGACTGAAGGGTCTTGCCCGAGCCCGGGAGGCAGGGGATGCCAAAGGAGAACGAGCCTGCGCTCGGCTTCTTGGGAACTTGGCTTCGACATTGGATGACGCCGACTCCGCCGATGCCTGGAACGCTCTTTGTAGCTAAATCCCCTCGCCCCGAAGGGGCGGGCGACGAAGTGGCCATTTCGCGCCGCGAACTATTTAGTTCACGTCCACAAAGGACGCGAACCAAACAAGCAAGGAAGCGTTCAGCGTCACAATACAGGCGAAATAGCGAAGTCGACCGCCCTCGCTCAGGAGCAACCTAGCTGAGCTTGGCATTCTTTGTACTGTCGCTCTTCTCCATACTCACCTCCAAAGGAACGAATTCAACCTTTTTTCTGTAAGGTAAGTTGCCGAAAGGGATAAAGATTCTTGCAGCTCTTTGCATCCTGCATGCAGGATGCATTGCTGTTGGAGTCACTCGCGACCGCATTCCTAGACAGGCACGGCTTGAGGCTGACTTGGAGGCTCCAAGTGGTAAGGAGCTTGCCGGGTCAGGTAGGATGATCGTCCCCCCCCAAAGTACAAGACGCCCGTCGGAGGGTTACCGGGCATGCTTCTCCTCGCAATCTTGCTCGATGTGAATACAAGCCTGAGTGCGTGCAAAGCAGAGATCGCGAGTGCAGGGATCTCGATCATCACATTCCGCATTGCTTGTGCATTCGCACGCACTTAAATCCACCGTGCATTCGTGATCCTTGCAGCGTGCCTGCATGCAATCCGCTTGCCGGGGGCCTCGGCAATCCGAGTCCTCGACGCACTCGGGGGGTGGGGATTCTGGTGTTGAGCCTTCTTCCTCGGCGTTGGCCGGAGACAGAGCGTTTCGTTGCTTGGTCCGAGGCGGTGGAGGAGGCCCGCTGGAGGTGTCGTCGGAATCTTTCGCCTCGTTGGAAGGTGTTGAGTTCTCCATTTCGGCCTTGGCTGTCGAGCCTTCTGGCTGGGCGCTCAAGTAAAGAAATCCCCCAAGAGCCAGGAGGGTCAAGAGGGAGAGCGCGACGAGCACTTGGGTTGGTCCGCCTTTCACAATCAGTCCACTACCGATTCTTTTTTGGAAAATCAGGCCCTCATCAAGCCAGATGCGGTGCCGAGGGCGGTCGACTTCGCTTTTTCGCTGGCACGATGACGCTAAACGCCTTTTGCTTGTTTGGTTCGCGACCTTTACGGACGCAAACGAGAATGTAGCTCTTCACCCCGAAGGGGGTCCCGAGATACGTTCCCCTCAGAAATATGGCATATTGAAAATAGCGCTGGAAAAGGCTCTGCCGCTGCTCGCCTCACTCTCTCCCGCGTGCGCGGCGACGGAGCCTTTTGAGATGGTGAGAGGTGCTGTAGCTCAATGGCTCAGGTGCGTGTTGGTCTTTCTGGTTGGAATTACCCCGAGTGGAGGGGAGGTTTTTATCCGGAAGGACTCCCTCGAAAGGATGAGCTTGGTTATGCGGCCCGGCAGTTTCCAGCATTGGAGCTGAATGGGACCTTCTACAGCCTGCAAAAGCCCGTGAGCTTCAAAAAATGGGCCTTGCAGACTCCCAAGGACTTCGTGTTCGCGGTCAAGGGCAGCCGCTACATTACCCACGTTCGTTGCTTGGGCGATCCGGAGACGGCCCTGGCCAATTTTTGGGCCTCGGGTGTCTTACTTTTAGGACGGAAGCTTGGCCCGGTTCTTTGGCAGCTTCCCCCTCAGCTCGACGTCATGAACGATGATCGAAGACTGCGGAGGTTTTTGGACCTCTTGCCCCGTTCCACTCGGGCGGCGCGACAACTCGCCCAACAGTGCGATGTCCGTGTCGTGGGCGCTCCGGAGTTGGCGCCCGATGAAGCGAACCGCCGCATCCGCCACGCCGTTGAAGTTCGCAATCCCCACAGCCTCACACCTCGCCTCGTCGAGCTCCTCAGGCGTTCAGGGGTGAGCTTGGTCTTTTCCCATGCAGGTCGGGAGTGGCCCTACGTGGAAGAGTTGACCGCTGGTTTCGTTTACCTCCGCCTACATGGATCGCCACGGCTCTACCAAAGCCCTTACCGAGCTGGAAAGCTTCTGGAATGGGCTCGACGTATCGAACGCTGGCATGGCGGGGGTGAACCTAAGGACGCGCAAAGGATCACCGAGTGGGGCTTTCCCCAGCGGAAGAGCCGTGACGTTTTCGTCTTTTTCGACAACACGGGCAGCGGGCACGCTCCCCGCGATGCGGCGCGGCTCCAGCAACGACTCCGTGGGGAAGTGTGAGGCTCGCCGAAGAGCTCCGTGCTTGGAACCTCTCCTGAGCGGGTCACGACGCCGCAGTGTGGGGCGCTTTTGCCCACGATACACCTCGCCTCGTTCCCGCAAACCACAGAGAGGTTTGAGCGTCGGGCCAATCCTTGTGGTTGCAGAATCTCACATCTTTGAGCGTTTCGGAAACTGGGTCGTCTTTCCGAAGCGGCGCTGATTCCTACGGAACGTCTGTTGCATCGGCTCATGAGTCATGGATCGAAGCGTGGAACTGACACATGCTGGGCGGAGAGAAAAGTTGCCCATTGTCGAGGGGACCGAGGGACAGCAGGGAGTGGCGATTTCCGAGCTTCGAGAGAACACAGGGCTCGTCACGTTCGACCCGGGGTACAAAAATACTGCGGCTTGTCGTAGTGCCATTACTTTCATTAACGGCGAGCGAGGCATTTTGCGTCACCGGGGGTACCCGATCGAAGCGCTTGCCGAACGGGTCAGCTTCATCGAGCTGGCGTACCTCCTCATCTACGGCGAGCTGCCCCGGGAGCCACAGGAGTGGGAGCAGCGTCTGCAGCAGGAAAATCGGCCCCCTGAAGACATGAAGCGGTTCTTTGAGGGCTTCCCCACCACCGCCGATTCCATGGCGGCACTTGGCTCCGCGGTTCTCTCCCTTTCCGCGTTCTCTCCCCAGGACGAACCCCTAGACGCGACCATCGTTCGCCTGCTCGCCCAATCGAAAAGCCTGGCTGCAATGATCTACCGGCGCTTGCAAAAGCTGCCATTCGTCGATTCACGTTGTGATCTGGGGTGGCCTGCCGACTTTCTGCACATGATCGAGAGCGACCCTTCCGCTCCCCGGGAACTCCCACGAGTTGCTGCAGAGACACTCGACCTTCTGCTCCTGCTTCACGCAGATCACGGTCAAAATTGCAGCACTTCGACCATGCGTATGATCGGGAGTAGCGACGCCGATATCTTTGCGTCGACCGCAGGAGCGATTGGAGCGCTCTCCGGACCTCGTCATGGTCGCGCTAATCAACGTGTGATCGAGATGCTGCAGCGCATCAAGGATCAAGGCTCGGACGTGGGGTCGTTCGTTGCTTCGGTGAAGGACAAGAAGGAACGCTTGATGGGCTTTGGCCATCGAGTCTACAAGAACTACGATCCACGGGCGCGCATCCTCAAAACCCGTGCACCAGCTCTCCTCGAACAGCTTGGAAAGCAAGATCCTTTGCTTGAGCTAGCCCAACAGCTCGAAGAGGTCGCTTTGAGCGACGACTATTTCAGGGAACGTCGACTTTATCCCAACGTCGACTTCTACAGCGGTATTCTGCTTCGGGGCTTAGGGCTCCCCAGCTCTCTGTTCACGGTAGTGTTTGCGTTGGGGCGTCTCCCGGGATGGATCGCTCACTTTCGTGAGATGAAGACGGATGAAGGTTCTCCGATTCACCGTCCCCGGCAGATCTACGTTGGTCAAGCGGAGCGTGCGCTTGAATAACACTCATCGACGTTGGCGAAAGCGGGAGTGCTCCTCACTTCGCCATGATGACCAAAAGTGCAATGTAACTCACATAGGATGCAGTGAGGAGGGCCCCTTCGAGGCGCGTGATCCTTCGTTGAAAAGAAAGGACGAGGATGGCAAAGGCCGTGAGTCCGAATAGAAAACCGAAGTCGAGCTTCATGGCTCCGAGATTGGCTTCGATCGGATGAAGGACTCCGGCGGCGCCGAGAATCAAAAGAAGGTTGAAAATATTGGAGCCGATCACGTTGCCGAGAGCGAGATCGGAGTGGCCACGTAGTGCTGCCACGACGGATGCTGCGAGCTCTGGGACGCTGGTTCCAAAAGCAACTACCGTCAGGCCAATGACGAGATCACTCACGCCGACTGCATGAGCAATTCGGGCCGAGGCACGGACAAACACTTCCCCTCCTCCCATGAGAACGGCGAGCCCCAATAGGCCAACGGCGATTAACTTGAGCAGACTCTGCTCCCCTTCTGCAGGGAGGTCGTTTGGCGAGACCGTTCGCGACCGAGACCACCGGATGGTCAGTGTGGTGAATCCAACCGAGCCGAGCAAAAAGAGGCTGCCGTCGATCCAGCCGATACTGCCGTCCAGTAGCACGAGGGGCAGAGCTACGGTGGCCAACGCCACGATGACGAGCTCCTTTTTTCGCATCGAGCCGTCGCTCTTGGGGGGAGCGATCAGGGAGGAGACCCCGAGAATCAGCGCGATATTGGCGATGTTGGAGCCGATTACGTTCCCCAGGGCGATCTCGCTATTCTTTTGCAGCGCCGAAGAGACGCTCACGGCAAGCTCCGGCGCGCTCGTTGCGTAAGAAACGATGGTCAAGCCAATCAGGAGAGGACGGACGCCAAGCTTGAGGGCGGATCCAGCGGCACCGCGGACTAGCCATTCGGCGCCGAAATAGAGCAGCCCTCCGCCGAGCGCCAACAGGAATAAGTCCAGCAACATGAAGTCCTGGGAGCTTTTCAAAACTAGGGGGCCCTGTCACGCTCCAGCTCGCCCTCATGAAGAAATTGGAGCTCCATTTTCAGATCTTGATTGCGCTGGGGATAGCTGTGTTGCTTGGCGTCCTCTTCGACGAAGAAACCAGCCTCTTTGGATTGACGCTGTCCAGCACCTTAGGCTTTGTGGGGGAGCTTTTCCTTCGAGCGCTCAAGATGCTCGTCGTGCCGTTGATTGTTGCTTCGGTGATTACCGGCGTCGCGGGTGTTGGGCAGCACAAGGGAATGGGGCGTCTTGGTCTGAAAACGGCGGCTTACTATTTGCTGTCTTCCCTGGTGGCCATTGTCATTGGTTTGGGGATGGTGTTGCTCGTTCAACCGGGGGTAGTCAATGGAAGGCCCGCGCGTCATCAGCTTGGCTTGGACGCCGATACGGGAAGGGCTGCCGAGAGGGTGGGGGAGCGAAGCGCGAGCGACCTGGTGGAGGTGTTTTTCCGTATGGTTCCCGAGAACGTGTTGGGAGACGCCGCTGCGGGAAAAATGCTTGGGGTCATTGTTTTCTCCCTGTTGTTCGGCTTTTTCATCACGCGTATCTCCGAGGGGCCGCGTCGGGTGCTCATGGACTTCTGGCAGGGTGTCTATGAGGTCATGTTGAAGATGACCGATTTCGTTCTTCTCTTTGCTCCCATAGGGGTGCTCGGTTTGGTTGGCAAAGTCGCTCTGTCGACAGGAGCAGATGCGGTGATGCCGCTGTTGGCGTTTGTGTTTGCTGTCCTGGGAGCTTTGCTCAGTCATGCCCTTCTGGTTTTGCCAAGTGCCATGTTCATTGCTGGCCTCAGACCTCTTTCGCATTACAAGATCATGATGCCGGCTCTGCTCATGGCGTTTTCCACCGCTTCTTCATCGGGAACCTTGCCGCTGACCATGGAGCGAGTGCGCGCAGCTGGGATCTCGAGCCGCGTTTCGAGTTTTACGTTGCCTCTTGGAGCCACGGTCAATATGGATGGCACGGCGCTTTACGAATGTGTGGCAGCCATTTTCATCGCGCAGGCTTACGGTGTCACTCTCAGTTTCGCGGAGCTGTTCATCGTTGCGGTTACGGCCCTCTTGACGAGCGTTGGGGTTGCGGGGATTCCGGCGGCTAGTCTCGTAGCGATCACTCTCATCCTCACGGCCATCGGACTTCCGATGGAGGCGCTGGGGCTGATTCTCGCGGTGGATCGCATTCTCGATATGTGTCGGACGGCGGTGAACGTGCTCTCCGACTCCTGTGCCGCGGCGATAATTGCCCGCTGGGAAGGAGAAAGCGTGCCCGCAGGTTCGGGAATGGCCCACGCTAGCAGTGCCCGCGACGGGGAGGATGCGCCTTGACGCTCGAGGTCGAGCTTGTTCCCTCTGTCGCTCAGCTTGGCCCCGGAGTGTGGCAAGAGTTGATAGGCCCAGAGGAGTTTCCCTTTCTTCGTTACCAATGGTTGCTCGCCCTCGAGGATGCCGGAACGCTTGGAACAAACAGAGGTTGGATCCCCCGACACGTCGTGGTGCAGCGACAAGGTCAGGCCGGGAGGGAGGTTCTGGCAGTCGCACCCGCCTACGTGAAACTGCATAGCATGGGGGAGTTCGTGTTTGATCACGCATGGGCCGATCTTTCTGAGACGAGGCTTGGGGTACGCTACTATCCCAAGCTTGTTCTCGCCGTTCCTTTTACTCCAGCGACAGGGCCTCGAGTTCTTCTGAGAAATGGACTCTCCCAGGTGGAGACAGGAGGAGTAT
>CAYTRQ010000125.1:3363-13512 GCA_964440025.1 uncultured Polyangiaceae bacterium | reverse complement strand
TCGAGAGAAAAGTGGTCTCCCTACCGACCACTTTTATGTGGTCGCAGCACTAGACGTCGGCGAGCGTCCGTTGCTCGTTCAATCGAGGCTGCCCTTGGTGGAGGGGATAGCAGCCTGAGCCCGGGGATCGATTTCCGTCGCGGCGCGGAGCGCTCGAGCCAGCGCTTTGAACGAAATTTCGATGATATGATGCAAATTGGCTCCGGCGTGCTTGACCACATGAAGGTTGATCTGCGCGCTACGAGCTATCGCCTCGAAAAAGACCTCGGCCAGCTCCGTATCAAAGCTTCCCACGCGGGCTTTGGGCATGTCGACCTCCCAAACGAAGAAGGAGCGCCCCGAGAGATCGAGAGCGCAAGTCACCCGCGCTTCGTCCATGACGAGGGTTGCACTTCCGTACCGACGAATGCCTTTGCGGTCGCCCAATGCTTCCTTGAGGGCCTTACCGATCACGATCCCGATGTCCTCGGTCGTATGATGGCCATCGATTTCGGTGTCGCCCTCCGCTTCGACGGTCAGGTCGAAAAGCCCATGGCGCGGAAGCTGCTCGAGCATGTGCGACAGAAAGGGCAGTGGCGTGCGAATGTCGTGCTGGCCCGTTCCGTCCAGGTCGATCGACACGGAAATGGCTGTCTCCGACGTTTTTCGGGTGACGGTTTGTTTTCGGCTTGTCATCGAAAGTCCTCGATCTTCCACACCCCCCGCTCGAGGACCATCTCCACGGTCCCTCCCCCCGCATAGGTCAGTGCCGCACGATCTCCAAGGAGCTCGATTTCAGTGTTCGGCAGCGCCGCGCGCACTCCTTCGATGATGGCCTCCATTTCTGCTTTCTGCTCGCCCTCCCACGCGCTCCGAAGCACTTTCTCGTCCATTCCCTCGAGATGAGCTCGAGGTACGAAACGGAGAAGGACATCGTATCTCTTTCGATCGAAGGCCGCGAGAAATGACTCCAGAGCAGCCCTCGGGGTTTCTTGAGAGTAAAGATTCACCGCGCTTTCTTCGATCTTCCACCCGCCGTCTTCGTAGACCAGCTCCAGCGTCTGGCCATCCACACCGGTGATGGTCGCTCGGACCTCCGCCTCATTTTGGGAGGTACGGGCGGCGCGCAACAACTCACGCATTTCCTCGGGGTTGTCCGTGAGCGTTTCGACAAAAGCCTCGAAGCTGAGATGAGCCCGGGTCTCCGCGCTGAGCGACGCGTAGGCATCTCGATAGCGCCCGTCGGCAACAGCCTGGGCGTAGGCATCGAGCGCGGAACGAGGCGTGGCGCGAGATGGCGTTCTGGCGCAAGCAAGGGGAAGTGCAGCGAGCAGCACGCCTGCCCTCCACACCGAGACGAAGCGAGCAAGCCACGGGGGTCGCGGGCTGCGGCGCAGGGCAGGGGGGCGTCCTGGGGAGGATCTGGGAGCCATGCACAGAGGGAGCTACCACAAACCGAGGGCCGGGCGGAAATCTCTCTTTATAGTTTGCTCGACCGTTGTGCCAGGACGAGGGGCCTGCTGCAGGCGAGTGAAGCTCATCGGCCCCCTTTCGCGCCACGACCAGATGGGGGAGCGACAACAGATGGGGGAGCGAGAACGGTGGAGCGCCCGGGCGTTCGCTCAACGATGGGCCGGGCGGCCCGCGAAGCGCGCATTTGCGTCGGAAGTTCACCAAGGAGTGGACGAGGCACGCCTCCGGAGTAGGGTGGAGTCATGACGGTTGCTTCCGTTTCCCCGAAACCAGAACGCCTTGCCATCCTTCCGCTGCGGAACTCGGTGCTTTTTCCCATGTCCGTCGTGCCCATCAACGTCGGTCGGCCGCGCAGCATCCGTCTCGTCGAGGACTTGGAAGCCGACGGCTCGCTCGTTGGGGTCGTGGCTCAGCGTGACGCAGCCGTCGTAGAGCCGGGCTTCGACGATCTCTATTCTGTCGGAACTCTGGCGCGGGTCGTCAAGGTCATCCGGATTAGCAAAACGAGCTATTCCGTCGTGCTCAACGGACTGGCGCGGTTTCACGTCCAGGAGGCCCTGGGGCTCGAGCCGTACATGCGTGCGGAGATTCTTCGGGTGGAAGAGGACGAGAGTGCAGATGCTCGTCCGGAGTCGGAGTTGTCCCGGCTGGCCGAGGAACTGCGGGAGAAAACGAGAGAAGCTTTGTCGCTCATGTCCGATTTGCCGAGGGAAACCGCGGGCATTCTGGACAACGTCGATTCGCCCGGGGCGCTCGCCGATCTCATTGCGTCCAATCTTCCCGAAGAGTTGGCGAGCGTTGCGGTGCGACAGAGTGTTCTCGAGGCCATCGACAGCAGCAAGCGTGTGGACATCGTCTCCAAAATGCTCGACAGACAATTGGAGAGCCTTCGCATCAAGACCGAGATCTCCAATCTCGTCGAGACCGAGATGACACGCACCCAACGCGCCTATGTTCTGCGTCAGCAGATGCGCGCGATTCGTGAGGAGCTCGGGGAAAGCCTCGATGAAGACGACGAAGTCGAGGAGCTTCGGGAGCGACTTGCTCTTTCCGATCTTCCGGAGGAACCAAGGGCTGCTGCCAAAAAGCAGCTTTCCCGGCTCGCGTCGATGCAGTCTCAGTCCGGCGAGTATCAGGTGGCGCGCAACTACGTGGAATGGATTTTGGATCTTCCGTGGAAGCTCTCGACGCCCGACCGGTTCGACGTAGGCGAAGTGCGTCGAGTTCTCGATCAGGACCACCACGGGTTGGAAACTGTAAAAAAACGCATCGTGGAGTTTTCCGCGGTCCGTCAGCTTCGCCCCGACAACCGGACGCCGATTCTTCTTTTTTGCGGACCGCCGGGGGTGGGAAAGACATCGCTCGGGCGGTCGATCGCTCGCGCAATGGGGCGGCGTTACGGGCGCATCGCGCTCGGTGGTGTCAGAGACGAAGCCGAGATCCGCGGCCATCGCCGGACCTATGTGGGCGCGTTGCCCGGTCGCATCATCCAGGCGCTCAAGAAAGTGGGAACCAACAATCCTGTATTGGTTCTTGATGAGATCGACAAGATGGGCGCAGACGTGCGGGGAGATCCCGCGGCGGCGCTGCTCGAGGCCCTCGATCCGAGCCAAAATGACACGTTCACCGACCATTTCCTCGACCTTCCCTTCGATCTCTCCAAGGTTGTCTTTCTCTGCACGGCCAACTATCGGGGGAACATCCCCGAGGCCCTGGCCGATCGCCTGGAAATCATCGAAGTGCCTGGCTACACCCAGACGGAAAAGCATGAGATCGCCAGTCGATTTTTGGTGCCCAAGCAAGTGGAAAGTAATGGCCTCTCTAAAGGACAGCTCGTCTTCGAGGATGCGGGGCTCGACATGCTCATTGAAAGTTATACCCGAGAGGCTGGGGTGCGCGGTCTGGAGAGGACCATCGCGTCGATATGCCGTGAAATGGCCGTTCGGCTTGCCCAGGGGAAGGAGATCGATGAGGTGAAGGTGACGCGAGATCTCGTGCGTCAAGTGCTCGGGCCTCCCCAATACCAACCGGAAGTCAGCGAGGGCCCCTTGGCTCCGGGCGCGAGTCTTGGGCTCGGGCAAAGTGGGGCAGGCGGTGAGCTCTTGTTCATCGAAGTCAGCAGGATGCCGGGCAATGGTGATGTGCGCGTGACAGGGAACCTGGGCCCGGTCCTCGACGAGGCCGCTCACACAGCCATCTCTTTCGTCCGCTCGAGGTCGGAACGACTTTCCCTCGAGGAGGACTGGATCAAGGGAGTCGACCTGCACATTCATATTCCACGAGCTCGGGCGGTCTCCGATTTTGCCGGCATAGGGGTGGCTATTTTTGCGGCGGTCAGCTCGCTCCTGCTCGATTCACCTTGCAGTCCGGACGTTGCGGCAGTCGGAGAATTGACTCTGCGAGGCATGGTGTTGCCTGTGCGCGGTGTGAAAGCCATGCTCCTGGCCGCTCATCGTGCCGGAATCCGGGAGGTGCTCCTCCCGGCACGCAACGAGCCGGATGTGGCCGAGGTTCCTGACGAGACGGTCGCTGCGCTAAGGATTCACTACATTCATCGCGTGGATGAAGTTCTCCCGCTCGTTCTGGCTCCTCCAGAATCATTTCACGCTTCCCGGAAGGAGAGCCAGTCGGCTCCTGCCGCTCATCCGTGAAGTCGGAAATTTCGCTATTCATTTTCCTTGGGGCGCTGGGCTTCTTGCCTCTTTTCGGCGGGCCTCGCTACGAAGCGGCGCTCTTGGCAGGCCTGATTGCCCCGGGGTGGACAGCGGTGGCTGCAGCGTTTCGAACGCGACACGCGCTCTGGGGCGAAGGGGAGCTCCGAGGCCCGGAGCTCCACGGGACTGCGGTGCGCGCCAGCTGGGGACATAGTGCTGCGGTTTTACTCGCCGCTTTGACGCACGGTCTCCAAAAAGGATTCTGTGAACCGGCGCAGGGCTTCACCCTCTTGCTGCTCGGCCCTTGCCTAGGGACCCTTCTGGCGGCTCAGCTCGGGGTCTTGCTCGTCGCGCTTCCAGGAAGGAGGCCTCGGGCAATCGAAGTGATCCTACGGGCCCTGGCGCCGCCTGTGGTCAGCGCGCTTTGGGGGCTTGCGGAGCTGTATTGGGGACCGGCGGTGTACGCGTTCGATCCCTTCGTGGGCTACTTTGCCGGACCCCTCTACGATACCGTGCGGTACGACTGGTCGCGGTTGGTCCTGTTCCGGTTGGGAACGCTCGCGTCCGTGCTTGCTCTCGGGTTCTTGTTGAGCGGGCTGCGGCTTCGATGGGGGCGGCAGGGCAGGTTCGAACGGCGCTGGTCGCATCCCAGGAGGCTTGCGTTGGGGCTCCTTCTTGCCGGAGTCAGCATTGGCTATGCTTCCTGGGCGCCAACGCTCGGGCTCAGCACGACGTCGTCGAGTGTTCGCACCGTCCTTTCGGAGCAAGTTACGGTGGGGCCGTGTCAGATCGCCTATTCCAAGTACGTTCGGAAAAAGGCGGCGCAAACGATAGCGCAGCAGTGTGCGGGCCATGTGCAGCAGATCCGTCGCTTCTTCGGACTGCCGGGGCAAGGCGCGGCGATTTCCGTACTGCTTTTCGAGGGTGTCGAGGAAAAGTGGCGCCTGATCGGGGCTCGATCGACCTCGATCGCCAAACCTTGGCGGCGACAGATTTATATTCAACACCAGCATTTCCCCCATCCTGTTTTGGGTCACGAATTGGCGCATGTCGTTGCAGGAGAGCTGGGTCGAGGTCCGTTTCGGATTGCTGGCGCGTGGGGAGGATTGCTCCCCGATCCAGGGCGCATCGAGGGTTTCGCGGTGGCGGCCGCTCCCTCCGAACGGGGTGATGCCACCGAAATGGAGTGGTCGGCGGCCATGCATCGCATCGGTCGTCTTCCTTCTGTTCGCAGCCTGTTTACCTTGGGATTTCTCGGAGAGTCGGCGGTGCGCTCCTATACGGCGTCCGGTGCGTTCGTCATGTTCCTTCATGAGCGACTCGGGCCAGAGATTCTTCGGCGTTGGTACGGTGGGGAAGCCTTGACCGAGCTAACGGATAGAAGCTGGACTCAGCTCGATACCGCCTTCAGAAAACGACTTGAAAGCACCCACGTCCCCCGAAGTGTTCGACTTTTGGCCGAAGAGGTTTTTAGCCGACCTGCCGTTTGGGGACGTCGCTGTCCTCACGCCGCAGAGCGAAAGCTCGCCGAAGCACGTCGCCTTTGTTCTTCGAATCCCGACGCCGCTCAAGGGGCCATTTCAGAAATGCTGGAGCTCGACGAAACCCGGATCGATCGGCGGGTCATGCTTCCGAGCTGTTTTGCTGGCGCTCGGCGGCTCGGGGAAGCGCGAGCCCTCGCTCAAAGGCTGAGCGAGGCTCCGGGGCTCTCACAAAGAGCTCAAAGCCGCGCCAAAAGTGTTTGGGCTGATCTTTTGTGGGTCCGCGGTGATGTCGAATCGGCCCAGGGACTCTACAGGGAGCTTCAAGATGGAGCGCTGCCGCTTCCCGAAAGGCGCGCCATCCAGCTCAAGCTCTGGGCGATGCAACAGGACGCCGAGACCGCCCATCGGGTGCGCCGGGCCCTCGCTGTGGGGGGGGACCCAGAGCGGCCCGTTGGCCCATCCGATCTCCAACGATGGCTGGATCGAGGCCCTCACAGTGCGGTCTTTGCCTACCTTTTGGGACTTCGTTTAGCCGCCGAAGATCCCTCGGAGAGCCGAAGGCTCCTCGAGCGTGCGCTCGGACTGCATTCACCTGCAAAGCAGCCTACCATTTTCCAAGAAGGGGAGGAGGCCGCGACTGAGGAATCGACCGGCATGCTTCCCTCCAGAGAACTGGAAGTGGAAGCCTATCGGCGCCTTCTCGTCTTGGCTTGTGAGCTAGGGGACGTCGCTCTTGTGGATAGAGCGCAAGAAGTTCTGCTCGAGCGGGCCCGTTCCGGTGTCGTTCGGCGCCAGGCGAGAAAGTTGGCGGAGCGCTGCCTCATGACCCAGTGAAAGCACGTTTGGACAGGAGCACCGCGGGAAACTGACCTTCTACCGCTTGCTCGGAGTGGGAAAGGACTGTCACCCTGATGGCGCGCTGGATTGACGCACAGCGCATGAAAGCCAGAACCCCCCAAGAGTGGGTCGGCTAGCCCTTCGAAGCTTGAGTTCATGAAGGCTTCGAAGGGTGAAAGGCTGCGCCATGTCATTGAAAAGCCCGCTATTTTTCCTGCACCTCGCTTGCTTCGCTTTGCTGGTCGGCCTCTTTGCCGTCGCTTGTGACCGGTCTTCACAGAAAGAGCCCGATGGAGGAGCGCTGTCTTCACAGGAAGAGTCCGATGGAGGAGCGCAGAAAAAGGAGAAAGCCAGCCAGACGAGCAGCCCCTCGGCCCCGTCGAGCTCGAAATCCTCGAAACAGTCCGACCAGCAGGTGGCTCACGATGCCGAGGAGGGAACTTCCGAGCCCTCCTGCCCGGAAGGCATGACGCGTGTTCCTGGTGGGCAGTTTTGGGTGGGCACGGAGCGTGAGACGTACAATCGTGAGGAAAACCCGCGATTTCGAACGACTCTGCCCAGCTTCTGCGCCGACATCTACGAGGTGACCGCAAAGGAGTATGAACGCTGCGTAGCAAAAGGAAAGTGCAGTCCGAGTCACGCTCGATACAAGACATGTAATACCGTCGACAAAGGTCGGGGTGAGCATCCTATCAATTGCATCGACCACGGGCAGGCGCGTGCTTACTGTGAGTTCAAAGATGCGCGTCTTCCCACGGAAATCGAATGGGAGTACATGGCGCGCGGCGGGAGCGAGATGCGAAAATACCCGTGGGGAGACGGGCCAGTGGACGGAAATACCTGCTGGAAGTCCCACCAGAGTTGTGAGGTGGGAAGCTACACCGAAGGGGCTTTCGGGCTTCACGACGTGGTGGGAAATGTTTGGGAATGGACCGACAGTTGGTTCGGCCGCTATCCATGGCCCAACGAAGAAGGACGCCACAAGGTCTACCGTGGGGGCAGCTGGAGCCGTCGATTCGACAAATGGATGCGCGCCGGCTTGCGCAATCGGCTCGATCCGGAAAAGCACGGATCTCATCTAGGAGTGCGATGTGTGGCCGATTGGCCAGCAGCCAAGTGCCCCTATGGGAAGGATCCGGAAACCGATCGTTGTCGGTTCGGGATCGACGAAGTGTCCTGTTTGGACGGCAAAAAGTGGAATGGGGTTCGCTGTGCGGCGCCGGGTGACGACCGGCGCTGCCCGCCCGGGGCAGAGGAGGTCGCCGGGCACGGTTGCGTCAGGGAACGGATCCGGGGCCCGATCAAGACGAAATTGGACACTGCCTCGGTGGTCCGCCAGCGCAGCCCTCAGTTCGACGCCGATTGTGAAAACAACGCTCCGGGGCGGCCCCATGCCTATCGATTGACCGGTGGGGGCCACCTGGCAAGAAACGCCGTAGGCAAGAAGCTGGGGTGTAAAAACCGCGATGTGGGAGTTGGTTGGAACTCAGCCTGCTGTCCCTGACCTCGCCAGGCGAGTGATCACTCGAGCTGCTTTTTGATTGCCGTGGCGGTCTGTCGAGCCGCCGCGGCTCGGGAGCGCACCTCTTGTTTGGTTTCTTCACTTTGGAGCTCCGCCGCCGCAGCCTGGTAGCGGTCGGCCAGATCGCGCCAGAATTGGACCGAGCCGGGCGGAGGGGAAAGCTCGCGGATGTAGGCGGCATCGAACGCGGCCATCCCCTTCAGCGGAGAGTTGCTGTCTGCCAAGGCATCGAGCAAAGCGAGGTTGCCGAGGCTGTCGGGGAGCCTGGACCCGAAACGAAACAGCTCCGTGGGGTTTTCGGGGCCAGCCATGAGCGCAACGGCGAGGGCGCGCTGAAGTCGAGCGGCATGAATTCGTTGCTGATCGAGTTCCTCATCGCTTTCCTGATCCAGGACGCCGCTGACAAGAGCCTCTGCTCTTTGGAAATGGGGAGAGACGAAATAGGTTCGCCCCAAGTCGAAATGAGCTCGAGCCAAGCGCATCCGGTCCAGGGAGGTGGCGCTTGCCGCAAGAGAGCGTTCCAGAAAGGTCGAGAGGCCGCGGGTGAGGAGACAGTTCGTGAGAGGAGTCGACAGGGACTCGGTGCCGAAAATCGCTGCGGCATGAGGAGACTCGATGGAGGCAGCGATGCGAGCCAACGGAGTGCTTTCTGAGCAGGGAGGCGCGGGAGGGAGGAGCAACTCATCGAGAGCCAGAATTCGATTTCCTGCATAAACGCGGGAGATGAGCTGCCGAGCGAGATCGAGTCGTTTGCTCGAAATGATCCCGGCGCTTGCGAATTCTCCGAGCCCTACGAGAGCTGCGTCGCGGCCCCGAGCTTTTCTGGGTTCCAGCGCTTCGTCGAGGGCGGCATAGTACACATCGGTGACTTCCCGATCCTGTCGCATCTCCTTGGGCAAGGGGACTTTTCGAGCCATGTCGACGAATCGCATGTCGGCCATGGCCGCTTCGATGGCGACGACCCCGCGCGCGTAGCCTGCGAGCCGTGCTCCGCTCAGAGCCATCTGGTGAATTGCCTTGGCCTGCTTGGTGGCCCAGGGGAAAAGTTTTTTGGCAAAGTAGGCCTCGAGCTCCGCCCGAGAGCTGGCAGGAGGCGCCTCGGGCGGAGCGCCCACGGTGCGCCTGAGGCGTGCCGCAAGTCCCAAGGCAACGAGAACGCGGTGAGTTTCCTGTGATAGATCTGCTTTCGGATCGGCGTCCTCGCCAACTACTTCGAGCACCAGTTGATCGGCGCAGCGAGGCTTTCGCTCGGCGCGCAAGACACGGACTAGCCCAACGGGCCAACGCTTACACTTTTCCAATAAGGCGAGGGCCTCGTCCTGCCGTGGGACAGGGAGCGAGAGCGCGTCGGCCAATTGGGGGATCGCTTTTTCGCACTGGGTTGGCGGAGGAAGGGGGGCCGCCCGGGGGCAGTCGGCCGCTGGGGGAGGAAGGTGATCCGGAAGAGCGGGAAGGGGGGGCGGCTCCGCCGCTTTGGCAGAGGTCTCTTCTTTGTGGGGAGTCGGATCGGGGGGCGGGGAGGAGGGAGCGGTCTCGTCGGGTGCCGCTGGCTTTGGGGGGGATGAGGTGGCGCATCCGGAAACGAACCCCAGCGCCAAGAAAGGAAGCGCAAAGAGGGGCATGAAAGCCCTCCGCTGCGATTGCGCGCGCGCCTGGGGAGCGCTTGCTGCTCGAGCGATGGGTTGGCGATGATGCAAGGCGGCTGGGGCGTTCATATTGTTGATTGACTCACTTGACCTTGAGTAGCTCCACATCAAACGTCAGCTGTCCTGCGGGGGCTCCGGGCCGCTTTGGCTTTTTCCCGTAGGCAAGATCGGCGGGGATCCAGAAACGGTACTTGGAGCCTTCCTTCATCAGCTGGAGTCCTTCGGTCCATCCTTTGATGACCCTGCCAGCCGAAAAGGTAGCCGGCCGACCCTTGGTCAGTGAGGAGTCAAACATTTTGCCGTCTTTGGTCCAACCGGTGTAGTGCACGGTAACACGTGAATCCTTTGTGGGGCTTTTCCCATCTGGCTTCCCGGGGGAAAGCTGCTTGTAGGCCAAGCCGGAGGCGGTCTTCTTGGCATCAGCAGGAGGAGAGGCCACGTTGTCGGGAACCTCCGGCGGGCTGAGGATGTCGAGTAGCTCGACATCGAATGTCAGCTGTCCTGCGGGAGCCCCCTGACGAGCTGGTTTCTCTCCGTAGGCGAGATCGGCGGGG
>CAYTRQ010000125.1:0-3353 GCA_964440025.1 uncultured Polyangiaceae bacterium | reverse complement strand
ATTTGGAGCCCTTCGGTCCATCCTTTGATGACGCGATTCACAGAGAAGGTGGTCGATCGGCCGCGCGCGCGAGAGGAGTCGAACATTTTGCCGTCTTTGGTCCATCCAGTGTAGTGAACTGTGACGCGATCGGTTGGTGAGGGAGTCTCGGTGCCCTGGCCTGGCTTGAGAACGACCCAAGCCAGGCCCGAGGCGCTCTTTTCCGCGCTCGCTGGTGGCTTGGCGACGTTCTTGGGTGCAGGAATCGCGTTTTTCTTCTTGGCCTTCTTGGCTTTTTCCCGTTCCGCCTTTTGGGGCGTGTCTTTCTCCTCCTTCTTCGAGTCATCCTGGGTCTGGGCTATCTTGTCGGTTGACGTTTCGTCGTCCGCAAGCTTGTTTTTGCAGCCGGCAGCGATGGTGAGGAGAAGAAAGAAACCAGGGACGAGCATCTGCTTCATGGTGGTGGAGCATGGTCAAACAAGGCCCCTTTGACCAGGGCCGCGCTGGCGGTTAAAGGCACCGGGCTGTGCGTGGCTTTCTGCTCAAGGTCCTGATCACGAGTACTTGTGCCTGGGGCTCGGCCTCTTGCGGGCCAAAACAAACTGGGGCGCCTGAGGCGGAGACGCCGCCGACCGAGGAACCAGTTGCCGAAGAGCCTGCGGGAGCCCAGGTGGAGTCAGGGGACCGGCCCGCCCCGACCGCCGCGCTGCCCGGTCGTGCAGATGCGGAAGCGGAAAAATCACAGGACGACGCTATTCAGAAAAGCCAGAGAGAAGGGCGTCAGCCAGATGCCGTGAGCGGAGAATTTCCGGGGAAGGCCGAGCCCTCTGAATCCGAGCGTTCCGAAGCTGAGCCCGAGAGTTCCGAGGCGGATTTATCGCCGGAAGAGCTGCCGCTGCCTCAGGAGACCAAAGTGCTTCACGTGGGCGATTCTTTCGCGGGTGCGCTGGGCATTCCATTGGGCCATCTGCTCGAGGAGGCTGGGGTGCGTTCGGTGCTCAAGCACGAGGACGCGAGCTACTTGACGTCCTGGGCCTGGGGAAAGGAGCTGCGCAAGTATTTATGGCGCTACAATCCGGATCTGGTCATCGTCACTCTCGGCGCCAACGAACTGGGCATCGCCAATCCGCAGCGAAGGAAGCGAACTGTCCGGAAAATCGTCTCCACGATAGGCGACCGGCCTTGCCTTTGGGTGGCCATCCCACTGTGGCAGGGTGAGCAGAACGGTCTCATGGATGTGATCGAAGAGAGCGCGAGCCCTTGCGTCTTCTATGACACGAACGAGCTTTTGGATGTGGAGAAAATGCCTCGCATTCAAGATGGCATTCATCCGACCACGTCCGCGCGGAAGGACTGGGCTCAGAAGGTGCTACAATGGTTGAAAGCGCACCGCGAGCCTCAGGGGGACGAGGTCTGGCACCTTTCCCCTTGAGTCGAATGCCGACGTCGGTGGCTCCCCCGCACAGGGCCGCAGTGGCTTTGCCCAGCTCGGGCGGTATCACGCGTTCTTCCAGGAACTTTTGCGCGATCCCGCCCGAGAGGTTCGGTGAGGTCAATGTGAAACGTCTTGCTTCTTCCCTTTTTCCTGTCCGATCTCGAAGAGCAGCTCGCTGAACCAGGGTTTGTTGATATCGAAAGGCTTGCCGCCTTTGACGCGGGGGAACTCGATGGCGCGCAAACGGTTTTCCGATTCTTCGTCGTGCCCAATGACGCCCGACTCGCCTCGAAGGCCGCATTCGACTGCCAAATCGACCATACTTTTGATCAGGCGCAGATCATCGGCGTTCGGAGCCGCGGAGCGACTGTAGTAGCCTGACTTCTGCACGAGCGTTTTCTCAGCACCGAGAAGCTTGGCAAACTGTTTGGAAAACCACTGTCCGACGTTCACGGCGTCGAGCTTGTAATGACCAAAGGCGTCCTTGGGAACGTTTTCGCCGCGAGACAACATTTCCTCGATGATCTGGTCCACGCAGGCGCCTTCGGAGACGAAAATGTTCACCGCGTCACCGGCGTCCATCACCGCACTGAGGCGGGCCACTTCGCGTTCCAGATCGAACTTCATCTCTGGGACGAAGACTCCGTGCACGTCCTTGCTGCTCGGTGGCAGGTTGAATTCGGGCAGGAAGTCCATGCGCTTGAGGCGTTTGCGATAGGCGAGAGCGGTTGCTGCGGTGAGCCATCCGCAATTGCGTCCCATGACCTCGTGGACAATGAGCATTCTAGGATTAGCGGAATGTTCGTTGACGACATTTTCGAAGTAGCGCGCACCTTCTTGAGCGGCGGTCCAAGCACCGAGCGACTGTCTGATGGGGATCACGTCATTGTCGATCGTCTTGGGCAATCCCACGACGGTGAGTTCGTAGTCGTGGTCCTTCAAATAGGCCGCTAGATCTGCGGCCGTCGTATTCGTGTCGTCACCACCAATCGTGTGAAGAATGGTGATTTCGTCACGGGTGAGCTGTTCCGCTGCAACTTGCAAGGGAGATTGGCCCGGTTGAACTAATCCGCGTTTTTCACAGTCGGCTTGGTTGGTCAGCTTCACACGACTATTGCCAATCGGACTGCCGCCATGTCGATGGAGGACGGGAGCCTTTTCGCGGACTTCGGGGGTGACCTGGAGGCTTTCTCCTTTGAGAAGCCCCTTGTAGCCACCCAAGTAGCCGACGATTTCCACCTCCGGTGCAATATCGGAGTAGCGCTCGATGAGGCCGCCAACGGCCGAGGAGAGACACGGGGCGAGTCCGCCAGCTGTGAGAAGGGCAACCTTGTGCTGTTTCTGGGTCATGTGATTCGTCCTAAGTTTCCAAGTCCGTCGTGAATGATCTTTCGTTTTGCCGCAGAGCTTAGCGAGTGCGTTTGGCTAGACCCCGGGGGATGGGGTGCCGATAGCAAAAGCTTGGCCGAACCCGAAGAGGTTGAACGGATTGGTCCGTGGAAAACTGCTTCCAGTTGCAAGAAGGTGGCTCGAGCGGCAAGAGGGCCGTCTCGAAAGGCGGTCGAAGCACGTGTTTCTGTGCCGGCGGGCCTGTGGCTTGACCAGCCCGAGAGGCTTCGGATAACGGTTCACCATGAAGGTCGCCTTGTTACAAAGCCACTGTGAGTGCCAGGCCATCCTGCAGGCGGAGTTGACCGACGATGGCAGGGTCGCTTCGGGCTCGGCACGAGCGCGAGGTAAGACCGAACGATCCCCGGCGACGCGAACCCGACCAGCGAATACCGTGGGCGGAGAAGAGCAGCTCGACGTAGGATGGCTCTGTCCTTTTTGTGGCCGCAACACGCTGAGAACGTTCGACAAGGGCGCTCTCTCCTTCAGGGATGCGAGCTAGTGCTGCGACCACATAAAAGTGGTCGGTAGGGAGACCACTTTTCTCTGG
>CAYTRQ010000124.1:5871-13525 GCA_964440025.1 uncultured Polyangiaceae bacterium | reverse complement strand
GAGAGAAAAGTGGTCTCCCTACCGACCACTTTTATGTGGTCGCAGCACTAGATGTAGATCTCACTGCGCTCCTGCTCGAACTTTTTGAGCTCGTCGGCGGCCATACCGCCGACGAGCCGAGTTCCTTTCAATGCGGCTAAGGCGATGAAGGAGTCACTGCCGAGGAGGCTCTCGAGGTAATCGGGGCTGGGCGGAGAGCTCGTGTAGGTCTCGGGATCGTTGAAGACGTCGCCCAATAGTTCGAGCAGAGCGTTCATCAATCCGACGTCGTTTGGTGTGAGTGTTCGAATTTCCATTCGCAGGGCCTTTCAATGATATGGCCGAGCTTTTCGCTCTTCGGAGACCCATGAAGTGAGGCCATCAAAGGCTTTCGGGCGGTTGTCTTGGGCCTTTCTTTTTCCGGCTAAGCATGACTTCTTTTTGCCGGTGGCGCTCAGGAAAGCAGAATGATTGCCATCGCCGCTGGACTGGCCCTCCGTCCTCCTCCCCGTTGTCCCTCCCGAATTTTTCTATGGCTGCGCTTTCATTAGTTGTTTGCCGCGCCGGAAGCCTTTGGCCCCACGGTCAGTTTCCTCTTTGAGCGCAATGTTCTCGGTGGGCGGAGCCGGGGTCCTGGGCAGCGCTGTCCAGTTGACCGGCTTGTCGAGCTCGCCTACTCCTTTTGCTGGACGCGCCGGATGCCTCGGTTCAAGAAAAGGTATTCGATCGAATCGAGGCTGAAGACACGAGACAAAAGTTCGAGGGCCTTATCTTTTTGCCGCGAAAGCGGAGGGTGATCCTATGAAATTGAAGAGTAGCTTTGGTTGGCTGGCTGTGGGTGTTTTGGCGGCAGCGGCGATGTCGGCGCAGGCATGCGGGCCCGACACGAGCACCGATCCAGACGGCGATGGTGGCGAGAGCGCTGATGGGAGCGGTGGTACCGGAGGGACTTCCGGTACCGGCGGTGGAAGCCCCGATGGCGGAACGAGCTCGGGAGGCAACGGTTCCGCCGAAGCATGTGACAACGGAGACAACTACGAAAATCATGTGGAAGAGGAAATCTCTCCCAATTGCACCACTTCCAATGTCCCCAATTGCAATATCACGGACTTTTCGTCCGAGACCTATTTCAGTGATGGCACCTGGGGAGACGATATGAGCCTCACCGGGGAGACCTTCGAGTACGCGGGTGATGACAGTACGCTGAACTACGACGTGGCCGACGAGCAACTCCAGATGATGGCGAGCGTTGGAGGCGATGACTACGTCGGCGTGGGGCTCTCCTTCGGACCTTGCGTGGATGCCACCGATTTCGACGGAATACAGGTCACCGTCGGAGGGAGTATCGATGAGGGCGGTGTCTTCGATCTGCAGCTCCAGACGGACGAAAACTATCCCATCAACGATAGTGATGGAATTGGTTCCTGCGAGTTCGAGGAAGAAGACAACAAGTGGAACGTGTGCACGAACAACTACTTCCGGCTGACGGGAATGACCCCAGAGGAAACGATCACCTACTACATTCCTTGGACCGAATTCGACGGTGGGACTCCGGTAGATACCCTCAGCCCGAACCAGCTCCGCGGGTTGCAGTTCCAGGCCGGGTGTGATGTCGACAAAGCCCCCTGTGAAATCGATCTACAGGTCCACGACGTGCGCTTTTACCGCGATCACGACGAGTATCTAGGACCGGAGGCGATGGGCGGCGCCGGCGGCGCGGGCGGCGCAGGCGGCTGAGTTAAGCGGCGAATTCGCTGAGCGACTCTGTGGCCCATCATGGGTTGGAGGCGCGGCGCTCGATCGGGGCGTCGCGCCTTTTTACTTTGAAGTCCAGCTCTTTCAGCCGCCAACTACGTCAGCCGGCAATGCCCGGGAGTGGTTCGCCGACCTGGGACAGGTCGTAGTCGATGGGCCACAGGCTTCCGTCTCTCCCATTGACGCTCGTCGAGCCGTATCCTGGCTGATCGTTCATCTCGTAGTCTTCGGGCGAGAGGCCCATTGCTTGCATGGCGGTGACAAGGAATCGATTGTGAGGGATCCCTTTGATGACATTGCCATCTTCCTGCGAGAAGTACGATTGGCCATCCCAGTCGATGTAGTCGAGATAGCGTCCGGTCTGAATCGCGCCTTGGGCTCCGCCGGCGAGAAGGCACGGCACACTGTAGGCGATGTGATTGAAACCGAGCTCGTTTCCCCAATAAAGGAGGGAGTTGTCGAGCAACGTCTGGCCGGAGGACTCCTCAATGGCGTCCAATTTCTCGACGAGTCGTGCGAAGATATTTTCCGTGATCCAACTATTGATTCCCCGAAGCATGCGACGTGAGTTCTCGTTGCTCCAGTCATGGGCTAGCCCGTGCCAAGTTCCGCCGCTTGCATCTTCCGAATGATAGTGACCCATGAGTGTTGGGTCATCCGGATCGGGTCCAGGTCCTAGCGCTTTGTGGACGCCCAAGGTGACGATGCGTGTGCGATCGCAAGAAAGCGCAAGCACGACGAGATCCAAAAACAGATCCCACTTGGTTGCGATATCGCTGGGATCGGTTCCCGTGTTGTTGACGAGTGATTCGGGCTCCATGGGCTTGACGCAAGAAAAGGACGTCATTTGAGAAGGGTTCAGGCGGGCTTCGACCTCTGCAAGCTGGTTGATGTGTGCTTCCAGCTTCTGGCGGTCGGCAGCTGACAGTCTCGGACTCTTGATCAGCTCTCGATAGTGCTCGATGACGTTGTCGACGAGAAGGGCATTGGGGTCGATCTTCGCGGGATCCGAGCCATCCTCCACGACCAAGGTCGAGAAGACGTCGTTCCAGACATCGAGGGGGTTGGTGCGAGTTTTGAGTTGTTCGACGGCAGCGTTGGGATCGCCGAAGTTGGAGTAGCTCATCGCGTCTTCGACCCCCTGGGAGATGTGCAGGGCGCGTACAGCAGGAGTGCTGGGATAGAACTTGGAGGAGTAGGCCAGCACCTGATCGATCGTGGGGACGGACTCGAGGCCATCGGCGTCACAGGGAGTCGCAGCAGTGCAGGACGAGAAGTTACCTAGCAATCCTCCGAAGTTGTGATTGACGGTGGGAAGAAAATCCAAACCTCGGATCAAGGTCAATTGATCCAGGTACGGATTGAGAGAGCTGCCCAGAATGTCGGAAATCCCATTTTCTGTCTGGAGGTCGGAGAGCGGAGCGTGGGTATAAGGGCCACCTGCCAAGGGTTCGGTCAACAGGGTCGTCCCATCCGCCTTGCTGCCAGAGTACACGTCGTCCTTGAGCTGATATCCGTTTCCAGAAAAGCGGGGGTACCAGCTCTTGATGAGCTGCGTGCTGAAGCTCTTCATACAAATGAATCGCTTCGGATCGCTCGCCGATTGAGCAGTCGCCGAACGCGGTAACAGTGATTCGAGTGCTGGTAACGCAATCAGCGCACCGGCGCCTCCAAGAAAGAGCCTGCGCGAAAGTGGATCGAAGAGGGCTCCCCGTGGAGCTTTCCGTCCACCCAATCGGGACAACAATGCTCGACGAATCATTGATCACCCACCTTTCTAGTGAAAAAAGTTGGCACCCGGGCCAAGCGCTTGAACGCGGCGGCAAGACCGCCTTCCTTGTTGGATAGTGTTGCGCTGAGATCTTCTACGATGCAGCCGTCCAGGGAGGTCGCGGCGTGCGCACGACGAGAAAAATAGGCGAAGTAGTTTTCGGCCAAGCAGGCCTCGACCTTACCGCTCTCCGCGATGAGGCGATTCATCTCGGCGGCGTCTTCCACTGCTTCCTCATCGCTGGACGCAATATTCACCTGCGCAACCGTGTCGATGGGCAGCTCAGCGAGAAGTTCGCCACTCTCCTCATCATAGACCATTTCTGTAGTGCGGAATCGCCCTACGGCGTCGTAGGACTCCAGAACGTAGCCGATGTTGCTGAAGCTGGCATGGCAGCCTTCGCAGAGGCCATTGTCCTCGACCTTGGCTTCGAAACGCTGTCTGGTCGTTTGTGCTTCGTCGACGGGAGGCGGATCCAAGGATCCGGGGGGAAGCTCGTTGGGATCGGGTTGTGGCAACGAGTCGCACAAGATGCGTCGCCGAATCGATGCGCCGCGATGAAAGGGATTCGTCTGCTCCAAGTTGGAAACAAGCAGGGCGGCGCGTTGCAAAAGGCCACTGCGATCGTTGAGGGTTGGAAAGTCTCCTTCGCCGTCCCAGGGGTCGACGCCGTACAAGGAGGCGAGATCGGTCGATGGAGTGACAGAGAGGTTGGTGGTCAGAAGGTCGGTCAGAGTTCCCGACTTTTCGAATGTGAAAATCCTCGTGAGATCCTGAACCTCCCGGACCATATCTGCATAGTAGTCGTGGCCTTCTTGCCCAAACGACTCACCCTCGGTGAGGGCCTGAAATGCCGGCCGAGATGTCTCGAACCCGGTAAATTTTTCGAGTTTGAGCCACTCGGTCCAGAACTGCTCGAGGGTTGCTTCTGTGCGTGGATCGGCCCAGATGCGCTCGAGTTGTTGGCGATAGCCAGTCTCACTGAGCAGACTTCCATCTTGCGCCGCGGCAAAGAGCTCGGCATCGGGCATCGTTTGCCAAAACGTGTAGGAAAGGCGTGAAGCGAGTTCATAGCCATCGAGCTGAAAGAGATCTTCTCGGTTGTCGACCGACGTTCCTTGGGTCTCGACATGATAGAGAAACCGAGGTGAGGAGAGAGCGACGACCAATGCGGCACGAATCACTTCGGGGCCGGAGCGCGTTCCGTCGTCCAGCGCTCGATAGAGGTCCTTTTCGGTGCCGAGAAGGGGTCTTCTATGCACCGCTTGCAGGAAGCCGGAAAGAAACTCATCCCAACAAGTTTCACTCAACCGTTCCTGCTCTGCGCAGGCCCCAGCGACCTGATTGAGCAAGGCCGTCTCCTCGAGGACGGCATCGCCGATGAATGCTCCGACGTTGAGGAATCCCTGAACATGCTCGACGGCGACCCGGTCGTCGAGTCCTCGGAAGGAGTCGCCCAGGCTGTCGTCTGGGATTGACGCAAGCAGTGGTTCGACGCCTTCCAGGAGCGAATCGAGACCGAAGGAACGCAGGAGATCGCGCACGGTATTTTTGTACTGGACCGTTGAAAGCTTGAGGAGAGGATTGTCCGCGAATGTTTTGTTCTCCTCGCAGGAAAGCTCCGCATCACCGGGGCTCGTTTCCTCAATCGCGTCGAGAGCGCGGTCCGGGGAGCTGCTGTCTCCTGGTGCGGCATCCGAGGTTGGTGTCGTCGCTCCGGTTGTTCCTCCCGGTCCCATTGCGCCCGAGCTATCAACTAGTTTAGCCTGGCAGGCCGTCAGGCCAAGCATGCCGATCACCATGACGCTCCACTGGATGTTGGTCGGTTGTCGTTGCCTCATATTTGCGTACTCCCTCTCCCCGGCTCTTTTCTGCTCGGGATGCGCCCCCTGGAATCGATCGCAGGGGGGGCGAACGCGAGGTTCGTATTTGCACGGCTTGGGACGACTTCATTGCACCGGAGTTCAACCTCCTCCTCAGGTCGCAGAGCGGGGCACACGAGCACCGCACTTGCCGAGACTTCACCCACACGATCCACCACAGTCAGTACGTACCGGCCCGCCACCGTCAGGGGTCACATTTCTTTGCGAGCAGCCCTCCGTCAGGCACGATCTCGCTCTTCGAAAGGTCCATCGATCCGTTGGAGATGACTCTCAAGGGACGGAATGGAACCTTCGAGTGTCTGTCTTCTGATACGGGTGGGACCTGAACAAATGAAGAAGGCGAAACCTTCACCTTTTGAAGGCGCAATGAACGAGCGCGAACGATCGTGGCTTGGCCCTTTTCGCGCCCGTCACTTTGACTCTTGGGGTTTGGTCGTTCTGACCCAGGGTAGTGTTGACCTAGCATCTTCCCACTTTCCTCACGGCTTGCCTTTTCCGACGCTTGCCTTTTCCGACGGAGGAGCGATTGCTTTGGGGTATGATGTCATGCTGTTTCAGGTTCAATTTTATTGATTCGTGTCCTGGTGTTCCGGTATAGTTGTGTACTATGGTGCGTTCATTCCAAGGGCAGCAGGGGGCGATCGTGGTTGATGGTAGATATCCCCCTCTTCTGTTCGTTGGGTGGAATGGGCGTATTTTCTGGCCCCTTGCTAGAGAAGTACTATAAGTGGAAGGTGAGCCACACGACGCTACTGGGAGAAAGTGAGAAGATCGTTGTAATCCACGATCTGTCACGGGTGGCTCGTCCCCAACCGGGCATTCGTCGGACTGCTGCGACACTGCGTCAAAGCACCCGCTCTCAGACGGATCAGCGCGTCCTGATGCTCGTCGCGATTGTGACCCATCCGGTCATTCGTGGAGCGCTCTGCGCCATCGACTGGATGACTGGTGGGGGCAACGCGGTCGTCGAGAGCACGCAAGGAGACGCGATCCGAGTGGCAACGCGATGTCTCATGCATCACGGTCTTGCGTCCCCTCATCACCTCGATCCAAATACCTACTCTATCCCGCCGGTGTGGATGACGGAGCAACCGCAACGAATCGTGGTTTAAATGAGTGATCGCGAAGGTCGATCGCCCAAAAACGAACAACCCGAGCGAACGAATCCAGCGAACGCGCACAGGGCAGCGGAGCCCGGCGAGCCGGCGAAGCCGGGCTCCCGGCTGTTCTCAAAGGAGGCCCTTCTCAAAGGACGCGGAGTGGAACAACGCGTTTCGCTGTTTTTCCGGGCCGTCCCAGGGCAGGGTTGTCAGCCCGAGCCGATGGTGTACACCGGGCGGCCATGTTCGAGTTGCTCGACAAGCTGGAGGCGACCGCGCGGGCTTCGATCGCTGAAGTTCGCTCGATCGAGTCGCTGCAGCAATTCGAGCCCGGCGAGGCTCCTCGATCGACGGACATGTGGATAAGGAATCAGATATGAGACCCAATACCTATCGTACCCATGGCTGCGGAACCGTTCGAGAGAGCGACATCGACAAGGAGGTTCGAGTCGCTGGCTGGCTGCATCGAAGCAGAGACCATGGAGGGGTGGTCTTCATCGACCTGAGAGATGCTTCAGGCATAGTTCAACTGTGTTTCGATGGCGAAGAAACGCAGAAGATGATCCGTGGTGTGACCAAGGAGTCGGTGCTTTCCGTCAGTGGCACCCTGCGGTTGCGTCCAGAAGAGAGCATTAATCCTGAAAACCCAACGGGACATGTGGAGCTCATCGTCAAGAGTGCTGAGGTGCTTTCCACTGCGCGCCACCTCCCGTTGGAGGTCGCGGCGGACAAGCCGGTCTCCGAAGATTTGCGACTTCAGTGTCGATTTCTCGATCTCCGCCGCGAAGGGATGAGCAAAAACATTCGGCTCCGAGCAGAAGTGATCAAGGAGCTCCGAGAGCAAATGTACGCCCAGGGGTTCTTGGAATACCAGACGCCCATTCTCACGAGCTCGTCGCCCGAGGGTGCTAGAGATTTTCTGGTGCCTTCTCGTCTTCATCCGGGCAAGTTCTACGCATTGCCGCAGGCGCCACAGCAGTACAAGCAGTTGCTGATGGCTTCCGGAGTCGAGCGCTACTTTCAAATTGCGCCCTGCTTCAGAGACGAACCGGCGCGGGCAGATCGCTCACCGGGCGAATTCTATCAGCTCGATATGGAAATGAGCTACGTCACCCAGGAGGACGTGTTC
Organism: uncultured Polyangiaceae bacterium; assembly: GCA_964440025.1. Taxonomy (GTDB): domain Bacteria; phylum Myxococcota_A; class Polyangia; order Polyangiales; family Polyangiaceae; genus NIC37A-2. The sequence continues at coordinate 5,908 of CAYTRQ010000124.1, read as the reverse complement.
GAAGAGGGCGAGACCCTTCGCCTGGTGCTCCGCAGCC
>CAYTRQ010000124.1:0-5861 GCA_964440025.1 uncultured Polyangiaceae bacterium | reverse complement strand
ACGTGTTCGAAGTGATCGAGCAGGTCCTCTGTAATACGTTCAAGCGCTTTTCCTCCTGTGGGGGCATCGAGACTCCTTTCCCGCGCATCCCCTACAAGGAAGCGATGCTTCGCTATGGCAGCGATAAGCCGGATCTTCGCAACCCCTTGGAGATCGTCGATGCCACGGATCTCTTCGTGAAATCGTCGTTACGGATTTTCGAGGGGAAGACGGTGCGGGTCCTCAGCGACCGGGGCAAGATCAAGTCGCGGGCCTACCTCGACAAATTGAACGACGCCGTTCGCAAAGCGGGGCACGGTGGTTTGGCTTGGATCACCATCGACGAAGCAGGAAAGGCCAAGGGTCCTATCGTCAAGTCTCTCGCCGAGGAGACCATCGAGGAGATACGACGGCGTTGTGGTGCACAAGGACCTGTCAATTTGCTCTTTGCGGCCAACAACCATCCCGACGTTGCTGCCAAGGTACTGGGCAATATTCGCACGCAGCTCGCCGAGGATTTCGAGCTGTTGGAGAAGGACGTATTTCGGTTCTGTTGGATTGTCGACTTCCCCATGTTCGAACGTAACGAAACGACGGGTCAGATCGAGTTTTCGCACAACCCGTTCTCCATGCCTCAAGGGGGACTCGAGGCGCTCAATACCAAGGATCCGCTCGACGTTCTCGCGTTTCAGTATGACATCGTTTGCAACGGTACCGAGCTGTCTTCAGGCGCGGTCCGCAATCATGATCCGGAGACGATGATCAAGGCTTTTGCTATTGCAGGTCATCCCGCCGAATCCGTGGAGCAAAAATTTCCCGCACTCTACAGGGCGTTTCAATATGGTACGCCACCGCATGCTGGTCTTGCTCCGGGCGTTGACCGTATCGTCATGTTGCTTGCGGGGGAGCGCAACATCCGTGAGATCATTGCGTTTCCGATGAATCAAAACGCGTATGATCCATTGATGAACGCGCCGAGCGAAGTGCCGGATGAAGTCCTTCGTGAGCTTCAGTTACAGGTGATCCCGCCGCCGAAGGAAAAGAAGGAGAAGTAGCTCGCGCCACGACAGCCGGCTCATCTCCAATGAAGCTCGGCCGCCGTGGCAGGACCGACTGCGAGCTCCTGGAGATTCTCCGGCGGACGGACTCGATGGGCATCGAGAGAGACGCCGTGTGCCATCACGTCGGCTTGGTGCTGCGGAAATCGCGGTGTTTGATGAGGATCGGCGAGTCCACGGGGGAGGAGCGTGCCGCCTGTCGCGTCGTATTTGTCGCTTGCCCCGAGGGTGTGAAAGAGCTCGTGGACGGCAACGAAGAGAGCAAAATCGATCATGCCGGCATCCAGTTGCACGTCGACGAACCCATGGCGTCCGCCTTGCTCGCCAAAGCCCTCGACAAAGCGTTGTGGTGTGGTCGGAGGACGAACGGTCAGATAGATCGTCGAATCGAAGCCGAAGGGAGGCTTCCCCGCCAACCGGTCGATCTTCGCTGCATCGAGGCGCCGCTCGATGGCAGTGAGGAATTGGTCAAGGGGGGAGGGGCTTGTCGATGGACTTGAGGGAGGAGGAGCGACGACCGGCCCGTAGAGGAAGAGACGAACGGGCGGCACGCTCGTCTGGCGGTACTTGGAGAATTCGCGCTCCAGTTGTCGTTCGAGGGCAGGGATCCGTTTTCTGAATTTTCGCACGACCCCTGGTGCGAGTTTCCCTTGTTGGATCAGAACCAAGGCAACATCCAGAGGACGCTCCCACTCGAGTCGCTCTTGTCGTCCTGCGTAGTCGGTGATCGCCCAGATCGAGACCAGACCGAGCACGGCAAGGAGGACTCCTACTCGCACGACGAAAAACCAGCGCCATGCCTTGGCCAGTGGACTCGGAGGTGCCCGCCCGGTTTCTGAAACTGGCACGTCCACCACATGGCTGGGCGGTGTTTCGGAAATGGGGCGACGTCGTCTCATGGCTGGCCAGTTCGTTCCCGATGTGGGGAAATGGAAGATAGAAACAAGTCTGACGGAGCGGCGCCCTCCGGCAAGTCCTTTTATCTTCAGTCGATTTGTACATTGTCACCACTATCCGGACGTTCTCGATGGAGATGCAGCGGGTCACTCATCAGCCAGCAAACGCCGGGACGTATTCATCGCCGAGCGGATGCACGCGGGTGTAGTGGCCGAGAGCATTCGTTCAGTTGGCGGAGAAGAATTGGACCTCATCCAGGGTGAATTCGGGAGTGCATGAAGCGCAATTTACTTGCCACTGCAGACCGAGGATCTCGGTGGGATCCATGGTGTCGATGGGCATGCCGCCGGTCAGATCGGTCCATGGTACCTGCACCGTCGTCACTTCGGTGGTGATCTCCACGGAAACCTGATTGCTCACGCAGTCGCTCCAGTCACCTTCGCATTCGCCCTTGCTGCTCGAGTCGTCGATGGGGTAGTTGCGAGACGTCTGGACCTGAAACTCGATCGAGGCCCCATCCGGCTCGCCACCAATGTCGAACTGGATGCCGTCATAGCTGGAAGCGTCGATGCAGGAGGCAAGCCAGAAGCCGAATCCAGCATAGTCCGCCGTGATTTCGCCGGAGACGGTGCCGACTTCGTCTGTGACGTCGATGGAGAGAGCCTGCACGCTATCGTCCCCATCACCATCGTAGTAGAAAGTTCCGCCCGTCAGCGTGGACGAATCTCCGAAGTTTCCGCTCGACCAGGTCGAAAAGTCGTTGATGATGGGACCGGGAGGGACGGAGCCGGCGCAGGGATATCCGGACGAGAGTGCCGCGTCAGTGTTCGTTGCCTCGCGATTTTCCTTGGCGCTGAACAACTCCAAATCGACGGCCGCGGCGAGGGCTTCATAGCCTTCTTCGTTGGGGTGCAGGTGGTCATTGTCGTACTTGGGAAGAAGCCGCTGGGGATCGTCCGGATCTCGCAAAGCTTGGTCGAAGTCGATGACCGCGTCGAAGCTGTCACTCGTTCGAATCCATTCGTTGACGAGCTGTCGAGTTTCCTCGTGATCTGCCGAGTCGTACTGTGAATCAGCAAACGGCGTGATCGTGGCGCCGTACACGTAGAGCCCGTGGGCCCGCGCTACGTCGATGAACTCTCCGTAGGATTCGATGAGCGCATCGGCAACACTCGAGCCGCTGCCCGCTCCGATGTCGTTGACGCCAATGAAGACGACGAGCCAGCGGATTCCTCGTTGCTCGAGAACATCACGCTCGAACCTTGCTCGCGCCGTGGGGCCCAGTCCGCCCGTGAGTACGGCGTTGCCGCTGATACCGAGGTTCAGGACCCCGACATGGTCCGTTCCCTCGTTTTGGCGCAGGCGCTGCGAAAGGAAATCCGTCCAGCGGCGGTTGGAATCGGTGGTGACGCCGTAGCCGTCGGTGATGGAATCGCCCAAGACAGCGACCGATGCGGTTGGAGGCGGAGCTTGAATGTCGACGCCGGTGAGAACGTACCAGCGGGCCGCGGTTGCAGCGGAGGGCATGCTTTCCTGTGTTGTGGCTTTCCCGCCCGCTAGATAGGAGGTGGCGCGCGAGCCGGGATGACCGGTGATGTCGGTGGGGACATCTCCGAAGTGAATCGTGACGGCGAGCTGGGTCATCGGTTCGAGCGGTTCATCGATGGGATCCGAGAAGATCTCCTCGCCGCTTGGAATGGTCACCGACTGCTCGCCATCGAAGGTCAATTGCTGGTCGGTGTCGGGATCGATCGTATCTTGCCCCTCGGAGAGGGCCACGTGCACGGTCCGAAGAGTCAGCTCGGCGTCGCCGTAGAGGTTGGACAACTGAATGCGATACCCCTCGCCCCCAACCGAGGTCCGGACGACCTGGCGCAAAGTATTGCCCTCGAGGCCGGGATCCGGGGGGAGGTGGTCTTCTCCGATCAGCATGGGCGCGGTGGCCCAAGTCCCCACCCAGCTGGTGTTCCCTTCATTCGAAGTGCCGCCTTGGCCCCCTTGGTTGGAGGCTCCCGCCTCTCCACCCGTGCCGTCCGTGGAACTCGATGAATTGGAGCAGGACCAGGCAAGTGCCACGACCATGAGAAAGAGGGAAGGGATCAAGAGATAGCGCTGTTGGAACATCGGACTTTCCATTGTGGGACATGAGCCTGCGTGTGGCAGGAGCCACATTGGAGGCCCGCTTGTGGGTGGGCGGGCGCGTGACGCAGGGAGAGCTTCGATGCAAGTTGCGGGGCATGCCTAGCATTTCGCGCTGGATGATGCCTGCGCGGCGACGACCAGGTTTCTTGAGAAAGTCTCCACCGCTGCTCACGTACGGCGGCAGAGTCCGTCGAGGTGATGAGATGTGTTCAATCAAAGTCGATGTGGCGCAGAATGCTGTGATGTCCGTGATCGTATGCCGTGATGGCTCGTATGCCGTGATGGCAGAGCGTCGTGACCGATATTCGGCCCGTGTTGGGTTTCAGGAGGATGAAATACGTTCTACTCTTGCGAGAGGGTCCCTTGCCCTGCCCGTCCCGAAGGGGTGGAGGACGTTGTGGCCCCTTATTGCTGGTGATGAACTGCTTGCTGGTGATGAACTGCGTCTTCGACCAACCATGTTTCTCGACAAAGCCATGTTTTGCTTTCGATGGTGGTTTCGACCAGATTTTTGTGGAAATGCCAAATGAGCGAGCGCGAAAACCGCTCGCTCAAAAACAAGTAACAAACAATGACTTCGAGCGGCTTTCGGACTTTTGAGAGAACCTGCGGCCCCTCACCTCAGGCGGGGGCGCAAGGACTGCTCGACAGTCGCGCTTGGTCTTTGCGTTCAAAGAATAGGACTTCGTACTCGTTCATGCGGTTTCTCTTATTTCGGACTCGGGCTCATCGATCTTGGACTTATCTGCCGCGGACTCAGCTGTCTCTGCCTGGCGGCGTGCCTTGGGGAGGGGCCTCGCTTGCGCTGCTTCTGGTCGCCTGCGGTTCATCGCAGGGGGGGGACCTGGGTTCGGGGGGAACGGGCTCGGGGGGTGGGGAGACCAGCGGCACGGCGGGAAGCAATTCTGCAGGGGGAGGCTCTGCAGGGGGAAGCTCTGCGGCAGGGGGTGAATCAACCTCTCCGAATGGGGACATCACCATAGACAACCTAGGGGGAATGGGAGGCGATCTCAATCAATCCACCGGCGATGGAACGCCGGAGGTGTGTGATGGCAAGGACAACGATGGAGATGGAAATATCGACAACGTCGATGCCGGCGGTGATGGAATTTGCGACTGTTTGAATATCGGGACGGTGGGGCGCATCGGTCCTTGGAGCAACGGTGGAGACATCTTCAAGGACTGGCTCGATACGCGCAGTCCCCTCCCCGCGTTCGAGATTGGTAATGACGAGCTGACGGAAGAAATCCTGGCTCCGCTCGATGTCGTTGTCGTGCTGCGCGCCGACACGGCTCCACTCAGCGAGGACGACTCCCCCGCTCATCACGAATTTTCCGAGGCCGAGGTTGCAGCCTTGGAGTCCTGGGTGACAGCGGGTGGCGGGATGATGACGACGATCGGATACCAAGGGGATGAGGTTGCTGAGGTTGTAAACGTCAATCTTCTGCTGGAGCCCTTTGGGCTTGGCTACGATCCCGATAAGACCGATCTCGACGCTGGATTTCTGGAAACATGGAACCAAGACCATCCGATATCCATGGGAGTGGAGCGCATCAACATAGACAATGGAGTCCAGCCGTACTCGAGCTCAGGTACTGTGGTCGCTCGCGGACAGGACGATCGGGTTGGCGTTGTGGCTGATACGGCAGGGGAGGGCCGAGTGATCGTCTTTGGTGATGAATGGGTGACCTATGATAGCGAGTGGCAGGATACGGAGGACCAGCAAGTGGAGTTGCTTTGGCTCAATATGATCAAGTGGATGAGCCCTCCAGAAGAGTGCCAGGT
>CAYTRQ010000123.1:0-13555 GCA_964440025.1 uncultured Polyangiaceae bacterium | reverse complement strand
CTGGTCTGAGGTGAGGGAAGAGTGCGCAAGAATGAGGCCAGGGATGAGACGGTCTGAAAGTGGCGACTGGCGATTTCCTCCTCGGGGATCTCGAAGCCAAAGCGAAGCTCGAGTTGGACGAGGAGTTGCAGGATCACCACCGAGTCCAGGTGGAGATCCTCATTGAGGCGAGCTTGTTCGGAGAAGTGGGACAAATGGGGAACCTTCAGGTCTTCGAGAACTCTGAGGATCGCGTCGATGATTTCTTTTTGGCTCATTGGGTGCTTCCAGGTGGTCTAGAGCACATCTCACAACCTCGAAAGCTCCCGCCGATACTCACCTGCGGGCGGGTGAGGAGAGCATCGGCGGAGCCTCTTCCAGCGTTTTGTTCGATGTGACGGGGTTCTGATTGGAACGTATCTCCCGATCCTCTTCGGGGGGCTGAGATACGTTCTAGTGGAGGAGCTGACAGGCAAGTTCATTCGGCGCTTTGGGTGAGACGGCTTTCGCTCGCCGTTTCGGCCGGTTCGGCATTTTCTTGTTGCTCGCCTCTCAGACGACGGCGATTGATCTTTCCGTTGGCTTCTCGAGGGAGCTGCTGGACCTGAAGGAGTTCCGAGGGAAGTTGAAAAGGGCTGAGCTGTTCTGCACACCAGGAACGGAGAGTGCTCACGTTGATCTCGGAACGAGCCGTGAACTGAACGCAGATGCGCTCGCCGGCAAAAGGGTCGCTTTTCGCGTAGGCCACGACATCGGTGATATCGGGAAAAGTGGCAAGGACGTTCTCGACTTCACTCGGATAGACGTTCACGCCCGCGACGATGATCGTCTCGTCAATGCGCGAAACGAAACGGAGGTGAGCGTTTTCGAAATAGCCGAGATCTCGAGTGGAGATGGTTCTGTGGCCGTCTTGCACTACGATTTCCTGAGGATCGCTGGCTGAGGTCCCAGCGCTCACCTTCAAGTGAGCCAGTGGAGAGCCGATATTGTCGACGGCATCGACTTGGCGAGCCAAGGAAATACACCCCACCTCGCTACACCCATATTGCTGAAGAACGCCTCTACTTTTTTCGAGCAAGGTGTGTAATGTGGGAGTCGGGAGGGTTGCTCCCGAGGTCATGATATAGCCGAGTTTTTGTTCTGGGGTCAGTAGTCGCGCCAGCACCCCAAGCAATGCGGGTGAAGCATAGAGAAGCGTGTTGGAATCTAGAGCTTGCTTGATGGCATACTTCGGGTTGACGTTGGTGATGATGACCGGCGTTTGATTTCTGGCGAAGGCGGCAAGCACTCCACTGATGAGGCCGTAGGAGTGGCTCACGGGACACGCGACCAAAGGAGTCGCCTGGGCAATGTCGCCCAGAGCGACATTGTAGCTTTCGATTTCACGATCGACGGACGCAAAGCTTCTGACGACGGTCTTGGGTTCCCCGGTGGTTCCCGAAGACTGCTGCACCAAGACACCCGGTTTGTCGGGCCCCGATTCGTCGATGGGATCGACCGTCTGCGCATCGCCAAAAAGGAGACGATGGCTGTCTGTGCTTTTTGCGATGCGGCGTGCTGCCTCGGGAGGTGTTGCCGGATGAAGAGGGGCGATCGAGGCTCCCCGATCCTTGAGATAAAGATAGAGGGCAATCCAGTGAGCTGCGTCCTGTACACAAATCGCGTAGCGAACACCTTTTGGGTTCTTGAGGTGAGGTAGCGCTTCGAATTGCGCGAAGTTGCGTTTCAGGAACTCCTCATCGTGGAGTCGATCATTAACGTAAAATGCTGTCACGTGCCCTCCTTGTTGGTTCTCGACCTTGAGCACATCTCACAATCTCGCAAGGCGCCGCCTCCGCTCTCCTGGGGGTGAGGCGAGCATTGGCGAAACCTTTTCCAGCGCTTTGTTCGATGCGTCCATGTTTCTGATTGGAACGTATTTCGGGATCCCCTTCGGGATTATGAGATGCGTTCTATCTTCTCTTCGGCGCTATCCTCCGTCTGGCCGAAGAGTGAGTTCGGAATGAAATGGCAAAATTCTTCTTGATCGCGACCCAGGAGTCGCCGGGTGAGTAGGGACTCTGCCCGAATCATAGGAACATTCGCACGAAGCCGAGCGCGCCGTCGGGATGCACACACGCCGGACTCAGCGTAAGTGCGAAGGCAATTCCGAGCCGTCGACCAGAAGTCGGTTTCGTCGAAGCCGAAGAAGCGTTCGAGCAGCCAGGAGAGTTCGGTGAGTCCAAAGACGAAGAGAGTGTCCATCACGAGTTCCCGTAGCGCTTCGATTCGGGACATCGCATGGTAGCGATTGGGGGCCGCGTGATTGTAGGCGGGGTGCAGCTCTCCCAGCCGCGGGCGCAAATGGGGGCGCGCGAGGAAATGCGGGACGTATTCCAGGCTTTCGTGAAAGTCGCGCAGTGCAATGCGCACGGGCCAGCCGTCCCGTAAAACGAGGATGACATTTTGCATGTGAGCCTCGACGGCAAGCCCTTCATGGGCGAGCAGATGCCACACAGGAAGAATCATGACGTCGAGCAGCTGACACAGCCAGGGGCGCAATCCGTGTTGTTGAAGCCATGGTTCGATGAACGGGCGTCCATCGCCTTCCACAAGGGCCAGGGCGTTGGCTGGAACGGCACTTTCTCCTGGACCGAGGGAAAGAGAAACGCTTTGCCGAAAGATGACTCCTAAGTGAGGCGCCAGGTCGCCGTCGCGTGGGGTTTCCGCCGGATCAAAACAGGCGGAGGCATACTCAGGGAGAAGGATGCATTGGGACTGAGAAGGATCCCCGGCACGTTGAATCTGCGTGAGCCAAGTCGAAATGGCTGGAGCGACGCGGACGAACTCGGGCGCGATAACACGCCTCGAGGACGTGACACTCACGTCGAGCGGCAGCTTGATGTGTGCTTTTTCAGGGTGGGAGACATTGATCAGGGTGCGCAGGGATTGGCTCGCCCGGTAGCTGTCGCCCGCGGTTCCCAGGTCGATGAAGGTGGAGCAACCGAGAAGGTCGCGAAAGGCGTCTCCGATACTATCGTCTCTGGTACTCAGTCTGTTGAATTGCCACGGATGCACGGGCAACAAGCCGTATTGAGACGGACATTCTGTTGCGCGCTCGAGCCGTGAGCGCAGCTCGCCGTACTGGTTGTCGCCGAGCTCCCGTTTCCAAAATGTCTCTTCCTGGGTTGGAGAATGGTCCCGTTGCTGCAATGCGTCCGAAGGCTCGACGGGGGCGCCCTCCTGAGGAGAAGAAAAAGAGGACCAGAGCTGGTGCTTCGAGACCGCTAGCCAGCGGAGTCGAAAGGTCCGTCCGGCTTCGGGGCCATACAGTTGTTGGTCCTCCTCGGAGAAACCTATGCGAGACTTGAAGCACGGGTGGTAGGGATGGCCTTCAATGAGTGCGGATTCTAGAGCCTCGTAGTCGAGAGATCGTCGATTGGCGTTGGCCTTGTGTTGGAGAGCATGCTGGAAAAGGCGGACGGTACTTTCCAGCTCGGTGACGATTTCGTGTCGTGCCGCGAAAGGGACCGGCAACGATTCGATCAACTCGAGAAATGAGGCTTCACGAAGTGAGCCTTCAGGTCGGATCGAGTGGGGAAGGATTCGGAACCGTCCAAATGCCCCCACGTGGGCCTCACAGGTGAATCGCCGAGGTCCAGCAGAAAAACGCACCTTTTGGTAACCAGGTCGAGGATCGAAGGGTCCATCATGTTCCGCCAACGATTCAAACAAGAGAGCCTCGGTGAATTGTAGAAGGACACGTTGATCAGGCGACATCCCGACCTCGTTGAATTTTGCCGATAGGAATACTCTGACAAGGTGTGGTTTGCTGATTGATGGGGTTTTCCACCTCGCCGTAGACGGCCTGTTCCATCTCTGCAGTGAGCTCGTCGACGTCTGCTAGGCGAGTGAGAAGGTTGGCCTTGTAGGGAAGTGTCGCGTGGGTGAGCCACCCCTGGACAAGGACCGTTCCTCGTTGCTCGAGGGAAGGCAGCATGCGCCCCAGCCGGCGTCGACACAGTGAAAGGGCTTGCTCCTCATCGAGGAGGCCGTCTGCGCCTAATCGGGAAATAACGCCGAACAGTTGATTGCACAGCAAATAGTAGCTGAAGCGCCGTCGGATTTGAGCATCGTCGTAGAAAAGTTCGGGGCAGGCTTCGAGTCGAGGGACCAATTTGGTGAGCTTGCTGCGCTGTGTGTAAGATAAGTAGTATCCTTGGTTGTCTCGAAAGAAGTACATTCGAGGATAACCGGTGTTGATGTCGATGAGGCTATTTTGCTGATGGGCTTCGAGTGCGATACCATGGCGGTCATAGAGCCTGATCAGGGGTTCAATGGCACAGTCCCAATAGCGCATGAGCCAATCGCGGGTGACCTCGGCTGGTGTTCTCCCTTCAGCAAGAGCCATTCCTTCGATCAGAGAGGCGAGACGGCTCAGGCGATGGGGGAGGCCTGGCGCGGCTAAGGCCGCGATGGAATGGATCCCCTTTTCCCGTCCTAGGACAAACGGGTTGTCGCGGACGACGATTTCGAATCCGCTGACATCCTCCTGACCGATTTTCAGGTTGAGAGCAGCCACGTCGGAAATCACGGCAAAGCGTTGGAAATCCGATTGCAGGTGAAGTTGCGCGACCAATCGGGCCATGGAAACGCCTGCGCGCAGTTCGTGAGGGCGGCAGGCCCGAAGCGAATTGGTGATGCGCACGGGCACCGAGAACTTGAACATGAAGGGACAGTCTTCGGCGTAGACCGTGCGCACGGAAGAGGTCGCAGTGAAGTTGCGTCCGAGGGGACCGAGGTTACGCAACTTTCTCTCCTTGAGCGCCGCCTTGACGTTCGGCTGTTCGAGAAGCCAGGCCGCCTGCAGGGGATGCATGGGGAGAAGAACTTCGTCTCGGGCGTGGGCCACGTGGATCTGCAGGCGCGCTTCTCCATCGACCAACGGTGCGAGCATGAGTTGCTCTGCTGGGGTTTCTGTTGCCGAGTCCTGCCACACGAGCTCTCGGCGGGCAGCAAAGAAGTGGAGAGGAAATCGACCGCCCAGTTCTGGTGCGTAAATGCGGTCTTGCCAGTCGGAAAGCCCTTGCCGGCTTTTCGGGGTGGGATGGAACCAGTGGCCCCAAAGCAGGCTTTGCTCGGAGTCGATGAAGTTCTCTCCGAGAAGCCGCTCGTCTTTCCTTCGCGCGTCAATGTATCTGGACATCAGCTGCTGGCTCGAAAGAACTCGGGAAAGCAACTCGAGCTCATTGGCGAAGGCCGTTTCGCGATCGCTTGTTTGCAGTGCAATGCGCCGCAGCTCACGCAAAAGGAGCAGCAATGCTGATAGGTGGTCGATCGGTTGCGGACGGTTGCCGGGCAAGAGCAAGAGAGTCGAGCAGATCTCGCTGCGCCCCGTTCGGGATGCATAAGAGATCCCGAGGGCAAGGCGGGAGCCCACGGAATGAAGCTCGAGCTCGACAACCCAGCGCGCGCGCTTGCCCAAGAGAGAAAGCTCGTTCGACCAGTCCGCTGTGGCCGACCAGCGCCCTTGGTCGACTTCACGAAGGTAGCAATTGACAAATGTCGTGAATGAGGCTTGCTCCGCCAAGAAGCGACTCGAGTGAATCATTGTGCTCTCATCGGTTGGGGTTCCGGATCTGCATAGGTTTCTTGCGCAGCCTCGGCTGCGGCGCGCTGAACCACAGTGGCGGGTGTCCGCTGGGAGTAGGCCAAGAGTGCGAAGAGAAGGGTTGCTGCCTCTGAGATGGGAAGTGCCAACAGGGGCGACGCATTGGAGGCGAGCTGCCGGAGGGCACCTAGAGCAGCGAGGGGGAACAAAAGAGTGCGCAGAATTGCCACCGTGGCGGCGAGCGTTGGCTCATGGACGGCTGCAAAGTAGACGCACATGAGCACGTTGAAGCCGCTGAGAAGAAACGCTGGCCAGACTGCGCCGAGGTGCTTTTCCGCCAGCGTTCGAACTAGAGCGGGCTTCGCTTCGCTCACCATGCCGCCTGCCCCAGACGGTTCGAGTGCCGCTGGCTCGAGCACGAGGCTCAAGAAAAGATCGCTGAGGATAATGATGGCGCCGGTATAAAATGCCGAAACGAGAGCGATGGACAAGATGCTCGTTTCGACGAACTCTCGCATCCGCTGTGCTCGCCCGGCACCGAAGTTTTGGCTGACGAGGGGGTGGAGGCCGTCCGCTATGCCGTAGTAAAGCATCAGACTCACGAAGACCGAGAGCTGGACAACGGCGAAAGCGGCCACGCCTTCCACTCCCGACTGCTGCAGGAGCACGTGATTGAAGACCAAGATCACAATGCCTGCAGATACCTCGTTGACGAATTCGGAGCCACCGTTCAACGCGGCGCGCGCCACTTCCATCCAGTCGCGCTGGCGCCACCGAAATTGGAGGGTGGGCCGAGGTAACCTGAAGTGCGTCAGGAGCACGCCAAGCTGAATGATCTGGGCCAAGAGGGTGGCCAGGGCCGCGCCCCGGAGGCCCAGATCAAAGAAACCGACGAGAAGAAAATCGAGCGCAATGTTGACCAGGGCCCCGGTGACGAGCGCGACGGTGGCGCGTTCTGGGCTGTCGTCGAGGCGCACGAAATAGTAGATGACCATGGTGGTGAGCTGCACCACGAGCGAAAACGAAAGGACATTGAGATACTCGTCGGCAAGGGGAGCGAGCTGAGTGGGAATGGACAGTGCCGAGTAGAGGACATGGGGATAAAGCCTGCCCAGGGTGACCGCAACCACGACGAAGGTGGCGCTTGTTAGGACGACCTTACTAAATATTGCCGAGGCTGCGTCCGGACGACCTTGCCCGAAGTATCTGCCTGCCCGAACGGTTCCACCGACTGCCAACATGAGGCAGATGCTGAATAGAAACGTAAAGAACGGCAGGAGGAGATTGACAGTAGCGAGCGCGTCGGCCCCGACGAAGTGCCCAACGAACACCCCGTCGACGACACTCGCCGTGGAGATGGCCAGGAGTCCAACGAGAGAAGGCAATGCGTAGCGCAGAAAGGTGAGCCCTGTGGCTTCGGTGAGCGCCGCGCGGTCCTCGGGCACCTCGAACTCGGGGTTCGGACCGTTTTGCTCCATAGCGGATACCGAATAAGAGCGATGAGGCTCATCCAGCTTCGGACCGTGGCCGTCCGATGCCGTTCGGACGACCACTTGCGTTGTTTCATCGGGTGGCGATGCACCGTGATCCACTGAGGCCTCCTCGCTCTCTCCTGGTTGAGGTGCTTGACGATTCTCTTGAACTCAGCGGATTCGGACGGCCTGACCTGGGAAGCCAGGGACGGTTAGTGCTTCCTCGAAGTTGCTGGGATCTCTGACGTCGTAGTAGCGGCCTTCACTGAAGTCGCCGTCGACGGCGATCACGAAAGGCACCTCTTGGTCGCCGATTTGGGTCGAAAATGAGGTTCCGTATCCTGAGAATGCTCCAAGTCCTGGAACTTCTTGGTAGGAGTTTTCCTCATCGCCGAGCACGATGCTGTAGAGCTTCCAGTCGCTGCTGCGAGCAGCGTCGACGAAGGTGTCCGGCGTTGGAGTTTCTCCCGTATACGTGAAGACGAATGCATGATCTTCGGCGCCTTGGAGGAGCCCCGCGGCATGCCCTCCAGAGAGCTCGTTGAGATCGACGAAATAGTCGGGGTCGAACTCCGTAGCACCGGATTGAATGCGGAGAAGGCAGCTTTTGGCTGCGGGATCGCCAGCAGCTCCGGCTGCAATAGCGGTAGTTTGTGCGGGATGGCTCGCTAGGTAGAGGTGACCCTCGGCGTCGGATGCTTGAAATGCAATGTTTCCGCAGCGAGTATCATCGATGTATTCGACGCTGTCGTCGGTGGTGTCGATGATTGCGGCGCGGACGAGCTCGGCTGCTGTGTCGTCCGGTCTCCAGTAGCGGGCCGTTTGGATGAGTCGATCACCATCTCGATGCACATAGTTGAGTGCCGAGAAATAGTCGCCCTCTTCGAGGCCGCTGATGTCGAAGGAGTCTTCCGTTGTCATCTCTTGAGGGTTCCAGACGACGACTTGTAGGTTTTCGTGATCGATGTAGTAGGCTCGGTCGTCGCTCAGGAACTGCAGGACGTTTCTTCCGCCACCCAGGGCAGAGGTCACGCCGAAATTGGCGAGGCTCAGCTCGTCATCGAGTCGAAGTTCTCCATTTGTTCCGACGACCCAGCGCTGAATTGTCGGCTCGCCGCCGAGCCCAACGAAAATCTGCCCGTTGCCTGGCGAAGCGAACACCATGTCATTGGGGAACTCGACCACCTCATTCAGATCGATGGATCCACTTGCCGAGATGTCGTCGGTGACCGTAAGGTAGCCGATCCAGTCGTCCGTGGTCGTCAGGTAGCCACCGACGACATAAAGAGATTCTTCCTCAGTGAGGTTGCCGGCGGCTGCGGCTCCGCCGGTTGCGTCATTTCCCGAGCTGGTCCCGCCCGAGCCACCGGAACTGGTGTTGTTCTTCGAGTCGGTTCCGCCTGTAGCGTTGGCACCGCCATCGTCGGAGGAGCCGCCATCGTTGGACGAGCCTCCGTCGTCGGACGAACCGCCGTCGTCGGAGGAGCCGTCATCATCGTCGGTCGCGCCGTCTCCTCCGTCACTGCAAGCCGAGAGCTGGGTGACGAGGAGTGCGGTCAAGAAGCTGGGAACAAGAAGTGGTCGGAGCGAGCGAAAAACGGGGCTCGAGGCAAGTTGAGATGCTTTCATGGCTACTTTTTCTGGGATTGAGAAAGGGCACGCGGCGCTGCCGATGTTGGTGCTGCCGGTCGATTCAGGTGGGCTCTATCAGATCAAATATGCGAATGAAATACTTTTTCTATAATTCGTCAGGAGCTGCCCATCGGCAATTTGTCCGAGTTTCCTGCTTGGAGAGAGAAGATATCGCTTTCGAGCGTCATGTGTTGCGAGTGATCTGCGTTTTTATTAGTCAGGGATAGGCCGACGGGCCGCCCCCCGAATTTCCAACGCTGGCACATCGTCCCGCCAGGGCTCTGAGATGCCCGCCAACAGAACCTACGACCCATCGAACCAGCCACCGCCAGAGATCTGCCGGCGTTTGCCTCATCCACGTTGTGAAGAACGCGTTACGGAGGAGCAGCACTGGGAGCCGGACGAGGTTGCAAGATGCGTCCGAGGCAGTTTTTTGCGCTACCGATCCCTCCAGATCTCCGTCTCTCCCGCAGCGGCGACCTGCGCGGTCTTCGTTTTTTGGGCTGGCATTTTTGCACATCGCCCGTGTTTGGCCGCAGAGGGCGGCGACGTCGTTCATCGTGAGTCGCCGCAGAGCGCTGAAGCAGCTCCGGAGTCGCCTCGAAAAGCACCTCGGTTCCCGGGAACATCCGGGCGAACAGAAGTCACCGCCCCGCAGAGCGCTGCAGCAGCTCCAGAATCCCCTCGAAAAGGGGCTGAATCCCCCGGTGCACCTGAGCAAATAGAAGTCACGGCCCCGCAACTTGTCGAGTTCGTGAAGGCGACCTATCCGGAAGAAGCACTTCGTGAACAGCTGGAAGGGCGGGTGGTTTTGGCGCTCACCATCGATTCATCGGGAGTGGTGCAACAGGCCGAGGTCGTCGAGGGGGCTGGTCACGGATTCGATGTAGCGGCAGCTTGGGCCGCGCTTGCGTTTCGGTTCGAGCCGGCCCGGCGTGCCGGAATTCCCACTGCGGTCAGAATTCTCTACGCCTACGATTTCCGTTTGCCTGGGGAGGCGGTTCGGCACAAGCCCCGGTCGGCATCGACGAGAACCCCGGAGAAGTCGTCGACATCGGCAACATCCTCGGAGCAAACGTCGTCGACATCGGCAACGTCCTCGGGGCAAACGTCATCGGCTTCGACGAGGGGCCCGGAGTCGCGCTCCGAAAGTTCCTCGACGTTCACTCAGGGTCGTTCAGCGCTCGAGGCGGCCTCGACGGATTCTGGTCAAAAGCAGGAGCCTCAGGAGATCGTCGTTGTGGGCCAGTCCGAAGCGGATCGACTGCGCGAGTCCGCGCAAGCCGTCACCGTGGTCGAGATAACGACACAAAAGAGGCAGTCCGCAGATCTCGGTGAGGTATTGGCTCGCACCCAAGGGGTGGGGGTTCGGCGAGCAGGGGGCTTGGGATCGGAGTCTCGCTTTTCACTCAATGGTCTTGACGGCGAGCAGGTCCGTTTTTTCCTTGACGGAATTCCCTTGCATTTGGCTGGTTATCCGTTTGGGATCGAGAACGTTCCAGTCAACTTTGTCGAGCGTGCCGAGATCTACCGAGGGGTGGTTCCCGTGAGGTTTGGTGCCGACGCCCTGGGGGGAGCAGTCCATCTCGTCACCGATCACGAGACCACGGGAACTCACGCTGGCCTGAGCTACCAAATGGGCTCTTTCTCGACCCAGCGCGCTACGGCGGTCGTCCGTCATCAGGATGACCAGTCTGGTTTCTTTTCCAGCTTGGAGGGGTTCGCCGATGCAAGCGACAACGACTACATGATCGACGTGGAGGTGCCGGATGACGATGGACAACTGACGCCGGCCCGTGTGCGTCGCTTCAATGATGCTTACCGTGCGATTGGTGTTCGATCACAGGCTGGTTGGGTCAAAAAGCCCTGGGCACAACATCTATTGTTCAGCGGCTTTTATACGGACTACAGAAAGGAGCTACAGCACAACGTTACGATGAGCGTGCCCTACGGTGAAGCTCGCTTTGGGGGACGCAGTGCGGGAGGCAACGTGCGCTACCGAAACACCTTTGGCAAGGGGGTGAGCGGGAACGTCGTGCTGGGCTACGCTCACAATCGCGCGGATTTCCTGGATGTTGCGGAATGTGTCTACGATTGGTTCGGGCAGTGCATTAGGGAACAGCGCACGGCCGGTGAGACAGAAGCTCAGCCACACGATCGCAGTCTGTGGGACAACACTGGGTTTGCGCGACTCAACTTGGAGTGGCTGGTTGGTTCCGATCAGGCGTTGCGTCTCTCGATGGCCCCGACGTATTTCACGCGGACCGGAAATGAACGTCGGCAGACGGACCCGGAAGCGCGCGATCCACTCGCTGCCCAGCGCGATGTGCTGAGCGTCGTTACGGGTTTGGAGTACGAAGTCGATCTGCTGAGTCGATTGGAGAACATCCTTTTCGTCAAATACTACCACCAAGCACTTCGCGCCGAAGAGATACTCCCAGGGAACAACATCATCGAGCGTCTGCGTGACACGAGTGA
Organism: uncultured Polyangiaceae bacterium; assembly: GCA_964440025.1. Lineage (GTDB taxonomy): Bacteria > Myxococcota_A > Polyangia > Polyangiales > Polyangiaceae > NIC37A-2. The sequence continues at coordinate 2,404 of CAYTRQ010000123.1, read as the reverse complement.
GTTTGGCCTGGGGAACGGATTGAAATATCGGATAGCGAAATGGATCTATGCCAAGGCATCCTATGAGTGGGCGACACGACTGCCCGCTCCCTACGAGCTCTTCGGCAACGGTGTGCAGATAGCTCCCAATCTCGAGCTCTCTCCGGAGCGCAGTCATAATTTGAACTTGTCGGTAGTGGTCGACGATATCCAGACGTCATGGGGGGATTTCGAGACGCGGGTGAGCGGGTTTCTGAGGGAGCTCGAGAACCTCATTATTCTGTTTGGTGCGCAACGACTCTACACGTACGAAAACATCTATGGTGCGCGTTCGGCCGGGGTCGAGCTGGCTGCAACCTGGACCTCTCCCGGTGAGTTCGTCGAACTGGGAGGCAATATGACTTACCTCGACTACCGAAATACCTCGGACGAGGGGACGTTTGGTGCATTCGCGGGCGATCGAATCGCGAATCAGCCGTACTTGTTTGCCAATGGTTGGGCAAGGCTCAAGGCTTCGGGAGCGCTTGTGCCTCATGATGAGGTCTCGTTGAACTATTATTCTCGGTACACCTACGAATTTTTCCGCAGTTGGGAGAGTGTCGGGATCGAGGGGAGCAAGCAGATGGTTCCGCCTCAGCTTCTCCATACGATTGCGGTGACTTATCTCATTGAAGGGGATCCGCTCGCGCTTTCGTTTACGGCCGAAGCTCAGAACGTGACGAACGAGAAGACGTACGATTTTTATGGGATCCAACGTCCTGGTCGTGCTTTCTTTTTCAAAACTACAGCTGAATTTTGAGACCGGCAAAGCGATATTCTCCTGGGGTTTTGATCCCACAGGGTGCTGCCCGTCACGTTCTTCTCAGGTGGAGTTCCCTCACAGGGCGAAGAGAGTGAGTGGCTCGCGTTCGTCTTTGGAACGTAGCTGGGAGCCTCTTTGGCGGTGACAGGCCCCGTTCTCGTGCTCGCAGCTGATGTACTTGACGATGCGCAAAACTCCGAGTCGATGCTTCGCAACGCTCCGAAAGGGAGCGTTTTTCTTCTCAGTGATCGTGAGGCTCTTGGCACGAGCCTTGATCTTCGTGAACGTCGCAGACGAGATCGGCCCTGCAGTGCTCGTCATTGACACAGGCGGCGCCCAGCCCTCCCCCGGTCGTGGAGTCGCCGCACCCGGTCAATACGACAAGGAAAACATATGCTAAGGGAGCGAATGCTACGGAACGTGAATCGGGAACTGCCTTCATGGGCGCACGTTATCGTGCTGCGGGTGGGCTCTTCAAGCTGGTTTCCTCGAAGAGGACTCCTATGGCTGATGTTTGTGAGCTCTTGGACTTTTTGTGCGACGGCTCATCATAATACGGGAGCTTCTCCCAGTGAGAGTTTGCGGACTCTCAGCTCCTTGGGGAACAATCCGGCTCCTCGGCAACGGATCGCAGCACTGGCTTCTGTCATGCGCAGTTCCGAGGAACCGGCGTTGAGCAGTCAGACAACCTACGGCCTTTCCCTGCTTTGCAATATAAGGATAGCAGAGCGCTTCTATGGAGGTTTGGAGGCACCGTTCGTGGTGGTGGATGAGGATGTCAATGATCAACCCATCTTTGGGTACGGGAATACCCGCTTGAGTTTCCAGTGGGCTCTGGAAAATGAGGGCAGGATTGGGGGGAGCCGTTTCTCCTTGGGGATGGCCGTTTCGATGCCGACGCGTACGTTTGCCTATGAAACAGATCCTGGAAAGCAATGGTTGTTCGTGCCGGGATTTCGTTACGGCCACGGATATGGCAATCTTTTTTGGTATGCGTTAGCCCTTTTTCCTTTGGAAACCCGACCAGCCGGAACGGCGTGGGACGTGAGTTCTGGGTTAGGTATTGGGTATCGGTTTCTCTCCCAGTTGAGTATCAGTCTAGGTGCATCGGTTGATGTGCGAGCCGTGACTTGGTGCAAGGGGCCGAGTGAGACCCAAGTGTGCCCCGCCGGTCGTGCGACGGAATCGAATCGAGCCCACGGGGCTACTCGGGCGTCTGCCGTATTGTCCAGTTCATGGGACGTGACAGGGGACGTGTCGCTGTTGGTGAATGGGCAGCTTCCCCTCACTCGACGCAAAGATGTCGAGTGGGGGATCAGTGGTGGCGCGGAAGTGCGATTTTGAGGCGCTAGTGCCTCGGCAACTCACGTTTCGAGCGGTTTCGAAGCCCTCCCAGAAGTGGGTGAGGTCGGCTTCGAAACCGCGCTCGGGTACGTCTTTGCCTCGGCTTTTTTGCTGGTTTTTGTGCTGCGACGACCGGAGGAAGATGAATGATTTCGAGAGAAAAGTGGTCTCCCTACCGACCACTTTTATGTGGTCGCAGCACTAGCTGGTTCGCATCCAGAAATGGACGCGAACCAACAAGCAATGAGGGGTTCAGCGTCATAATACAGGCGAAAAAGC
>CAYTRQ010000122.1:0-13567 GCA_964440025.1 uncultured Polyangiaceae bacterium | reverse complement strand
TGGGTGAGGTCGGCTTCGAAACCGCGCTCGGGTACGTCTTTGCCTCGGCTTTTTTGCTGGTTTTTGTGCTGCGACCGAGCGGAGGAAGATGAATGATTTCGAGAGAAAAGTGGTCTCCCTACCGACCACTGTGGTCGCAGCACTAGCCCTAGGGGGTGTCCCTAATTGGCGACACACAGCATAGCGCAGGCGAGATGAACAAGCGCCAGGTAGTTCTGCGCAGACTTCTCGTACCGAGTTGCAACAGCTCGAAATCTCTTGAGGTCGTGAAAGAAGCACTCAACGCGATACCGAATGGCGTAGAACGCCCGTGCGAGACGCCTCTTCGTCTTCCGACAGGGGTGTGGGTGGATAACCGACTTGAGTTTTCTTGCTCGTACGGCGGCGACGAACGCGTCAGAGTCGTAGCCGGTGTCCGCAAAGAAGAGTTTGCTACGGGCAGCAACATCAAAAAGCGCGTTGGGACGCATCTCATGAGTCCATTGGGATGCGTTCCAGGGCTCACCAGTTGCAGTTCCAGCGTCCGGGAGTCACCACGGGAATGTCACCGGGAAGACCAAAGTGCCAAATAGAGTCTCCGCCGGCCGTCCCCTCCCAAGCGAACGTGTTGTTGCTGTCTACGTACCAGACCCCATCTCGATAGACGCCAATTTCGTCTACGCCGTCACCATTGAAGTCTCCGACGATGGGAAGGTCTCCTGGGATACCGAAGCTGTATGCTCCGTCTGATGGTTCCCAAAGGTTGCTGCCATTTGTATCCAGGTACCAGTACCCGTTGCGAAACACACCCACCCGATGTCCGATTCCGCGCTTCCATCTTCCGATGACCGGGCGGTCCCCGGGAATTCCATAATAGATGTCCAGGTCTCCTTTGCGCGTCTCGTCGTGATTGTAGTCAAGAGAAAAGCGCCCATCCTTGAAGGTCACGGCACTACCATTCCAAGACAAGGGTTCCCCGTCGTGGTGCACGAATGTGTTTTGGTCGTCGGCCTGGTCCCAGTAGAGGTTGTTCTTGGTGATGTACCAGTGATTGGCTGCTCGATTGGGGTAGGTGCGACGGGAGACACCAATCACTGCTCGCGTGGGGGAAGAGCTTTCGTTGGGGCAAGTGGTGCCCCGTAGCACGACAGGGCGGTCACCTGTGATTCCGAACTGCATGGCCCTGTCGCCGTTGTTCCACTGGCGGTTGCCATCGTGATCAAGGTAGAAGTACGCAGGGCCAGGTCTCCACACGCCAATGCTGGCCGGGCTTTCTTGCTTGGGTGCGTATCCCTGGATGCCCAGACCCATCCAGTACTCATCCAACGCGAGCGTGAGCATCCCGCCGTCGAGGCCGCCGCCCTTTGCTGCATCCATGGTATAGAAATCATTGTCGCTGAGGAAGTGACAGGCGCCGTAACAGCCCTCTCTTGGCCAAGTGAGGCGGTTGGAACCCCAGCTATGCATTTGTGATCCGGGATCGTCGGGAGTGACGATCTCGTAAGGTCCAATGGTATTGCGATCTTTTTGCAGAAAGCCCAAGGCTTGCATTTCTGACGAAATGTAAAAGGGCGTAATGAAGGGGTCGGCAGAATGGCAGCTTGTGCAGTCCTGCTGATGGCTCTCCGGGTCCTGCCAGATCCCCGCTGAACCTGCAGCCGTTGGAGCAGGAACAACCGCACTGCTATCCATCTTGGCGTCGAAAAAGCAGGTGTTCCCCGTGACGTTGTTGTGCAGGATGTACCCGTTGAATTTGGCCTGCGAGCCGTCGGGGCTCAGTTCTCGACAGAGAAATGCGGCGTCGACGTTGGGGTTGGCGGTTGTGACGCGCCCAATAGAATTCCTGCTGCCGCTGTGACGGAGAAGCTGACTGGCACTCAGCGGCAAAGAATTCGATTCGCAATCGTAGCCGGGGATTTCCTCCAGCCCCAGTTCTTCTGCGCATTTCGCCGCGTACTTCTGATGATCGTCATCAGGTGCGCCTGATGCGATGGCCGCGGTGAAGAAGGACACGGAAAGGGATGAAAGCTTTGCAAGGGTTCTCATGGTAGGTTCTCAATTGATATGAGTGAAGAGGGGTGAGAGATGAACAGGCCGGTTAGGGTCCGAACTTGTCTTCGGCGGACTTGGAAGGGCCGGGGAAGCTCGGTTGTTGATTGGCTCGTTGCGCAACGATGGGCACCGCAGCAGAAGCCCGTTCTCGTGCTTCCTTGCATTGCAGATAGAGGCGCGCCTCCTGCGATCGCTCTCGGGGAGGCAAGATGCGAACAAGACAGCCTCGTCCAAAAGGCGTGGTCGTGAGCCGTTCGTACACCGAGCTCCCTGCATTCCCGGACCAGCGGATGGTCACAGCGCAGGTTTCCGTTTTGCATTCTGCTTCGACGAACTCGAAGTCGAACGCTTGCGAAAGGGCCCGGAGTTCTCGGGTGATGGCGTTCTCCTTTTCGAGAGCCCAAGCGCTGTCCCGCGTTTCATCCTCAAAAGCGTTCGCTGCATCCTCGAAGTCTCGAGACGGATCCGGCTCGGAAGCGTCCTCGAGCTCGAGTGTATTTGTCGGGGAGTCCTCGGGAGCGTCCTCGGTGTACCCGGATCGCTCCAAGTGGTTCCACAGTGCCTCCTTGCTTGATTCTACTGTACGGGCGGCGGCGTCCGCTTGAGCGGGGGGCAAGTCGCGAACGGGCTGGGATCTAGCTGGTTTTGCAGACGATGGCGGAGGAGCAAAATAGGCAGTTGTAGCCCATACGGTCGCGAGAGCGCCGGCAGCGCCGAAGAGCATGTAGGCCGAGTGGGTCACAAGGTTCGTTCTAAGCGATCTTATTGGCGTAACCGATATCAGGCGATTTCACGACCTGAATCCCCTTGCCGGGCGCACAGGCGCGCGGGCTTTCAGGAGCCCAGCAGCGTGCCCTGGCTTTGATTCCCACTCAGAACGGGAGTGAGATGCGGGCGACGCTGCCTTGGTCCCCACTCATGTCTGCAACGCTGGCATAGAGGTCCTTGCCGATGATGGTTGCACCCCGTACAGCTAGGGAACGCTGTGGATCGTCGACGCAGGCGATGAGTACCGCCTGCTTGGAGCCCGAAGCCACCCAGAAGAAGTGGTTACCGACCTGCACGACTACTCCTCCCTCCACTGGCATGAGGGCGCTCACTCCGCCAGGCGCCGTCACTCTTCGGTCGACCTCTGCCAGTTTCTGAGCGCTGCCTCCTTCCGCGCTCACAGCTAACAGGCTCACGAGTTCTGCGCTCTGTGACACGCCAATCAGGTAGAGTTTGTCGTCGTACACGCCGAAAGGGATGAGCTCATCAAACGTTGCATCAGCGATGGGTAGCGACGCCAGCTCACCGCCTCCTCGGGGGAGGCGCCATACCTCATTGGCAGGAAGTTGATCTGTGGGTAGCGTGCCGTAAATCCAGTCCTCGTTGATGATGAAATATCCACCCCACATGAACGACGATGAGTTCGTTGGGTTTGGGTGTTCGATGGTGATCAGGTCGCGCCCGTCGCCTGAACGCCAGTTGTGCACTCCAAGTCGCCAACTCGTGGCGACTTGGGTCTGTAGATCGGCATCGTACGCATAATCGGTGTCCGTGCCGTAGACCATGTCTTCAACGAACTGGAGATGATTCAGATCTCCAGCGATTGGTGGTAACTCCTCCCACTGGGCAGGGGGCACTTGGGGCCCCTCAAGTATTCGCCACTCGCCGGCGCCCAGGGTCATCCTGATCGCCAAGATGGCCCGCTCACCGCTGAGTGTGAAGCCCCGAACCAGCTCATGTTCGCTGCCCGAGTAGTAGAGCGAACGGAATTCGGGGTCTCCAGGAGCTGCCACGTCGAGAAGGTACACTCCGTTTCTTGTCCGCATATAGAGCACAGTGCCGTCAACGATAGGCTCGTAGAGAGTGAGCGGTGAGTCGATGGGAGCGTTGGCGTCGTACTGGTAGTCGTCGTCTCGGGGCTCGAACAGGTAGTCAAGCTCTGACTCCGTGAGGCACCCCGAAAACTCGGAAGGGTCGAAATCGGAACCATGAATGGCACTCTGCTCGTCCTTGCCGGACGAACTCTCCTGTTCACCTGAGCCTCTGCCAGCGTCAGAGCACCCGACGCTGGCAAGAGTGCCGAGTACGATGGCAATTGCACTCGATCCAGCAGCCCTCGTTCCAGCTTCGCCAAGCCTCGTCCACCTCGCTCTCATCGTCTCCCCTCGTCTCCCCCTCTCCTTCGCAACTCTCCGCCGTCTGTTCAAGAGTCGACACATCGAGGTGTACGGCGAGAGGATCCGCACTCATCCACCTCCCCAGCAACGGACTCAAAAACCGCTTCCCAAAGTACTGCAGGCCTACCTCGACATCCTCTTCTTTGCCGGTGATTGCTATTGCCGACACGAGTCTCAGCGGCGCCATCGACTTTCCGTTCTGCTGGTTTGCAGGCTCAGCAGCCAGAAGTGATGCCCTGGCGGAAAAAGAAATCCCCAGACGCGAGTTTTGGCGTGCAGCGCGATGCTCCGGGAGGGCGTTGTCGTTGGCGGCAGCTGCGCTCCAGGTGTGGCCTTCGTGGCCGCCGGGAGATGCCCAGGTCGTCTGTTTCAGCGCTGCGCTCATTGCAGTCTGCCAGGCATCGCGTGCGACCTGAAGTCGGCGGCTCGGCCAGACGACAAACCGCCCTGACGTGGCGTGCATCAGGGCGGTTCAGGGAGGGATTCGACTTCAGTCTTCGTCGACGAAATCGGGCTGGTGGGCCATCTCTTGGCCCCAGAAGGATGTGGCGGGTGAGGTCTCTCCGCTCTCCTACGACCCCAATTCGGTCATCGATTGCGAAGGCAATTTGGAAATCAACAGTTGGCGTCGCCGCCAGGCCACGGCGAGCGAACCGAGTGCGAAGGCGAGGCAAGCCATGGGTAAAATATCGCCAACGTGAGAATAGAGCGTCTCCACGTGGCCCGTGGGAACTTGGGCCATCATGATGCGATCGTTGTTTTCGAACCAACTCATCGTGGCTCGTGTCCGACCGAACGCATCGTAGGCGGCACTCGTCGCCCAGCGGACGGGGCGCAGTATGCTAAATCCACCTTCGATGCCTCGGACGCGGGCCATCTGTGTGTGGTAGGGATCGATTCCTCGCCAATCACTGGAGGGGACGACAACGAGTCCGGCCCCCTGGGTCGCGTGCTTTCGGGCCAAATCGGGAAAGTCGTAGTCGTAGCAGATGGCACCCGCGACTTTGCCGTAGGGACGGTCGAGTACGGTAATGGGGGCATCTCCTCGGACGGATCCCTCTCCCGGTACGGGATGATGTTTGAAGTAGGTTTGTGCTTCACTTTCGGGAGTGAGCCAAACGTATTTGTTTTCGAACCTCTTCATTCCGTCGAGGGGAACGACGTAGGCCACGACCAAATCCACTTGAAACTCAGATGAAAGGCGCTGGGCTCTCGCCAGAAACTTCTCTTGTTTCTCGGGATCGATGGCGGTAGCGCCCTCGTTCCAAGCGATTACTTTTGCACCGGCCTTGGCCGCCTGCTCACTGCGTGCGAAGAGGTCGTCGGTGCCTTTGCGCAAGACCTTCTCATCGGGCAGGCCGCCCGGTCCCATGCCGATATCGCTCACGATCGCGGCCACTTTCACCATTGGTCCTGGCTGTTCTTGGTACATGCGGAAGCTCCCGTAGATGTGGGCGGCGGCGACCAACAGGGCCACGACACCCGCAGCGAGCCATGGACTGGTGCGCAGCCCGCGGAGGTTGAAAGTGGCTCCCTCGCCGTCTTGTGCGCTCCCCTGCGGGGTCGCGGCGGGGCTCTTCGAGGTGACGAGACGTGGTTGAGCGCTAGCAATCAGTACCGCTACCGTCGCCGAGACGGCAGCGATCAACAGGGAAGGCGCGCCCAAGCCGAACAACGAGCAAATTTGAAGGAGCGCCGTATTGTCGATTTGAGTGTAAACGGCCGACCCCCAGGAGCCCAATTCGGAAGTGGTCCAGCTGGTCCATTCAAGGACGGTTGCCAGGGCGGCAAACAGGGCGATGCCCCAAATGTCGCCGAGGCGCCGTCGCATCCACTCGAAGCCGAGGTAGGTGACGCCGGCCCCTAGTGCCATCGGTACGGAGAACAGCGGCACCATGAGCCAGGAGATCGGTTCGGTCACGATCTTGCCGACTTGCAAGAAGGTACCGAGCTGAAGAGCCAAGAGAAAAAGAATCCACCTCCATCGGCCTTGCTGGGATCTCAGGTACATGAGCCAAGGGACTCCTGCGATCCATCCGAGCAGCGCGACATTGAAGCGCATGCCCGACAAGGCGGTGATCACGATGCCCGAAACGAGCCAGGACCAGGTCGGGAGGCTTTGAAGGGACTTTCGCTTGAAGGAGAAAATCGGTTCGTGGCGAGAAATCGTTGCTGTATGTGATGTCGTCATGAAAGGGGCCTTATTGAGAGGAGCAGTGTCGAGCGCCGTTCCAGGTGATCTCGAGGAGGGAGCGATACATGGGCCCCACTGCGTCGGGTTGGTGCCGTGCCAACACCAAAGGGACCCCAAAAAAAATGGACGCGACTGCAAGTGTGAGCAGGGGAACTGACACGTGCGCGGGAAGCTCACCTCGGTCTACTGCGCTCTGGAGGAGGTGTTCGAGAATGCTTCCCAAGCCGTCCGCGCTGAGCTCTTCGACGCGTTCCTCGTAGGGGAGCCGAAGGAGTCGCTCCGCACGACCCACTCCCTGGAGGTGCAGGTCTTGGGGCATGCGAGCTTGGTGAGCGATCAACTCCAGCATGACGTTGGGGTAGTTCGCTGTGCTCTGCGCGGTGCTTTCCAGGAGTGCCTCGATAGCTCCCCGTGCGGTGGACTGCTCGCGTTCCGCTCTCCGAGCGACGGCCGATACCTCGACGGACCACACCTCGATGAACCAAGTCAGAAGTTCACTTTTTTCCGAGAAATAGTTGAAGAAGGTGGCCTGAGAGACGCCGGCTGCTCGCGCGAGCTCGGCAACCGAGATTTCATCGATGGTTCGCTCCGTCAGCCGTTCCGTCAGGGCGTCGAGCAGGGCCAGTCGAGTGCGCGCTCGATTTTGTTCCCGGAGCGGCAGATCCAAGAAGCTCTTCGAAGTCTCCATGCATACAGTGTTGTTCTCTCCAATATTAGAGTCAACTATAAAATTAGATATGTCACCAAATATTGGAAGGAGAGGGTGTCCACTGCGCCCTGCAGGGCAGCTAAAAGACCCTGATCCCAGCGCCTTTGCTGGGGAGCGCCGCCGCTCACGTTCCCCGGCGTCCAGCCGCCGCTTTCGCTGGGAAGCTCGTCCCCCCGTCACCCGGCCCGCGTCCAGGCACCGTCAGCCTTGGTTGGGGCGCGCCCTGCCTCCAGCCCGGGACGCCCAGCTGGTGAGCCGCAGCGCTCTGCGCACCTCTTATCGGCGAGTTTCGTGTTATCGGCGAGTTTCGTGCTTTCCCGTGCCGGGGAGCGACAGAGCTGACCGACGATATCACGTGTTCATTCAGGGAGCGGCTACGGGTGGAGGGCTTATCGGCTCTCCCGGTGCTTGTCTCATGCGCAGTGGGGGGTCATTGCGGCGTCCTGCTACCGGTGCTGCTCCAGCGTCGTCGAGCTATCGGAAGCAGGAGGGCAGCCCCGAGCAGAAGTGCGGTGCCTCGCCCCGGTTGGTGGCTTCCTCCAGGGATGCTGCAGCCGCACCCTTCCGTTTCATTGTCCTCGCCGGCTTCTCCGGTGTCCGGGGCGTCGTCGCCGAGCTGGCTTCCCGTTCCCGTGCCGACAGGATCGCCTTCCGCACCGCCCGACTCGCTCCCGGTGGAGGAGCCGCCGCTGGCCATCCCGCCACTTCCGTTCGTCCCCCCGCCTAGGGGTTCGCTGGCACTGCCTCCGGTGCCCGCGCTGCCGCCAGTACCGGTCTCTCCGTCGCCGCTGCCGCCACTACTATTGCCGCTGCCTCCAGCGGCCTCTTCCTCCGTGTCGCTGCTGGTCGTCAGCACTTCTTCGTAGACGCACTCCCGAGCTGTCTCGGAGCCAAGCGAGAAGAACGGGGCGTTGCTGATTCCCGACAGCTCGACCTCATCGATGAGCCATCCGGGCTCCGCTTTGAGTTCATCGGTGCCTACCCGGAAGCGTAAGCGAACCGTTTGTCCGGCTAGCGCCGCGCCGAAGTCGAGCGTCTCTTGCACTTCATCGGGCCAACCGGAGCTTTGCCCGGTATAGCCTTTGCGACCGCCCAGTGGATTTTGAGCCAGAGAGCTGATGGTTCCGGTATATTCTGGACCGTCGCCGTTGCCGATGATTTTTCGCGCGTCCTTCCACGTTGCACCTTCATTGGTGCTCACTTCGATCACGGCGCCGTCCCAATTTTCGCCCTGACTCGCTTCGAACTGATAGCTGTGAGAAAAGCGGACGACGAAGGCGCCCGCCTCGTCGACGAGGAGTTGAGGGGAGACGAGGGCAGTGTCGCTGACGCGGGCTGGCCCCGCGCCGCGCCAGGAGTGGTCGAGGGGGGGAGAAACACTGCTTCGGGTCCAGATGAGATCTGCTCCGCTCCCCACCGTCTTCCAAGTCGAAGGATTCACTTCGACGTTATCGGCTCTCGAGCGAGAGCTATCGTAGTGAGTCCAAACCGAGTGCGAACGCGTGGTCTCGGGCTGACAGGCTCCCTCGGCATTCACTGTTGCGCTGAGGGAAAGTGGGGTCACCCCGCTGATTGTGTCGACCAACTCTATGGGGATGTCGACGGAGATCAGCTCGAGAGAGGGTAAGGTGTTGACGACGGTGGATTTTCCTTCGGGAAAGGTGAGGATGTTATCCTGGGAGTCGATTGTGACGGAGACGTCGGTGGCGTTCACGAATCCGCCGTTCTGGAGCCAAACCCGCACCAGTCCTTCCTCGCCCACGTCGAGGATATTGTCATGGTCGTTCGAGCAGTGCGGAGAGTCGACAACTTCTATCTTTTCAATGCTCACCGAGGGGGCGAGTTGAAAACTTTCGACGACTCCAATGAAGTCCGACGAGTGGCGAGAAGGAGAGACGGCGCAGGAGCCGGCGCCGCGCTTGGCGAAAGCCTTTGCCATCGCGGTTGCGTGGTCCGGATTGCTGGCGGCGGCTGCGGAAAGTAACGCATCACGGGCTTCGAGAAAGGTCGGTTGAAATGGCATGAGCGTCAGCCCCAGCACCACGTAGTCGGTCATGGCGCGCTGAGCTTCTGCAAAACTCTTGCCTTCGGACTTCGTAGCTGAAATGACAGCTGCGTAGGCTTCGAAGAGCATGGACGCCCAGATCTCCCCGGCATTGTGAACCTGGGAGTTGACCCCACCGCGGTTGGCGAGAGGTACGTCCGTGGGCAAAGATTCTCCATCGGAGACATGGCGGAACGTGAGCGGGTTGATTTCGAAGTCTGTCGAGTAGGGCATCCGACGAATGCCAAAATACACGTCCTGACTGATCGCTCGACTCGCGTAGGCGCCGACGGGGTAGGCGAGCCCCGGATCTTCGCCCTCGTCCAAGAGCATGTGGAGTGCCACGTAGTCTCCCCAGCCTTCACTCATGGCTCGACACATGTGTGTCCAACAGGAGGCCAGCCGTTCTTGGAGGTAGTGACCCCACTCATGTGCCACGACGCTGCCATCGAGACTCCCTGAACGCTGCGGAGCCACTTCGGAGTTCATGGTTGCGCGGACATCCACTCCGCTGTCGAGAGTCGACTTGAGCTCTTCGGTGGCCTCGAGGCGGATCGAGAGAGTTGGGATAGTGATGCTTGATGAGCTGCCTCCCATGATAGGGGGAGTGCCGTCCACATCGTTGCCGATGATGACAGCGATGGCTCCCGCATCTTGGGCCGCCTGGGTCTTGTCCACGAAGCTACAGTGGCCGCGATCGATGAGAGCAATTTGCCCCGACAAATCCTGGAGGGTGCCGTTGCAAGCATCGGTAGATTGGCCGGCGCCGTCGTTGGCCAGGGTAACCGGTCCTTCGGAAGAGAACTGTTGAGGACCGAACTGGGCCTCGCCGACATCGCGCGTTCCACCGGGGTCGAGCTCGAGACTCGTGATGCGAGGGGCGGACCAAAGAAATACCTGCATTCTGGGTGAGATCCCGTCACCGGGCACGAACATATTGGCGTTGTTGAGCTTGCCTTCGAAGGCCCCGTTTTGTGCCTCGGCCAGGAGCACGTCTCCTTCCGCGCCACCCCGACCGTAATTGCTCTGCTGAGCATTTCCTGCTGCCTCGTTGAAGCCAGAATCGTAATACCAATCGTGCAGCCAGTTGTTCGCATAGAACAATTGCGTAACGGCTGCCATTGACTGCTGTTCGTCCGCAAGTGGACCGAGAGTGAGATCGTAGGAATGGTTGAAGGTTGCTGTGCTGGTCGTTATGGCAAAGATGTCCGTGCTTGCCGAGAAGCCGTTGGGATCGCTGAGATCGGCATAGGCCTTGACGTTGTTGCCGATGCTTTTCGTCGCGTCGTCTGCGAGCCAAGGGTCGGGGTTGCCGCTGGGGTTCGTGTTGAGTCCGTGGACACCGATCAAAGACGAGGGGACGGGCTCCGGCGCCCAGCCATCGGGGCTACTCGTGGGGTGCGGATTGACGCTTGCTAGCGGACTGGGCAAGGGTGTCAGATTTCCGTCGGTTTTGGCCCAGACCCGATAAGTATGAGCGTGGACCTTGAGATTGTACCTTCTCAGGACGCTGCCATCCTGGCTGGAGATCAGATAACGATGCGCCAATATCTCCTGAGCTCCTTCGGTCAAGAGTTCGACGACGTAGGCGGGGACGAGCCCTCCTTTCTCTGGAGCGTAGACCCGCTTGGTCCGTGCGGGTTCGAGCAACGCGAACTCGGCGCCGGATCGGGCCGCTCTGCTCACGAATTCGTGGCGCACATAGCCGGCGGCATCTCGCGCATGGGCGGAAAGCTCCGCCGCAGGCAGGGTGACACCTCGCTGATCGGCGATCGCGATGGCCACGGCTTCCTCGGTTCCGAGTGAGAAGCCGCCGCTGGGACGATTCACCGCCTTGGGGCCGCCGCCAATCGCAATTAGCGACAGATCTTGATCCATGAGCACCGAGGTTCGTGAGCCCAGGATCTCGACTCCGTCGAGCTTCTGCCGGTAGGCCACGAGCGTGGGTCCCCCCGAGCGACCATTTTCGAAGAGTATTTCGAGATCCTCGGCCGTTTGTGAACTGACGTGATAGCGGGAGGCTTCGCGCGCCAGATGAGATCGCGCCGCAGCTGAGGCGGAAGAGCGGTCCGCTGCGTCGATGGGAGCGCTGGCTCGAAGGAGGGTGGGCGCCTGATTCTGCCTATCGTAGCCGAGCGCCACCGCCTGCATGCGAGATCGGATCGCACCATGGGCGTCGTCTTCGCCCGAGTCGTTCCCATCCGTGTCCCGCAGCTCCTGCTCAGTGGGGGCGTTTCCTGCCCCACAAGCACTCGTGAGGCTCACAGCGACCGCAGCTGCCCACCCCTGTATCTTCCCAATTGTCCCACTCCGAATAGTATTGCCCAACTGCATAAACCGATCTGCCGTACAGTCATATGGCACTTTTTTGCCCAGGCTTCACGCGGTCGACATGTAGGTGCGTGCAAATTTCACATAAAGAGATCACACCAAGTCATCTCATGGACGATACCCGTGTACATCTTCCGACCGGTGGCGGAGGGTGGGGCGAGGTAGCGCCTTCTCATCGGCGGCAGTGGAGGTGTTGGCTCGAGTGGGCACGGGGCCGGCGCGCCAGTGAAGCTCCGCTCTGAATCCTCGATCTGTGTCAGCGAAGTCTCAGCTCGGAATGGGTCGCGGCCGCCTCGCAAGCGACCGGAACTGTCACGATGCGGAAGCAACGGTCTCCGGCTCAGCAGGTCATCGACTGCCCAAGCACCCGAAGCAAGCTCCGGAGGGACGTCGACAGGAACCTGAGCCACTCTGCTCACCTATCACTTGGTCCGTCTCGAGAGGAGCCAGCGGCTTGGGAAGCCAAGGTGTGAGGCGCGTGCTGTCACCGAGTCTTGCGAGCCACCACGAGCAGGGAGCGACGTTTGACTGGATAGAAGCCCGTTTCCAGGATGTCGAACCCGGCGTTGCGGATAGTGGTCTGGAGCGAGTCGCTGCGGAGGAAGTTCACAAATGGTGCTTGGCCAAAGGCTTGTATCAGCGGAATGATTCCTCGGAGCAGCCAACTCTCTTCGCCAAGGCAGGGCGTTTTGGAAATGAAGAGTCCCTCGGGCTTGAGCAATTCGCCGATCCGATCGATGGCCCTCGGTACGTCCCTGATGAGGTGAAGGAAGTTGAAGGTCAGCACCGCATCGAACGATCCGGTTGGGAGAGCGTCGTCGAGCGTGCCTTGGGCGAACGTGACGTTTTCAATGCCCTCGGCTTGCGCCTTCTCCCTGGCGATGCGGATCATTTCCCCGGACAGATCGGTGGCTACGATGTCGCCGGCGGAGGAGGCAAGTTTGAGGGCCGTGGTGCCCGTGCCGCACCCGATTTCCAGCACATGATAGTTCGGCTCGAGCCAAGCTCTGACCCGGTCGAGAGTTTGGCGGTAGGCCTCTTCATCGGGAACAGGTTTTTGCGCGTATTTCCGTGCTCGACGGTCCCAAAATTCTGGTTTGGCGGGTTGCTTCATCGAATCTCCTGTTCCAGTGATTCATCCACATCTCGGGGGAGGTGTCATCGGCGAAAATCTGCAGGCGTGATATACGAATTTGTGTGAATTGGGCGGCCATCGATTTCGACTGGAACCAGGCGCGCGCGTTTCTCGTCACCGCTTTGGAAGGCTCTTTTTCCTCCGCTGCGCGCAAGCTCAAGCAAACCCAACCGACGCTGAGTCGCCAGGTGGCGGCCCTTGAAGCTCATTTAGGAGTGACCCTTTTCGAGCGAGTGGGTAAAGAGCTTGTCCTGACCGAAACAGGTCGCGATCTCATGGCACATGTCCGCGCGATGGGGGAAGCAGCCGGAATGGTCTCGCTCGGAGCATCCGGGCACTCGCAGACGATCGTGGGGCAAGTGCGGATCACGGCTGCCGATTCGGTGTCGGCGTACGTGTTGCCACCGATCGTGGAGCATTTGCGCGAGCGTTACCCGGAGATCGAGGTGGAGCTTGTGGCCTCCAACCAGGTGAGAGATCTGCGCCGGCGCGAAGCCGACATCGCGATTCGTCACGTGCGTCCCGAGCACCCGGATCTCGTCGCCAAAAGGGTGAGAGCGTCGAGGGCCTACATCTATGCGTCCACGCAATGGCTGGCTCGCCATGGAAGGCCCCGAGGTCCCGATGATCTCGCCAGGGCGGTTTTTGTCGGAATGGAAAACAATCAGTCTTTCATTCAACTTCTCGAGGGCATGGGGGTTTCGATCTCTCCACAGCAGTTCAAACTGCGAAGTGAGAACAATGTGGTGGGGTGGGAGATGGTCAAGCGCGGCCTGGGGCTGGGAGGGATGATCGAAGAGGTGGGCCAGCTGAGTCCCAACGTCGAACGGGTTCTGGCCGATCGAGTTTGCATTTCCGTCCCCTACTGGTTGTGTACTCATCGGGAGCTTCACACGAGCCGACGGATCCGAGTCGTCTACGATTTACTTGCCAGCGCCCTGGAGTTACTTGCCCCACC
>CAYTRQ010000121.1:10423-13642 GCA_964440025.1 uncultured Polyangiaceae bacterium | reverse complement strand
CACTTCTGGGAGTGCTTCGAAACCGCTCGAAACGTGAGTTGCCGAGGCACTAGAATGCCTGGGCGACGCTGCCTCCGTCTACCTCGATCGGGTCAGCCAGATCCGCCTTCCCTGTTGGAGCAGGAGTCGCGTGGCCCTCGTCGGCGATGCTGCTGCGTGCGTTTCCCTTTTGGCAGGAGAAGGAACGGGACTCGGCATAACGGAATCCTACGTTCTCGCCGGGGAGTTACACCGGGCTGGCCCCAACTACCGGGAGGCTCTTCTTTCCTACGAGCGGCGTCTGCGTCCCTTTCTCGAGGAAAAGCAAAGGAACGCATTGAAATTCGCTGGCTTCTTCGCGCCCAAGAATCGACTCTCTTTGCGCATGCGCGACCTTTCCGTGAAGGTCTGTTCGGTTCCTTGGCTAGCACGGCTCCTGCTTGCTCCCAGTTTGAGGGACAACATTGAGTTGCCAGCCTATGAATCCGAGCGGTGGTGAGTGCTCGAGAACTACATGCCGCAAAGGGGCAATTGAACCATCCCTTGGCTCGGGTAGGGGACCGCCGTGCCGTTCTCCACCGGGTTGGGGATCTGGCCGTTCGGTGAGTCGAACTGATCTTGCATGACCTGACCATGAATGTCGGTGATGCGCACCGTCCAAGGAGGAGGCGGGACGGATCCGGAGCTGTCGGGGATGTCGTCGTCCTGCCCGAAGACCCATGCCCCCCAATAGTCCTTGCGCCGTCCTTCGAGCCAGGTGTCTCCGTCTTTCAGCTCCACACGAGCAGCAGGCCAGCGCAGCCCCGCGATGGACAGGGCTCCCCAGAAGTTATTGCTGTCCCAATGCCAGAAGTATTCGGGGGCTTCATTGTCGCAGGGGACGACGCGCCAAGAAATGTTCGGGTTGTCTCCTCCCACTTGGTTGGCTGCAGCGACTGACAAATCGATATGGCCCTGAGTGCAAGCGGGGTTGCCCTGTGCACCGGGACGATTGGGACATTCATCGACGATTTGAATCTTGACGCTTTCGTTGATGAGCACGCAGGCTCCACAGAGTGCTGCATCGGCGCCAAAATCGGTACTATTGAGCGCACCAAAGAGCCTGCCGTCCCCTGGTGCCCCTGCTACCCGGTCCTGGGTGGCGGCCGAGCCCTCGTCGAAGCCTTTGCTGATGACCGGAAAGCCGCAGCCCAATGCTTCGTAGCCGCCACTGGTATCGCGATCGGAGCTAGCCTGATTGATCCAGTAGCGCGTACTGCCACCCTGACGGGTGTTCATCACCTGCTGGTTGCAGGAGAGAGGCCCTTCGATCACGCCGGTCTCGACGCACTCATTGAGCACACATTCGCAGCGTGGGTCATCGCTGCATTCAGCACAGTAAGATTCGGTGGCTTCGCAGCGCGAATCCCCCGGGTAGTTTTCGCAATCTGGCATTCCCTGTTCCGTGAAGAACCGGACATCGTCGAGCCAAATGTCATAGCTGCCCGGATCCTTCGCCGCGACCGCGATGGCGAGAACGGTGCTGGGATCGAAATCCGCAGGGGTGCCGAAGCCTTCTTGGCTCAGGTCTTCAAAGAGAACCTTCACCTCGGTCCAGTCCTCACGCAGCGTAATGGGGATTCCGTGGGAGTCGTAGCATTCGCCGCTGCAGGTTCCTCCTTCCTCTGATGGAAGGGTATTGGCGGAGACGACGTTGAATCGGGGACTGCCCGACCCTTTCGCCCAGAATTTGACGCCTGCCCACTGGCTCGCGTTCACCGCCGCATCGAAATCGAGCTGTACCGTTGCGCCCCAATCGGCGCCGTCAGAGACCTCGGCCGTCGAATGGAGAGCATAGGCGCTGCCCATCGCCCCGGGTCCTTCGAGCCCAGCATCTCGAACGAAGGACCCCGCGCTGGGAGTCTGCTGCGTCATCCCGTCGTTCGACGCAAACCAGCTGCCCGCGCCGTCGAGCCCGGTGATCCCGGAGTCCGACTCCATGTCGTCGATGAGTTCCGATTGGATCGAGTTGGGATCTCCCACCATGCAGATGCTCGTGGGAGTCATCGAGGTACCGCCAGAGCCCGGATCTCCGCCGGCCGCCGATGATCCGCCCCCGCCCGTCGTCACGCGGCTCCCTCCATTGCTCTGGTTCCCGCCGGCGGCAGAAGTGCCACCGGCGCTCGTCCCCCCGCTCCCCGACCTTTGCCCTCCGCTGGCGTTTCCCCCAACGCCGACGACATCCGTTCCGTCACTCGACGTGTTGCCGACGCCGTCCCGAGACGCCGATGGACCTCGGCCCCCTTCGGAACAGCCCGAAAGGAAAGCTACAGGAAGTGCGAGAACGATGAGAGAGAGGAAAACGGACGAAGTTGGAGGGGAAAACATACGCATTCGAAATCGGGTTCCAAGACCCGACGGTGGACGACAAGGAGCGAAGTCGGTGGCGAGTCGGGCGAGAATCGTGTGGGTCAGGTCGCCTGCGTGAATAGCATTTTCCACGCCGGCCCTCGAAACGGGCGCGCCGATACTATCAATACTGGATTTTTCAGGCTGGCCTGTTGCGTTCGCTCGGGGCCTTGCTCGACGCCTCGGGGAGTGGGCGGAGAGGTGCGATTTCTATTTTTCGTCAACTGGTTCGCATCCTTTTGTGGATGCGAACTACGGCTAGTGTTGGACATCGTTCGGGATTGGGACGGACCAAGCGGTGTTACTCGGACACCCCGCAATGAAGTCGGGCAACTCAGGCAACTCGGGCAACTCAGTTAGCCGAGGTCGCCGTAAACCATTTCACCATTCGGAAATTGTCTTGGTCTCCTTGGGGACTACCGTTGGATATAAGTGGCCCACATTTCGCATTTCCCCGGGAAACCGGGGGGACTCATTCTCTCTAAAATCAACCATTGTCTCCAAAACTGAGAATGAATAGCATCGACATGATGGGATGGACGCGGAGAAGGTACTGGAGCTTGGCGATGGCCGTTCTGGTCGGAGGTGCTCTCGTACCAGGGTGCTCCCGCTCGGGTTCACTGCCCGAAGCCGACTTCGAACTCAATGAGGGACCATTGGGTGGGGCATCCTGCGAGCAAGTGGAGGAGACGGAGATGACACGGGGTGGGGCGAACGATCAAGAACCCAATGAAGATACCATCATGACCGGAAGCTCCGGAGGTCGTGGAGGCACTGGAGATGCCGTCGCCCCCGGCGGCTCGGGAGGAATCGGAGGCACCGGGGGCTCGGGAGGAATCGGAGGCACCGGGG
>CAYTRQ010000121.1:0-10323 GCA_964440025.1 uncultured Polyangiaceae bacterium | reverse complement strand
GCTCGGGAGGAATCGGAGGCACCGGGGGCTCGGGAGGAATCGGAGGCACCGGGGGTTCCGGGGGCTCGGGGGATGAGGCCAGTCCGTCTTTCAACGCGCAGGCCTTGTCTTCAGAGCCCCACGAATTCCCTCCCTATTGCAGATATGACGATGACTGCGGTTCAAAAGAAACATGTCGGCAGGGATGGTGCGCTCCGGAGACGTGTGGAAACGGCACCCTAGATCCTTTGGAGGAGTGTGACGACGGGAACAGCCAACACACCGATGGCTGCGATCTCAATTGCAAAAAGACGCGTGTCTTGGACATTCAAGGAAGCACGGCGACCTGTGTGCTCTTTAGTGCAGGGTCCGTCAAATGCTGGGGCAAGGACGATAAGGGAATTCTCCTTAGTGGCACCGAGGACGAGCACATCTTGGATCCGTCCACAGCACCTCTCTTGGATTTCGGTACGACGCGTCGCGTCGCCCGTTTGGAGTCCGGTAATGGAGCTTTTTGCGTGATTTTCGAAGACGGTAAGGCGCGCTGTTGGGGGAGAAACCTTTCGGGTGTCCTCGGCATCGGATCGCTGGACAGCTACGGTGACGAACCAGACGAAACACTTGCGGCTCTTCCCGATTTACCCTTCGATCGAGTGTTGGAAATATCTCCAGCGCGGGTTCACACTTGTGCACTCGTGCTCGAAGATGCCAAGAAGAAAATGTACTGCTGGGGAGACTCCTACGCCGGCCAGTTGGGGGTAGGTACCACGGCTGTGGTGGACGACGCAGCGGAAGCCAAGGAGGTGGATCTTCCGGAGACTGACCTGATTTCGATGCGAGCTGCTGGATCGGCAAGCTGCGCTTTGTTCGAGCCGGGCCATGTCATTTGCTGGGGCAACAACGCATCCAATGGTCTTTCCGGTGCTGGCAACACGCTGACTCCCAATCTTGCAAGTGATGTGCTTTGGCTGCTCGGGGATCCTATCGACCGACTTGCCTCCAAGAGCATGGGGCCGAATTGTACCTTTGATGCGCCCAACAGCATCTTCTGCTGGGGCTCCAACGACGGCGGACAGCTGGGCACCCCCTATCTGATTGATGGCAATCTTCGGGCGCCGGTCCCCATTTACGTGGGGGACAAGGACTTCGTCGATTTTCAGGCTTCACAGGACCTAAGTTGTGGCCTTAGCTCTGACGGTCGCATCTTCTGTTTTGGAGCAAAAGAGGACTTGCCTTATGCAGGCGCTTACCAACCAATCAAGCATCCCCATGAGAACTGGGCCGAGCTTCCTCACGAAGGAGCCGTCGACTTGGGCGATTTCGACGAAAAAGAGGGCCTGGATCGCGCGATCCGCATATTCTTATCCCGTCACATTGCGTGTGCCGAGATGGAGGACGGCTCGTTGCGCTGCTGGGGGATGAACAAGTACGGCCAGGTCGGCTACGGCTTCGGCCCGGAAGATGGGCCCGATCTCTACACGGATTGGGAGGCAATCGGAGACGACGAGACACCTGCTGATGCCTACGCTCGGATCGGAAACCCAGCGCTCGTTCTTTGGTAACTCATTCCATTTCAACATCGGATGACTCAACCTTCGCCGGCATTGATGGGTAGCTCCCTTTCGTCGTCGCTCCACAGCGGACCGGGCGCGGCGAGCTCTGAAGCTGGCGGCCTATTGGGCCAATACCGCATCGTGCGTTCCCTGGGATTCGGCGGGATGGGGCACGTGTATCAAGTGCGACACGCGCGCACGGAAAAGCTCTACGCTTTGAAAACCTTGCGAGCCGACAGGCGAAGCAGGGCCAATTCTTTCGTACGTTTTCAGCGCGAAGCTCATCTCTTGGCCCGGTTGAATCACGAAAACATCGTCCAGTTACACGATCTCTATCTTGAAGAGAGTCTGTGCCCCTATTTGGTGATGGAATACATCGAAGGCAGGACCTTGCGTGAAGAGCTAAGTCAGGAGGGAGTTCGCCCCCGCCAATTGGTCCTAGAGGTACTTGCACAACTGTGTCGCGGCCTTGTGGAAGCTCATCGAGCAGGGATCGTCCATCGCGATCTCAAGCCAGAAAACATCATGCTTACGAGCCACGCTGATGGTCGGATCCTGGTGAAGATTCTCGACTTTGGAGTGGCCCGGTTGTATCAGGATCAGAATTGGCCGCTCACTAACACGGATGTGGGTGTTGGAACGGCCGCCTACATGTCACCGGAACAAGCGCGGGGCGAAAGGAATCTCGACGCCCGCTCCGACATCCATGCGCTAGGTGCCATTGCCTATGAAATGTTGACGGGGCGGCCGCTGTTCGTGGGCTCGTCTTACAATGAGATTCTTTTCCAAGTCGCCAATCGCCAACACAAACCACTTGCCGAAAGGCGGCCCGACCTCAGTGCGTGCGTGGTGGATTTGGTCGAAACCGCACTGGCCAAAGAACGGACCGGTCGGTTCGAAAGCGCTGCAGAAATGCTGAGTTTGATGTCTCGGGGTGAAGCCTTTCCGGTCGAACAGCGCTCTGTTGCTGCCGGAGGCATTGTCCAGCCAGTTTCCGAACCTTCAGCTCGTTCCGTCGGAAACAGTCGCTACGATGAAACTATCAACGACGCAGATGTGACGGCAGATGAACTAGATCCAGTTCTGGAATTTCCGAGCGATAATGCCCCGTCGAGCGCTTCTGAGGTTCGTCCTTCACCTTCGAAGGCAAGGGTTCGGTTGATTGGAGTGGGCGTAGCTTGCCTAGGCCTGGGTGCCCTTGTTGGATACAGACTGCGCCTACCCCACACGTCGACCTCTCTCGATGACTCGGTGCCGCCGCTGATCGAGACACAGCTCTCTGCTAGTCAACCACCAACTGACACCCAAATCGAGCACGACACGCCTGCGTTGCGGTCATCGCAATCTCAGTCATTTGAATTTGAGCCAAAAGGGTTCGACCCAAAAGGGCGGTCGTCCCAGTTGCCTTCGCAAATCGATCATTCTGACAAGTCAACCTCGACTAGTGATCGTGTCACTGCCCCCAAGATTCAGTCACGTCCTGTGGGGTACGTAGCCCGTGACGCGACCAGAACGACATCAAAGAAAGGGGATGACGAAACACTACGCGCGTTGAGCGATAAACGGGACAGAAAGCCACGATTTTCTGATGCCCCCCATGGTGTTCCGACGAAACGCCCGCCCCCGACTCGGCTCGAGGGCCGCTATATCCGCGACAATCCTTACCGAGATTCGGACCATTAATAGTGCGTCGTTCTACTTTAATTTGTATGTTATTGAACATGCTTCCATTCGTTTGGTGTTTCCTTATCGCGCCAGATATCGGTCTTGCCACGCCGTCCAAGGCTCGTGAGCACTACGAACGTGCGCTGGTTTTTCTGGACGAGGAGCAACTTGGGGAAGCCCGCCACGCCTTCGAGCAAGCCTATGCTGAAAGTCCTCATCACGTTGTGCTGTACAATCTTGGAAAGGTGTGTCTCGAAATGGGCGACGAAGCAGCTGCGCGCGAGTATCTTGAGCGCTACCTGGAGGAAGGGGGCACACAGGTCCCCGAGAAGAGGCGAGCTGAGGTTCTTGGGCTTCTCAGGGGACTGGCTCGGTCTTCGGACGAAGACCAGGGAGAGGGCAAAACGGAAGAAAGGACCGGCGTGCCGAACGAAACTGTTCCCGCTTTAGAAGGCGAAGCGAAGACGCCTGTCGGCGTGGAAGACTCCAACCAGCAGCACGCAGAGCATGCGTCGAGGGACAACTTAACCAAGGAGTCTGCAGAAACCACGACTCCCCCCGATGCTCCATCGGCATTACCATCGGTCCTCGGGAATAATCCTCGGGCTGAGCTCCACGAGCGGAATGCCCGACGCCAAAAGTGGCGCAGCGTAGGCATGACGCTTTCCGTCGTTGGAGCGGGCCTAGCTGCAACTGCTGTAGGCGTTGGTATTTGGAACCAAGGCAGAGCCGAGAAGGCGGAAAATGCTCGAGAAGTATTGAGTCAGATGGCACCGGGGGGCTCAATCGAAATCGACGACCAAGACGCGATCGATGAGGTGCTCGATTATGAGGTCGCGCGAGCACGAAACGAGAAGAATTTTGCTTCGGTGCGTCGTTTCGACGCACTTGCAGCAGCTCATGGAATCGCAGCAAGCCTCTTTTTGATCTCCGGGCTCACCCTCTATTTCACGCACCCAAAGCCTGTCGCGCTCAGTGCGAGCGGTACCAGTCTGCGACTGCGCCTCGCATTTTAGGGCGGTCATTCTTCGAGCTCGGCTGCCGTTGCCAACAAGCGTTGTGCTTTCTGACGTGAGATGCCCACCTCCGCTGCAGCGCTCGAAATGTTGCCGCCGTGGAGCTTCATTGCCTGGTCAAGATGGCGGAAGGTCTCCCGGTGTCGCAGGAACCATGCGGCACGGCGACTCCCCAAGCAGGCGATGAGCTTTTCTCGGTTCCAGCTGGTACGAACGTCGCTCCGGGCGGGGAGCTCGTTCCGTTTCAATGCGGTGCCCCCCGGTGGGGTTGGAGAAACGAGCTGCTGGAAGTGTGCCGCTCCTAGGTTTTCTCCTCGGAACTGGATCGACGCTCGAGCAGCAACAGCTTTGAGTTCTCGGATGTTTCTAGGCCACGAATAAAGCAGCAAAGCCTCAACGAACGAGCTGCGGATTTCCTTCAGGCCTTTGGAAAAGCAAACAAACAGGCGCCGAATTTCTTCCCGTCGTTCGCAGAGCGGCGGGAGAGTGATGGTCACCCCAGAAAGCCTGCCCAAAAGATCGCCGCGAAAGCTTTGATTTTCGACCGCGTTCTCGATGGCCTGCTGGCCAGCGGCGATCAGCCGAACGTCCACGGATTGAGGGGTGGTCTTTCCGAGGGGAAAGACGACCTTTTCCTCCAGAACACGGAGTAACTTCACCTGCTGGGCTTGGGGGAGATCCGAAATCTCGTCCAACAAAAGTGTTCCACCGTCTGCAGAGAGAAACAGTCCGGGGGAGGAATTGTGTGCTCCCGTGAACGCACCCCGCGCGTATCCAAAGAGGTGTGCTTCAGCAAGAGACTCCGGAAGTGCACCACAATTTTGAGCCACAAAAGGACCTTCGCGTCCACTCAGCTCGTGAATGGCGTGGGCAACGACTTCCTTTCCTGTGCCAGTAGGGCCTTGGAGCACGACGGGCACGTCGGTCGGCGCAAAACGCTCGATCGTCTTCCACACTGCCAAACTCTGAGGGCCAACGACCACCCCGGGACTTGGCTCGGAAAAGAACACTCCAGATTTGATGACTTCTGGTATCAGGGGTACGACGACTCCAACCCATTCCCCCAAGCGCACTACGTCGTCCCGATTGAGGGGAGCATCAGTGACCTGTTCGCCATTTCTAAAGGTGCCGTTCCTGCTTTGCCGATCGTGAATGACGTAGATGGCTCCCTGACGACAAATCGTCGCGTGTCTGCGAGAGACCGAATTCGATGGCAGGGGGACGCTTGCAGAAGCGTCACGACCGAGGGTGAGCATCCCGTCCGCGAAAGGCGTGAAGCGTTCCTCGGGGTGAACCCAAAGCAACCCCAAGAGCCCTTGTGGTTTGCCAATCTCTGTTCGCTCTTCGGTCAGGGTTTCGTGAGACTCCATCGGAAGCAACTTTACCCGACTGGTGAGGGCTGCCAAGATGCTGTTGGAGCCACGTGCTGTTCGCGCCCAAAACGCGCCCGGTGCGCTGAACACCGGAACTCCTCCGAGGGGGACATCTCTGAGCCTGAAGTTGCTCGAAAGGGCGGGCGGACCGAGGGCTACTGACACCCTGACGGGGACTCCCGAAATACAGTCCAATCAGGACGCGTCGAACAAAAAGCGCTGAAAAAGGCTCCGCCCAGGCTCACCAAACCGTCCCACCATGGTGATGCCTCGAGAAGCAGAGATCGACGCTGCTTTCGCCCAGCTGAACAGCTCGCCTTGCATGGCGCTGGTGGGGGTGGGAGCCTTCGCAGGTCTCGAGCAGGGCGCTTGGCTGGAAGACCTGACGCTCGAACTGGCGCGCCAGGAAGCGGGACGCGGGCGCAATGTTATTTGTCTGTACGACACATCGCACGCTACGCGAACTAGACCGGAGATGCGCCGGTTTTGGTCCGAGCTCAGCAAGCGGAGCGGGGATGAGATGCGGCGCCTATTACTCGGGACGATCGTGGTCATCACGAATCCTTTGATGCGAGGTGTGATGACGGCCGTAGCCTGGCTTGACCCGCGCGTGGCACAAGCGGAAGTGCGTGAGTCCATGCCCCGCGCCCTCGAACGCGCCAAACAAATCCTTGAAGGACATGGCCGCGGCGATGAACTGACGATAAGTCAATATTTTACACCCGATGTGCCCAAGGGTCAGACGGGGTAAGGGGCGCTCACGGTTCGCCCAGGTTCTCGTGCTCGGCGAGCCGTTGGCGTCCAAAGTTGAACTGGAGGTTCGCGAGGGCGATCAACGGTCCGTCTGTTCCATCGCCGTAGTTCTTGCCGACCGTGACGGAGAGCCAGGCTTCGTCGAATGCTCTGTATTCGATGAGAGCGGCGAAACGCTGTAAGGGGTCGTCAATCGTGCGGTTGATGAACTCGCCTGATAGGCCCCAGCGCTCTTGTGCGAAGACGACCCGGCCGCCAAGGTCGAAACCATGCTCAAGCTCACTGGCGACCCGGTCGCCAACGTAGCGTCCCAGGGCTAGAAACGTCAAACCGTTATGGACGTAGGAAAGGGTTCCCCAGCCCAAGGCTCTTTGCAAACGCCCACGGTCGAAGTCGGAATCGGTGAACCGCGTAGACAATGCCCCTGCCAGGTCGAAAGAGAACCCATTCCCGCGGCTTTGAAACAGCTTCACGCAGGGGTCCAGGTCAGTATCGAGAACTTGTTGTCGCTCGTGAGCCTCCACTTCCGGCCTCACCCGTTCGGCGTGTTCGATGACCAGCTGAGCGTATTCGGTGAGATGCTCCGCAAATGCCTTTGCTTCGGCGTCCCATGCCTCGGCATCTTCCTTTGCTGCCTCGTATTCCGCCCGGCGGCGTACGTAGTCGCGGTACTCGTCGAGCTTGTCTCGGTAGGCTTCCAGGTCGAGCCGATATCGAGCGAAGTCGTCTTCAAAGGTTGGGGAGTCGGGTGAGGGCGGCTCCGGGAGGGCAGGTACCGTCAAAGGTTGCGGTGGTTCGGGGACCGGCGGCTTTTCCGGTACTTGAGACCGCCGGGGGGGCGGGGTGCCGTGTAGACTGGTCCATTCGCGATCTGCTGCTTCCCGAGCGAGCTGGTCTACCTCGCGTGTGACCGCCTCGGCCGCGTTGGAGAGCCGTAAGCTGATGGTGGCAGCACACTTCTTCTGTTCTTCGGAAAGCTTGGGGTGGATGACGGTGGTGCGCAGGCCGATGGCCAAGTCGGTCCCGTTCTCCAAGCTGGTGTCAGCTAATGCGCTTGGAGCGGTCGCGACGGACACCGTGAGGTTGCGGTACACTGATTCTAACCCCTCGTTCCCATAGTCATCCAGCGTCAGGTCGTAGTGCGGAACAAGCCAATAGGGTGCGACTTCGAGCGCCAAGCCCTGCGGTACGGTCAAGTTGCCGTTGTCCGAACGAAATTGGTTCACGATCTCGACCGCCAGACCGGAGGGAGTGGTGGGCCGTTGCACATCAGCAGGGGGAGTCCCGAGCGCCGAGAATGCCGGCGACGCTGGCATCTTTGCCGTATAAAGATCCGGAGGCGCTTTCTGCGCTTGAGCTTGCGAAACCGAAAAATAGGTTACTCCAAGTGCAACGAATAAGAGGAGTGATCTCATGGTTATATGAAGGTCAGGGCGACGCCGTAGTTGACAACGCCGCCTTCGGTTGCCTGTTCGGTTTCGCGGAACTGCCGTACGGACGTGCCTTGGCGGACGGTGAGGGTTACCGTCGTGCGGTTCGTGGAGCGCTGAACGTCCTTGACCTTGACGGTGCCGATCAAGACTCTGAAGCGAAGATCGGCTCCCTCGCCGAGGGCGTACGTGGATTTTCTGGGGGTTGTCGTCTTCGGAGTCAGGCTTCTGGAGTCGAGCAAGAAGGAGTAGCCTCCTATCTGTCCGTTGCCGATCTTGATCTCGAGCGCTATCTTGTCGTTCCCGCGAATACGGATCGTTTCGGAAATCGTCGGCATCCTATCTTCCTCTCGTGTTGAGTTCCCGCAATACTTGACGAATGCGCCCTTGCAGTTGGTCCTCGTCATCCGAGGTCAACGCATCCTGTAGCTCGCTGGAGACCTTTGATAGCTGTTTCGACAGCTGTGCCTGCATCTCCGCTTCGGCTCTGTCTTTGCCGCTCCCGCGCACGATCGTGACCAATGTGTCGGAAACACGTTGCAAAACGCGCGCGACGGCCTCAGACGAGAAACCTCCGATCAATGCCAAAGTGGCTCCCATGACTTGGGCTGTGCCGTTCGAGAACAAGCCTAGGTCGTGAGCGAAGTTGCCAAGGATGAAGCCGGCGAGGACACCGAGAGCAGCCCGGATGAGGTAGATCTGGTTGTATTGGGGATCGAACGTGCTGCTTCGCAGATACTGGGAAGCGGCTTCTGATTCCTCAAATGAAGCGTGGTACGAGGCTCCCCGCCCTACGGAGAAACCCTGCCCTAGCAAGAACAGTTGCCAATCTTTGGCTGCATTTCCACGGGAGCCACACCGTAGGGTTTTCATATGTATCCTTCGTGTTACTTGCAGATGTTGATGCCTCGAGCGTCCGAAATGCAGGTACCGGAACAGCACTGGCTGCCGAGCTTGCATTGCGAAGAGCGCGGAAGGCAGGTGATGCTTGCACCTGGGGGCTTACAAACTCTGCCGAGCCGAGCGTCATGAACGCAATTGTTAGAACAACATTGGTTGTTGGTCTTGCATTTGTGTCCTTCGGCCCGACACGTTGTATTTGCTCCGGGTTCTTTGCAGTACGACACCGAAGTTTTCGCCTGCTTCACACAGTGTCCTTCGCAGCATTGCGTGTCGAGCTGGCACCCATCGCCACGCGGTCGGCACGTGAACTGAGCACTACGGCTAGGGTGTTCACTGCCGCTGGGGGGAGTCGAGGAACTGGTCGGAGCCGATGGTGATTGGGGGGGGGCGGAGCTTGGCGAACAGGCGCTTGCTGGGACAGCCGTCGACCCAAGAAAAAAGGCTCGAATGAGTGTGCAACGCGTGGACAAGCTGACTATACCTAACATCGACACGGCGCGGGATGGATTTTTAAACGTTTCAAATGCTCCGAAACCGGTGTGCGATTCCAAGCAAGGGCTAGAACGCCTCTCATCACCCCCAAGGGGCGCCAGAGATACGTTCCAAGTCACCCCCAAGGGGCGCCAGAGATACGTTCCAAAAGAAACACTGGCGCATCGAGCAACCGCGGAGGAAGAGGCGCCGCCGCCGCTCATTCGGTCGCGGGGGAGCGGCGGAACCTTCCGAGGTGATGTGCCGGCGCTCTAGAGTTGGGTTTTTGTGGGTGCCCTTCGAAATGGCGGTGAGGAGTGACAATACTTATGTTGGACTTATCCGTTCAGGTCGGATGACTCTTCGAACGGATGTTCGTGTGCCAACCGTTCTGTTGGGAAAGTTTTCACGGGTGATCCGTGAGGATCTGATGAATCGTTCACGGGTTTTGTCCGACCGGCTGGTCAATAAGCAAAAAATCGTACCCCTGGACCATTGCGACAAATTGTCCCATCACCTAATAGTGGAGTGGGATACATAGTGAGATGAGTACTGGGCAGGAAGATGGTGGTAATGCGGACGTCTGGACTATGACCGGTGTGGACAACCGCGCGATGCTTCTGCGGCGGGTTGCAGGGGAGCTTTGCCGGATTGAGCACAGAAGTGGCTGGCAGCGTGTGCTCGATATTCAGGAAGCACTGCAGCCTTTGAGAGAACCTGACGGTACCTATGGGCAGTCGCTCCGTCAGCTCGCTTCTCATGCTGATTGTCCCTTGAGCAAAAGCCAACTCTATGACGCTCTGGAAGCCGCGCGACTGTTTCACCTTGAGCCTGTGCTGCAAGCGAGTGCATTTCTTTCTCCGAGCCACGCGGCTGTGGTGGCCCGCGTCCCGTCGGGTGAGCGTGGCGCCTTGCTCGTCGAGGCAGAGGTCCAGAAGATGAGCGTGCGGGACTTCGTGCAGCACGTCCGGGCGCTCCGTAAGGGCCAGGGAGAGAGGCGGGGAAGACCTCAAACTACGGCTGCGGACAAGGCGATTACGCGCTACGACAACGCGGTGCTTTGCCTGGAGGAGGCCTTCGAGCTGCTGTCCGAAGGTCCTATCTCCGTCGACGAGCGCGAGCATCTGTCACGGCTCGGCGTATCTGATCAGCGCTGGTTCGGCGAAGGTGATCGGGGTTG
>CAYTRQ010000120.1:0-13661 GCA_964440025.1 uncultured Polyangiaceae bacterium | reverse complement strand
ACACTGGGCTCTTTGGTAGGTCTCTACGGGATCTATGTCGCGCTACGACTGAAGGCTCACCCGATCATCATCGCACGGATGCTTCTGAATCTCGGCGTCGATGCGCTCGTAGGCGCCATCCCCCTCCTGGGAGCTATTTTCGACATCTTCTACCGCGCCCACGTTCGCAACCTGGAACTCCTCAAAACACACCAAAGCCTTGGGGTCCCTCGAGCTCGAGATTGGTTCCTCGTCGCTGCCGCCGCCGGCCTACTCCTTTTCGCGATTGCCCTGGTTCCGATCCTGATTGGACTCTTCACGATGAGCGTTATTCAAGGTCTTGGCTAGTTCGCGTCCACAAATGGACGCGAACCAACAAGCAACAAATCATAGTGTAGCACAATGCAGGCTAAAAAGCGGAGTCGACCGCCCTTGCCCCGAAAGGGGCGGGCGACGAAGCGCCATTTGGAGACGCGAACTTGGCTAGTGACGATGAACGTTTCATTGCTTGTTCGTTCGCATCCTTTGCCGGGCTTCCGCCGGGCCCACGTCTGGCGAGGATGGCGGTCATCCTTCAACGCCACGACCAACCCGATGAGGTGCCAAATCCGGTCTCCGACCACCTCTTTCACTCGACGCGACACGACAAGGTCTTAGCCACCCAGGCCTCTTCGCTGTTTTGAAAGTCGGCACCTTTGGAAAAACGAATCGGGACTGAAGCAACTCTATGTAGAAGCTCAACCTCACAAGAAAGGACGAAACGACGATCAGAACGGGGGTTCTTCCGTCGTTTCTTCGCTTCGGCCCGCACTTCTGCATGAGCGAAGACTCCCGCCAAGAGCACCAAATTCTTGTCCGTCGTCACGTAGGGAGCCAACCGCTCATCCTCTTTTACGTTGACGGCAGACGCGTCCCTTTCCGGACGCTTGTAGGCACACCGCACCCCAGCAATAGACTCCTCGGAAGCGCATCCCAGTGCCTGTTGGTCCTTGGGAATTACCGTGAAAGCAATTTCGACCTGGTCTCCCACACCAGGGATCCGGCCAGTCGAGAAAAATGCAGCGGTGGAAAGAGTGCCGCACAGAGCGAGCAGCAGCCAGTCGCGCATTTGGGTAGGTTTCAACGACTCCTCGACCATACGAGCTGTGTTATGCGTATAGAGCATGAAAGCTTGGCTTCTCAAAGTCACGACACCGCTTTCCCTTGTACTTTTTGGAATGCTCTTTTTCGGTGTAGTCTGGCGCTTCATCGATCTCGGCTACCCCTCTCATCTCACCTGGGACGAGCACCACTTCGTCGAAAACGCGCGCAACTACCTAGCAGGGAAACCCGACTGGAACGACCACCCCCCCTTAGGAAAGCTACTCATAGCGCTCTCCATGCACAGCTTTCGGGATGGTTCGTTCTTCTTCCGACTCCCTGCCGCACTCTTGGGCACGCTCTCCCTGCTTTGGGGAGGCCTACTCGCTCGACGCACCTTCGCGAGTCGCACTGCCGGCTTCATCGCCGCGGCCTTTTTATCGGTTGACGGTTTTCTCATTTCCTACAGTCGCACCGGCTTGCTCGATGGCATGCTCACCTCCTTTTCCTTACTTGCTCTCTATCTCATGACCTTTCGACAGCTGTGGTCCGTACTCGCGTGCGGCGTGATCATCGGCTGTGCAATGGCCATCAAACTGAGCGCTCTGACACTCTTCGGCCCCTTCCTGGCCCTGGCATTGAGTGGCGGTTTGTCGAAGCTCTTCGCCTCCAAGCTACCTGAAGACACTCCTCTCTTGTTCAACAAGCCCTTGCTCCCCCAAAGAACGGAACTCATCGCTTACCTGCCGGCATTGTGCATAGCCGGGCTAGTTTACCTGTCCTTTTGGCGAGTCGGCTTGAACATAGCCAACCAGGAAAGCTCTTTTTCCGCCGCCTGGACTGCTCACCAGGCAATGATGAAACACCACGCGGCTCTTACCGATTGGGAGCATCCGCTTCTGTCCCGTTGGTGGACTTGGCCCCTTCCCACTCGCCCCATCCTGATCAGTAAGGAGCACGAGGAGTTCGGAGTTTTGCGCGTCATGACCACAATGGGGAACCCGCTTTTGTGGTGGTCAGTAGTCGTCGCCTTCGTTTATGCCGCGATGAGCGCTTTCTCCACCGTACTTCGGAAGACTTCTCCGAAGCCGGGTGAGTGGTTTCTCACCTTAGCCTTTCTTGCCTATCTCAGTCCCTGGATAGTGACCAATCGCGATTCCTACATCTATCACTACTTGCCGGCCTACGCGATCGGACTGGTCCTGCTCGCGGGAGTGGTCTGGCACCATTTCGACCGACGAAAGGTCTTCTACGGGCTCTGTACGGTCACCGTCGTGAGCGCTTTTTATGCCCCGGTGTGGACCAAACAGCCTGTCACACAGCAGGGCTATCGGGCTCGTCCCCTCGTCACCGGGTGGCACCTCCCGTGAGCGCCCGAACGTGCACGGATATCTCTCAGGCGAGAAACATGGCTAGTTCGCGTCCACAAAGGACGCGAACCAACAAGCAGCAAATCATAGTGCAGCACAATGCAGGCTAAAAAGCGGAGTCGACCGCCCTTGCCCCGAAAGGGGCGGGCGACGAAGCGCCATTTGGAGACGCGAACATGGCTAGGGGCCGCAACGACAATCCCAAAGAGCCTGGCGCCACGGCACTTATGCATTCGGCGCAAACACCCGGTGAAACCGAAGACCCCTCATGGACGAGGCGACAACGGCCTTCCGCGCACCACGCTCGAGAGAGACAGCTCCTCACCCCCAGCAAGGTCTAGTTCTCGAGTCTTGCATAAGTTATAGCTCGCCCGCCAGCACAGCTGTTGTTGTACTCCAAGTACATGGGCTTTCCGCTGAGCAATGCGGACTGGGCCAAACTATGCCAGGCTTTTCTGGCGTTGATGTTGACGGATGGACATGACCCGTGGCTACCAAACGCGTAGTGCCACGATCCGCCGCACCGGACCTGAAGTGTGCCGCCATTTCCAGTCGACCAAGCAACCTTAGCGATAGTACACGTAGTTTGTGCAGCTTCGGCTGGGCTGCTCGCTGTGTTGACTGCCGCGACAACACTTAAAAAACATAGAGCCGACATGGTTCTTCTTGAATTCATGGATCTAAACATCTCCTATCTTCTCGAGAGCAGAGCACAAACTTGAGAAAGTTACGCTCGTTTATCTTATAACATAGAGCTTGCATTCATCAATAGTGCAGCATGAGCATCCGAATCGACCACGACATTTGTTTGTCCATAATGCCATCGCCCCCAAGCATCACGGTAATTATAGGCGATCGCGTCGTACGTGGTGCCTGCTAGAACACTAGCGGGCAGCGAATATCCGTCTCCGATGAATGAGAAGCCAACTGACACTTTGTACCACCGAACAGAACTAGCAGCATCGTAGACGTCGGTGTGAGCGCCAGCCGCGATCCAGTCGGTGGTAATCGAACTATCGGATCGAACTAGGGTTCCGGTAGCGGTATAGAGCCCGGTGGCACAGCCTATGCTACCAAGCCCCCGAGAAAGTGAGCGAGGGTATAGCATATTGATACCCACCTTATCGCCATGGGATAAGAAGTAGTAGTCACCCCCGAACGCCCGGGTCTCATAACAGGGCCAGGGTGCCATGATGGATTCACGGTCCCAGCTCTCAGTAAGGAGAGGGCCAGACTGCCCGCTATTCGCTGAGAGCCAGCTTCCGTTTTTGAGGTTCGTACACCCCGGAAAATCGCTCCGCGATCGCTCGTGCCTCAGACCTAGTGCATGACCCACCTCGTGAACCGCAACTGACTGAAACACAAAGTAGTTCGACCCGTAGCGCAGGAGCGCCTGGCAGTCAGTACACTTGCTCGTCGACAAGCGCTTTTCGTAGCCCGGCTTTCCATGTCCACCAAACTTGTCGTTGTTGCCGGAGTAGTAGGTGAGCTGCACGGGCATCCAGCTTGACTGAGGCGACGAAGGACAGTCCCCGTGAAAGTGAAAGTTTACTGCAGAATGCGCTTCCCAGGTCTCCTCCAAGGCGTCTCGTACCAGAGCCTTGTCGTCAGCCCAGTTTGGCGTGGGATTCGCATTGCTTTCTTGTTGGAAGCATATATCCACAACGTACCCATTGTTAACTCTCGGCCACAAACTGAAATTCCAGGCAGAGAGTTCCTGTGAGCGATGCGAAATAGCATCATCCTGCGTCGAGTCCACATTGAACGAGCAGCCGACAACCAAGCTGCCAGCGACAATGGCGGAAACTGATCCCAAACCTCGAACGGGCCGCCCACTTAACGGATCCATATGGGCATGGTATTGCATGCTAGCGGCATGTCAACAGAGAACTTCAATAGAGAAATAGAGATAATCACACGCAAACCCTAGGCCAAAGTTCCCGGTGTTGAGGCGAGGATTTGACGGATAAGTCTCTGAAAACGCTGTTTTTTTCACGGGGGACGCCCGGGAATTTGTTCCCATGTATTTTTCAATATTTTGCTTTAAATATTGATATGTCTGTGGCATTTAGTTCCCATGTACATCGAGTTCGTGCCCAACCGGAACTCGCGGCCATCGATCTTGTTGCGTGAAGGCTGGCGTGATGGTCGCAAAGTCCGAAAACGTACCTTGGCCAATCTGACCGATTGGCCCGCCGACAAGGTTGCTGCGCTCCAAGCGGTTCTCAAGGGGGCATCGGCTGGTACGGCTCCCGACGAGGCTTTTGATATCGTTCGGAGCCGCCCCCACGGTCATGTTGCGGCCGTTTTGGGATATCTCAAACGCATGGGCTTGCCCGGTATGTTGGCTCGCGGTCCCAGCAAGCAACGCGACATCATCGTGGCCTTGATTGTCGCGCGCATTATCGACCCACGCTCGAAACTGGCCACCGTGCGTGGCCTTTCCAGTGACACGCTGACCTCCTCACTCGGTGAGTTATTGGGCCTTGAGGAGATTGACGAAGACGACGTGTACGCGGCGATGGATTGGCTCGCTCCGCGGCAGGAGAAAATCGAAGGTGCGCTGGCCAAGCGTCATCTGCAGGACGGCACCCTGATTCTGTATGACCTGACTTCCACCTGGTATGAGGGGCATACCTGCCCGCTGGCAGCACGAGGGTATTCGCGCGACGGTAAGAAGGGCAAGCTTCAAATCAACTTTGGTCTGATGTGTGATCGCGACGGACGCCCCATCGCGGTCGAGGTCTTCGAGGGAAATACCGCCGACCCCGCGACCGTCGCCAACCAAGTCGATAAGCTCTGCCAACGCTTCAAACTCAAGCGCGTCGTCATGGTGGGCGACCGCGGGATGCTCACTTCCGCACGCATTCATGACGACCTTGGCCCGACGACGTCGCTCGACTGGATCAGCGCCCTGCGCAGTGAGCAGATCCGAAAACTGGTCGACACGGGGAGCCTGCAACTGTCGCTTTTCGATGACAAAAATCTCGCCGAATTACACGACCCTGCGTTTCCTGGCGAGCGCCTTGTCGCTTGCCGCAATCCGCTATTGGCTCAAGAGCGGCAGCGCAAACGTGATGAATTGCTGAAAGAGACAGAAAAGTTACTCGAAAAAATCGTTGATGCCACCAAACGGCAACGCAAGCCGCTCAGAGGTCAGATCGAGATAGCCAGGCGAGTCGAGCGGGTTGCCAACAAGTACAAGATGGCCAAGCATTTCGAGTTTCACATCACCGATACCTCCTTCAGCTATCGTCGCAACGATGACAAGATTGCCGCCGAAGCACGCCTCGATGGGGTGTATGTCGTCCGAACCAGCGTCGCGAAGGGAACTCTTTCGGCTCACCAGACGGTCGAAGCCTACAAGTCGCTGTCCACTGTCGAGCGTGCTTTCCGGAGCATCAAGACCGTCGATCTGAAGGTGCGCCCCATCTACCACCGCCTCGAAGAGCGCGTCCGCTGTCATATCTTTCTCTGTATGCTTGCCTACTACGTCGAGTGGCACATGCGAAGCGACCTGGCGCCCATCATCTTTGATGACGACGACCGGCCTGCAGCTCGAGCACAGCGCTCCTCCGTCGTGGCGCCCGCACAACGCTCACCCTCTGCACGAGCCAAGGCCGCGAACAAGCACAACGCCGAGGGGCTTCCCGTGCACA
This sequence comes from uncultured Polyangiaceae bacterium, assembly GCA_964440025.1. Taxonomy (GTDB): domain Bacteria; phylum Myxococcota_A; class Polyangia; order Polyangiales; family Polyangiaceae; genus NIC37A-2. The sequence goes on along the minus strand of CAYTRQ010000120.1, from coordinate 7,573 downwards.
GTTTTCAAACTTTGCTCGCCGACCTGGCAACCATCGTGCGCAACACGTGCAAGCCCAAGGACAGTGACTCCCTCTGCTTCGACAAGACCACCCTGCCCACGCCGTTTCAACAACACGCCCTGGACCTCCTGAACGTCCAAGCTTCCTGAACCTCGCCTGCACCCAGTCGTGTACACCACAAAATCAGAATTTGTTGCCTGGTTTCATGTGCCTATGTCTTCTTGCCCCAGGGAACTTCGGCCTAGGCCAGTCCCTCGTGAGCATCGAACCCGTACTCAGTGGTTTGAGCGAAAGGTTCTAGCGCTCGATACTGGAGAGCTTGCCTCGTAGGCTGCCCTGGTAAGCAGGATCATCGGCAAAATAGACGAGACTGAATACGACGAAACCCGTCCATAGTGCAGCTAGATGATAGAGCATCGCAGGGCCACCATAGTGCGCGAAAATGACACTGGTCAGAGGCGGACCCATCAACATCCCACCAGCATAGAATGTATTGTAGATCGAATTGGCGCGCCCCAAGGAGGCCTTCGGAACAACGACCCCCAATAGAGCCAACGCAACCGGGGACATCGTAGCAAACGTCGCTCCCGCCGCGAAGACGAGAATACACATGAAGATGTACTGATCGACAAAGACGAATCCAAGGACGCAGCAGGTCCCCAGAGCAGAAAAGATGCTCACGACCCGTAGGTGCCCGATTCGATCGCCCAGTCTCCCCACTCGGGTCGAAAACAAGAGCATTCCAAAGCAGAAAAGTCCGGGAAGGACAATCGTATCACTTCTCGGGATCCCCTTGGATTCGATGAGGTAGAGCGGGAGAAACAGAACGACGGACGACTGGAAATAGCCGTAGCTCAAGGCAGCAAAGCACGAGGTCTTGATTTTGACCAAAAGCTCCAATGGGGCCAGCGGAGCACCTTCCTCGACCACTGGCGGGGACTCGCCCGCAGAAAGAACCGCTCCGGAGCCGACCTCACTTTGTCGGGAGTCGAAACGAGAAAGCCGCAGAACGATATAAACGGAGGCGGCGGCCGCAAAGACACTGCCAACGACGAATGTCGAGGTGAGAGACAACACGCGGGCCAGGCCCGTGGCGAGCAAGGGACCAATCACGTAACCACTTGCCAGCCAGACGGCGTAAAGAGAGGTGAGCTGACCTTTGTGGCCTTCTTCAGCCCGGGCCAAAAGAATCGTCTCGGAGCTCACCCAAACTCCGATGGAAAATATCCCATCGAAGAAACGCACGGCAGCAATCTGCTCGTAGCTTTCTGCAAAGGGGAAAAGAAATACACACAGGGCGTAGCCCGCCAGCATGACGATGAGCGTCGACTTGCCCCCCCACCGCCTGAGCAACCAGCCAACCGGGACAGCAAACAGAACCAAACCCATGGCGAAGAACAGCGCCAAGGTGCCGATCTCTTCCTTCTGATAGCCGCGCGCATCGAGATGAAGCGGCGTGAGCGCAATCGAAATGCCACACGCGAGACCAAACAAAAAAGTTCCGCGATAAAGCGGTCCTAGTGCTGCAGCCCGGAAGTTCGTTCCGCCTCCGAGGACGGTCCAGCCAGTCCCATGGTTTTTGCACTCTTTTGCTTTTTGGACGAGAACCCGGAACGAACTTCCGGTTTCTCGTACTAGTCGACGAGCGGCTTCCAACACCTCTCGATCCTACACCGGTCAGCGAATGAATCGATGTCCAAAGGAAGTCTGATCAACCCCAGCGGGTGCCCTTCCTTCAGTCCGCCATAGCGCCATTTGCCCCCCCATGGCGCCATATTCAAGCTGCTCGCCGCGGCCGTCGATAGATTCAAGCTGCACTGTCTCGCCGCGGCCGCCGATTCGCCGACAAGACACGTTTACGGAGCCGGATCGCATCCGGCGTGACCTCAACGAGCTCGTCTCGGTCGATCCATTCCAGAGCCTCATCGATGGTCATCGTCCGGGGAGGGCTCAGCTGAACATTCTCGTCCTTGCCGGCAGCGCGCATATTGGTCAGCTTTTTCTCCTTCGTCACGTTGACATCCAAGTCCGTGGCTCGATTGTGTTCTCCAACAATCATCCCCTCGTACACTTGGGTGTTCTCCGGAACGAAAAGAACGCCCCGCGGCTGCAAATGAAATAGGGCATAGGGCCTGCTCGTTCCCGCCCGATCGGCGACAATCGCGCCGCCTGCACGCCGAAGCATCGGCCCGGCATACGGCTCCCAGCCCTCATTTTGGGTGTTGAGAAGGCCAAGCCCTCGAGTCTCGGTCAAGAACTCCGAGCGAAACCCGATGAGCCCCCGAGAAGGGATCCGGAACTCGACTCGCGCTCGACCTGCCCCCATGTTGGTCATGTTCGTCATCTGGCCGCGACGCTGACCAAGACGGGTCGTGACGGCACCCACGAATTCTTCGGGAACGTCGACAGTGACCAGTTCTACCGGCTCCATTTTCCGCCCATCGACTTCGCGAACGACGACCTCGGGCATCCCTAGGCAGAATTCGTAGCCTTCTCGTCGCATGGTTTCAGCCAATACAGCGAGCATCAGCTCTCCACGCCCAAGAACGATAAAGGTATCGGGTTCGTTCGTTGCCTCCACCCGCAACGCAAGATTGCGCTTGGCCTCCTTTTCGAGACGAGCTTTGATATGGCGAGAAGTAACCCACTTCCCGACCTTCCCAGCAAAGGGAGAATCGTTGACGATAAAACGGATCTTGATCGTGGGTTCCTCCACTTCGATCCGCTCCAGGGGTTCGGGCGCTTCCGGATCGGCAAAAGAGTCTCCGATGTGTACGCCCTCCATCCCGGCAGCGGCGACGATGTCCCCGGCTTCGGCGCTCTCCGTTTTTACGCGCGCCGTGCCCACATAGCGGTAGAGCGCGCTGAGCCGAGAGTTCTGAGCGCCTCCCTCGGAGATCCAAGCAACGGTCTTTCCCACCTCGATCCTACCCCGCCACACTCGCCCCACAGCCAACCGACCAACGTAGTCATCGTGCTCGATGTTATGCACGAGAAACTGCAGAGGCTCGTCCACCGACAGCTCGAGCGCGGGCACCTTCTCCAAGATGGTCTCCATCAAAGGCGCCAGGCTGTCGCTTTCCTCTTCTACTGACCGCTTGGCGATCCCCAGCTTGCCAATAGAATAGATAACGGGAAAATCCGCCTGCCACTCGGCCGCGTCGAGCTCGCAAAATAGGTCGAACGTCTCGTTGAGAACTTCGTCGGGACGAGCATCGTGCCGATCGATCTTGTTGATCACGACGATGATCGGAAGCCCGAGCTGGATACTCTTCCCCAATACGAATCGGGTCTGAGGTAACGGTCCCTCGGCCGCATCCACGAGTAGCAGCACGCCGTCCGCCATCTTCAGGGTGCGCTCCACCTCCCCGCCAAAGTCGGCGTGTCCAGGAGTATCGACATTGACGAGAGAGCGCGACATGGACCGCCGCGCTTAGCTCGCCCGGAGGCACTGGGCAAGCGACGGCTCGGAAAAAACGATGGCTCTGTTTCGAGAGCTGCAGGGCCCGTGCACCGGAACTCTAGAACTCCGGCACACAACCTCGAAAGGCCCGCGGCCGCTCACCCGCAGGCGAGTGAGGCGAGCGGCGCCGGAGTCCTTTGCACCGGTTTGCTCGATGGGCCCCCGGCGCTTGCTCGAACGCACTTCAGAGCCCTTTCGGAGTGATGTGCCGGCCTTCTAGGTCAGTCGATACAGAACCCCCGGCCCCCGAGCCACGCAATCCGTCTCGGCGCGTAAAACCGCCACCTGCTCCGCCCCCAGAGAGACGTGCAAGGCTCCAGAAATGAGGTCGAAGTCGCCTTTTTCACAGGCCAACACCTCCCGACCGGCGCCCGGCTCGAGCTTGAGCCGCCCACCGAGCTTGAAAACAATCCGCTCCACTTCCCCGTCGCGGCCGCTTCCCACTGGCACAACCTGGACCCGGCGCAATCGGGAGCTGCGGGTCGTGGGAAGAGTCTTCGAGGTAAGCACGCGGATGGGAGCCTCGCCCGGATCGACGAGTTCATCGACACTAACCCCCAGAGAAGAGGCCACGCGCAGCACCACACTCAATGTCGGATTGGCCTGTCCGGACTCGAGATGAGCGATAGTCGGTCGCGGCACACCAGAATGCTCCGCCAAGCCTTTCTGGCTCAGCTGTTGGGATTCCCGAAGGGTTTTCAAATTCGCCGCCAGGCGTGTCGAAATATCGTCCACGGTGTTGATACACTAACGCGATCCCCTTCGAGTGTCTTCTCCAACGGAGATTTTAAAACGCCAGCACATCACCCCGATGGGGGGCGTGCCGGCGTTTTAGTGCGAAGTAACAATCCTGGAGACAGGAACCACCTCGTCCCAAGCATCATCGTGACCTTCGTAGTGAATTTTGATCTCCGTTGGGCTTTTTACCTCGACGACGGTGGCGCGATACACGGAGCCTCGCCATTTGACGCGAACGCGATCCCCCGCCTTGTACCGCCCCAATTGGGAACTTTCCCCCTTTTTCTTGATGTCGAGCCCTTGGGCCCGACGCACGTGTTTTGGCGGTGGAGGCTGCGAAACCGTGCCCGCCACTCGTCCCTTGATGCGTGGGAGCGAGATATCCTCGTCCCACCGGGAAGGATAGCCCTCGTAGTGCACCCGGTAGATCGAGTTGGACTTCTTGGCCAAAATGAAGGCCGGATAAATATGCCCTTTCTTGCCCCACTCCACGAGCACATGATCGCCCACCTGGTAGGGCCTGGAGCATCCAAGCAAAGACACCAACAAGAACAAGAAAATCGAGCGACGCTCAATCATCCGTAGCAGTCTCCTCCTCGGTCCGGCTCAAAAGCGCGCGTGGACTGCGCGTACCCAACCGATAACTCATCCAGACAATCGATGCCAACCCGAGGGCACCCACAATCTGCACCGCCGGGGAAACCAGGAAGTCGACGGAAAGCCCATAGCCGGAAACCGCAGAGAGCATGGTCAAACCATTGAATCCTACGTGCGCCATGACCGAAGGCCAAAGAGAGCCAGAAACCACTCTCAAAGTGCCCAGGTAGGCGGCAACGAGACCGATCGGAAGCAGGGTCGTGGGATCGAAATGGCATAGGGTAAAACCAATACCGGTATACACAGCGGCACGAGCTCCGGAACGACCGGAGCGCCGAAGAGCCCCATACACTGCCCCTCGAAAGAAGGCTTCCTCGGCCAATGGAACGACGATGGCAAGCACCACCACCAGGGCAATGCCGTGGCCAACACCGTGAGGTTTCATCATCTCCATGCGCGCCAGGGTTTGCTCCTGAGTCGCTGGAAAATAGTGGTGGATCGCCGCCAAAATCCCATCGGCCGGGATCTGCGCCACGATCCCCCCCAGAAGGCCCAAAGGCATCAAAAGAGGATGTGTCGGCCGAAATCCCAAAGCAAAGCTCAGCCGGGACCCGCCAGGATAACGAGCAATCAGAAGCGCTGACGTCAGCAGAAAGGTGGCTGCAGAGAGCGCGCCAAGAGAAACGAGGTCTTCAAGGGCTTCCTTCCGAAACGCGGCCAGCAGGAGCGCCGCAAGCACCATCCAGAAAAAAGCAATAGACATCCAAAGGGTCGCCTGAAGCCCCGTAAACCCAGAGCTTTGTCGTACCGGTGGTCGCATTACAAGCCTCGAAGATGAGCGGGAACCCCGCGCTTGACCACGCTGTCCCGCGCAAGCTCATCGTTCCTCTCTTGATAGTTGATCGTGAAGTGCAGGCCACGACTTTCTTTGCGGAAGGCCGCGCTCCGAATCACGAGCTCTGCCACCGTCTGAATATTGCGAAGCTCGAGGAGATCACGCGTTACCAGGTATTTCCAATAGTACTCACGGATCTCGTGTTCCAGGAGCGCTACCCGCCGCGCTGCCCTCTCCAAGCGGTTGTTGGAACGGACGATGCCCACATAGTTCCACATGAGACGACGAATTTCATCCCAGTTTTGCGTGATAATAACCGCCTCGTCCGAGGGGATCGCCCCCCCGACCTCCCATTCGGGAACGTCAGGCATGGTTTTTTTACGCAGCTCCGCAATCTGGGTTTCGAGCTTGGTCGCGGCCTGCTCAGCAAACACCAGCCCTTCCAGGAGCGAATTGCTCGCCAAGCGATTGGCACCATGCAAGCCGGTGCAGGCGGTCTCTCCCACAACATAGAGCCCTGGAAGGCTGCTCCTCCCGTAGAGATCACTCGAAACGCCACCGCAAAGGTAGTGGGCTGCGGGCACGACTGGAATAGGATCGGAAGTGATATCGATCCCATACTGAGCGCAGCATGCGTGAATATTGGGAAACCGATCCTTGATGAAACTCGCCGACTTCGCCGTAATATCGAGCAACACGTGTTCGGAACCCGTGCGCTTCATTTCGTAGTCGATCGCCCGCGCCACGACGTCACGGGGAGCCAAGTCCTCGAGCTCATGGTGGCGCCTCATGAATGCTTCGCCAGACGGAAGTCGCAGTACTGCTCCTTCACCTCGTAAGGCCTCACTGATCAGGAAGGACTTCGCGCGGGGCTCGAAGAGCACCGTGGGATGGAACTGGAAGAACTCCATGTTCGCAATCTCCGCTCCGGCTCGATAGGCCATGGCGACCCCATCGCCCGTCGCAACATCCGGATTGGAAGTATAAAGATACACTTTTCCAGCACCACCGGTGGCCAAAACCGTGGAACGGGAAAGGAGCCGGATGACGTCTCCGGTCTGTTCGTCCAATACGTAGGCTCCCACGCATCGATCTGGCTTTCCCAGACGACTATCGACGATCAAGTCGACTCCCATGTGCCATTCGAGGATCTCGATGCGAGGGTGCCGACAAACCGATTCGATCAGGGCCCGCTGGATCTCGGCCCCCGTCACGTCACCGGCATGGGCCACTCGACGAGCGCTATGGCCTCCCTCTCGCCCCAGATCGAGCTCCCCACCCTGGGCCGCCGTGAAGTTGGCCCCGAGACCTATGAGCCACTTGAGAGCCTCCGGACCTTTGCGAACACAAAGGTCAACGGCCTCCGCACGACACATTCCGGCTCCAGCCAGGTGCGTGTCCCGCGCGTGGAGCTCGACGGAATCGGCAGGATCGATGACAGCCGCCACACCACCCTGGGCCGAACCGGTGGCGGATTCGTTCAGCGATCGTTTGGTCACCACGAGCACGTCGCCGAACTCTGCAGCACGCAAAGCGAAGGAAAGGCCGGCGATGCCGCTTCCCAAAACAAGAAAGTCCACGGGCGTGGGCATGAGATGAACCTACATACAGCTTGCGTCCGCGACGTGCACGGCATTCTCGGACATGCGGGACGTTCTGGCGAACTTTCCCTGCATTTTCATGAATTTACGGTACGATTCCCCCTTGACTGAATTGGCCAGCGATTTAGCTTGCACAAAGCGCACCTGTCTCGGACGATGCCGCGAGAGGGGCGGTTCGTCACTCGGGCAATGGATGTCCCCCTGCTAGAGGGAGCCTGCGTTGGCCGGGACGCGCTGGAGCGCGAAACAAAAGTATTTTTCGCGGGCTCAAGAGCCTCGAGGAGGTCCACGTGAAGATTCTGGTGGCATTGAAGCGGGTCGCAGACCCGGATAACGCAG
>CAYTRQ010000119.1:4236-13740 GCA_964440025.1 uncultured Polyangiaceae bacterium | reverse complement strand
ATGAATTTGCGGTCCGCGACGTTTGAATTGACGTTGAAGGAGAAGTCATCCCCTTTTTCGGGATCCTTTGGCTGCTCGGAGGCAGTGTTGGTGTCGTCGCAGGTCCAGCGGAGTCGTTCGATATTCCCTCGCCAAAGGCCATCCTTTCCAGTTTGGTAGGAGGTGAGGATTCGGAATCCCGCAATGGTTTCGAGCTCTTCGGAGCCCACACCTGGGCTGCGAACGGGCTGCGTGGCACTGCCGGCGACGTCGACGATATTGTCGAACACCTCGCTGAGTTGAGTTCTCAAGGCATCCTTGTCACTGGCGAAGTAGGCTCTCGAGGTGCCCCCCTCGTAGGCGATCTGGGTGAGGGTACAGCACACGGCCAACTGCTCATCCGAAGGGTTGTCACAAGCGCCGCCGGGCTCATAGGCCGTTTCGTCGAGCGTCGTGCAATCGAAGCCGCTGGAGGTCGTTTCTGGCGCGAATCCTACGACGTAGGTCTGAATGCCGGAACCTTCCCGGAGGGCATAGGCCGTGTCGGTGGGCTTGTCGTACGGGCAATTGGGGTCATCTTCGGAGACTCCTTCGCAGTGGGGTCTCAAGTCGAGATTCGGTTCGCCATCGGTCAGCAGAATCACATACTGCTCCCGACACCCCTCGAGCACATAAGGATCCTGAGAAGGGCTGTAGGGTGCCGTTCCCGAAGAGGGAGTCCAATACATCGCATCCGTGCTGGGGGTGGGATCATCGGTGGCATCCCCTGTCAAAAAGTAGGTGGCATCCGAAAGAACACCGGCAATTGGCGTGGCACCGTAAGGGCGAGTGCTCAGAAGAACCCGTTCGATGCGTGTGTGCCGTGTCGTGTCGTAGCTGTCACCGCCATCGGGATTGCCGAAGTGAATGAGCTTTCCTTCCCAAGTGGGGGCTGCGCCATTACGGGCTCCGACTTCGATGACCTCGAAAGTGGGGCACGCTAGTGGTCGTCCTTCCGCGGGTGTGGAATCGAAATAGCTGAAGGTCCCGCGTACGCCATTGCTGTATTGCGGTGCATAGGCAGAAGCGCCCGAGTGGCCTGTTCCCGCATCGGGGAGCGGATCGAAGGTCATCAGGCCGAAGCGAATGCTGTCACTCAAGGAATCGATGAGGCCGTCCGAAGCCTGATCATAGGCGCACGTGGTATTCGAATTGTACTCGGTGAAGATCGGATCGACGTACTCGAAGGCGTTCGTCACTCCCGAGAGCGCTGCGTTGTTCGGGCCGGGTGCGCAGATGCCGCTGAGGGGACGATGGTAGGGATTTCTGTAGTTCGTATCCGCAGGGTTGACCCCACCCGGAAGCTCGTACTCGCTGAGGAAATTCGAGGTTTTCCTGTCGATGGCCTGGCATCGGTAGTCGTTGATGCTTCCGCTGAGAACCTCGACCAGATCGATCCACCTGCTGCGTTCACTCGTCGAAACCCCAGAGGGATCGCAACTAGGAAAGGTGTCGGAGCCCGAGACGTATTCCATCGAGCCCGAAGTATCGACGATCAAGAGTACGTTGGGCTCTTTTTCCCCCGGCACCGGGTCCTGCGCTCGGGCCGGAGAGACGAGCAATAGGGCTCCCAAGGTGCTGAGGAGCAGCGGCCCCAAGAGGCGGGGAAGGGGCTTGGCTGCTTTGAGTAATGGGGGAGAGGTAAGAGACATGATCGAAGCGATGATGGTGTCCTATTTGACTGGCCCAATGATGGCGTGGGCCCGCATGGCGATACGGCCGGCGGAGCTGTTCTCGGCGGTGAGAGCATCGCCGCCCGCGTCGGTGCAGAGGTTATCGGAAGCCGCGCCCCCCGGATCAGGTCGTACGGTGCCGTAGGAGGTGAGAGTGACCATCCGGTAAGGAGTTTCGTCTGCGGAGAGAGGGGAACCAGGCACGATCACAGGGCGTGGCGAGGTCATCTCGACAGTGAAGTCGCCTTGAAGGGGATCGGGGATATCGGCCGGGCTCAAACTTTGGGTATCCGTGAGAGTCACCGAGGCGTTCATTTGCGGGATCGCCTCGATTTCCTGTTTGGAGATGCTGCGACAATATTGTCCTGAGCTCACGGAGAGGCAATCATCGGAACTCGACCCAAGTGCGGCACTCTGGGCAGCTTGATGGTTGAGCGCCGCCATGTTGGGCAGGCTCAAGTACCCCGTGCCGGCTAAAATACCCATCTCGGCGATGTATTGAGTTTGTAGAGCGGCCCGGCTGTAGCCACTGGCCCGTCCGATGATGCTCGCCGAATGCATTGCCCACATGCCCAGGCCGGAAAGCAGCAAGATGGCCATCATGATCACGAACAGTGCCGCTCCACGCTGGCCCTTGCGGGCTTTGGCCCGACGGATCCGGGGTGCTAACCGGAGTTGCCTCCGCTCCGCCGATGTTTGCCTTGCCCGGTACGGGAGCGTCGACCGGGACCTTCGAGATTGTGAGATGTGCTCAAGCAAAACACTCATGGGTTAGTTCCAGTTGAGGTGGTTGCCGGCGTTGCGGGTCATGATGTGCGATTGCAAGGTTCGCACGCGGGTGTAGTCGCTTGCCGTGCTACTGCCGCCCCCTGAGCTAGGGCTGGTGACGGTCAGCGGCATGCGGAAGACGCCCGGGGGAGCGTCTGGGACGTCCGCTTGGCGATCCGGCGCGCGGGTGCGGACGGAAAGGCGCGGGTGGAGCGCCCGGATCAGATGAGGCCCCATCCCATTGACCAGGGCAGCCGGTTCGGTCGGATCTCCTGCGTAGGCGAGGAAGTCGCTGTCGTTTTCGTCGAGGAAAGAGGTGGCGCCGGTCGCGACACTGGTCACTGCCACGACACTCACCTTGAAGTCGACGGCGAACTCCGCCACGAGCTCCCGCGTTCCTGGGAAAATCATCGAGGTGTTGCTTGCATCGAGGTCGCCGTCTGCCGTGGATGGATCGATCTCTTCGCGGACGAGCTCCGTTCGCTCACTGTTGAACCCCGGATCCTCGGAAAACAGGAGCGGATCGTAGTTCGAGTCGTTCGTCATATCGGCAACGCTGTAGCGAATGATGTTTACCGTGTTGACGATCATGTCCTTATTGTGGCCGCGCAGGCCGCACAGTGGATTGTTCGTCTTGAAGACGAAAGGAACCGTTGGGGACGCGATGGTGATCCTGGGTCGATTCGTATCACTGGCGTCCACTCCGGTGATGATACTATATTGCTCTTCACCGGTGTTCGTGCTCACGGCACGCAAAATACGGCCCGTGGGGAAAAGCTGGTCCAGGGTGCTTTGGGCGTTCGTGGCGTAGCCTGCGCGTTCGAGGGCTACCGAGTTGGGTTCGAGCTCGATGGTCGTGCCGCCCAGGTATTCCTTGACCGGATATTGATCGACGCTGGTGTAGTTTCCGTACAGGTAGAGCTTGTCAGGAGTCGTCAGTCCTGCCTCGCTCAGCAGATGGCCGGAACCCAGTGTGGTCAATGAAGCGCCCGGCTCGACCCGCGCGAGTGCTAAACGGGAAAGTTGAGGGAAGTTGGCATCCCAGCTGGCCGGGATTCCGGTTCCTGCGGCAGGACAGCGTCTTGGATCCTTTGCCACATTCGGAGTAGCCAAAAATCCAGCGCGTTGGACGTCTGCGCGCAGGCGTTGGTAGCCAGTGACCACCGAGAGGGTGGCGTCGGAAAGGCCTGTCTGTCTTTGGAAAAAGCGTGAGACATCCCGTGTCATCATGAAGACGAACAGGGTGAAGATGAGTCCTCCCGTGAGGGCGACCATGAGTTCGACCAAGGTGAAGCCGCGACGTGTGTTCGAAAAGCTTTGCAGTTCGGCATCCATCAGTTCATCCCCCCTGTCTGCCGGACGACGCTGGCCTTGTGAACGAAATGGAAGTGTTCGGCTGTGATCTTGTCCAAATCGGCACTGTCCGTGCAGTAGTGGGAACCTCCCAGGTTCGGTGGCTCTCCCGGTTTCGGCCAGAATACGCGGACCTCGGTGCGAATCATACCGCTGCTTGGGGTAGAGATGAGGCGAGTGAGTCGAATGTGGGTGCAGAAGACCGTGTTTTCTGGAGTGGAACCGTGATCGTTGTAGGCTCCGACGATGCTAAAGGATGGGCCGAAATCGCCGGAGGTAGCAGGGAGATCCCAGCCCCAGTCGTCCGCAGCGCCGAGTGGCGCAAACCAGGTCGTATTCGTGATGGGCGCGCTTTGGGTCCAGTTGAGGGCATCGACGGCCAGCCGCTCTTGCCACGATTCTGCAACATAGCTGGCCACGGCGAGGTTCTTCGCGTAGCTATTCGAACCGGAAGTGACCCGTTGCATAGCAAAGACTCCGGTGATGCCGACGGCAAAGACTCCAATGGCCATCACGAGTTCGACGGCGGTGTACCCTCGCTGGAGTCGTGCTGCAGCTCGAACCGTGCAGAAAGGGCTGAGAAGGAGTGACCTCGTCATAGCGCCTCCGCCACGACGCGTGCGGTCCCGTTGGGAAGAAGAAGGACGTGACGATTCATGCCGCTCGTGGCCAGGTTGACGGTGATGCGCGCCACCTGGGTCATCGAGGGAATGGGCGTTGAACTGTCCGTTCGCAGAAATGAGCGGCCGGAGGGAGTGAAGCAGATGTCGACACTTGTCTCCGTCGAGGAGGCGACCTCGAAGGTCGTGGAAAATGATCCATCGCCCTCGGCATCGAAGGACTCCACCAGTTGGCGAGTGGCGCTCTGCAGCGTATCGCTACAGGAAGGACTGGGCAGTCTTTCGCAGCCGTTCGGAGCGCTGCTTCCCATGATGGCCTCGTAGACAGTCAGATCACCGTCATTATAGTTCACCAACACTGCTGCCCCGCGTCCCATCGCGCGAAGGCGAGCCATGCGGTACGTCGTGGCCACCGTTTCTGCGGCCGTTCGAGTCTTGTAACTGTTGACTCGATGGAGGATCCCAGGAGTTGCCAATGCGGCGAGGAGCCCGACGATGACCACTGTGACCATCAGCTCGATCAGCGTGAATCCTCGCCGCTGACGAGGAGCTGGGAGCGCCCGATCCGGCGAGGGGGAAGGGCGTTGCCCGTCGCACATGGAGGGAAATGGAGGAGCTTGCATGAAAGTCGAGCTGAGATGCCGAGCGTGGCTGTCGAACAGCGGTTTCGCTGCGCCCTGAGTGGGCGAGCTGATGAGCGAGCGCGACTGTCGTCGAGCAGTCCTTGCGGCTCCCACGTTGGGTGAGGTGCCGCAAGTCAGCTTGAAAGTCCGAGTTTTGCTCGTCATCATCGTTTTTTGCGGGTGGCTTCGAGCCATCGAGTTGCGCGCTTGCTCAATTGAGGGAAGGGCGACCTCTTCAGAAAGCTACTTTTCTGTTCGAGTCACTGTTGGTTGCTGGATTTGTCGCTTTTCATGATCGCCAGTGCTGCTCGAAAGACTGCAATGTCTGTGCCGCCGGAAATTTCGGTCCTTCGTGCGGGCGGGGCCCGCGTGAAGGCACAATCCCCACCAAACGGGAGCCGGGCTGGACGAAGGTGCTGGAAACTTTTCGAGAGCGGTCGCAATCGCTGCGCAGCTGTGAAAACGTTGCGGGCCCCGATGCAAGCGGCTAGCACACGCTCCGTGGATTGCGTGAGTCGGGATAGAGCCCATCTGACAACCTCGAACGGCTCCGCCGCCCGCCTCGCCCGCCGGTGGGGAAGTGGGGTTTTGGCGTTGCTCGCCCTGGTTGCCTCTGGCTGTGAAGAGAACGAGTCCCGTGACGGCGCTCCTCCCGCTCCCGATGTGGTGGGGTTGAACAGCCCGTGTGAGAGCCTTTTGGACAAGGCTCCCACCGTGACCGTCGGATTGCCCGAAAGGGCCGCTGGACACTGCATCGATCCCACGACGGATGTGCGCAGCTATGGCACTGGTGCACCCGCATCGCTCGAGATGGTGTGTCGAGATCTATTTGGCGGGGAATGTGACTTATATAGGAGCCATGGTCTAGAAAGCGTTAAAGTTCTTCGCTATGCGCCAATGGCCTCGTCCTCGTCGTCTGTGAGTGTGGTCGTTTCCAGATTCCGGACTAGCCGTGGAGCCTTCGGCTTTTTTACGCACAGGACGTTTGCACGAGGCGCAGCATCGTCGCTCGAGATCAAGCCGTTGCCCTTGAGGGGGCAGGGCGCCATTGGAGAAGGAATTGCCTACGTCCGACGCGGCAACCAACTGGTGGAATTGAGGTACGTTTCGGATACGGAAACTCCTGCAGAGATCGCGAAACGTTCCCCGAGTGTGCTCGTGCCTTTGGCCCGAGCCATTGCGGAGTCTTTGGGGGGGAACCATACACCACCTTCCGTGGCGCAACGAGTAACTCTTCCTTCCGCGAAGCCGCTGTCCACCCAACTGCGTCCGGATGGTTTTCTCGGTCTGGTGGGGACAGGACCCTATGCGATCGCTCATTATGATGGTCCCGAGTATCCTCATCGTCTCGTGGTCATCGAGGCAGTTGAGGAGCCAGGAGCTCGTGATGCGCTCAATCTGATGAAGACGGCGGGGCGCTATCACAAACTGAAGGGGAGGGACGTGTTTTCTGTGCGTGTTGCCAGGCAGAACGCGCCGGCGGAAGTTTGGCTCTTCAGGCAAGTCGGAAAACTGCTGCTCGGAGTTGGCCCAGCAGCGACAGGGACGGTGCGGGCCGTCGGCCCTCAGGATCGAGAGGCGATGGAGGAAAGATGGGCTGCGTTCTGTCTCTCCCGACTGCGGCGTCTTCAGGAGCACGCGCTCAGCATCGATTCGTGACCTATTTCGTCCGTTGAATCACGTGGAATCCGAACTCGGTCTCCACGACCTCGGCAATCTCACCTGGCTTGAGTGAGAAAGCCGCCTGAGAGAAGGCCGGGACCATTTGCTCACGACGAAACTGCCCGAGATCTCCCCCTGCTGCTGCCGAGCCGCGGTCATCGGAGTGTTGCTTGGCGAGTTCGGAGAAGTCCTCCCCACCCACCGCGCGTTCGCGGAGCGATTGGGCCAAGGCTTGGGCTTCTTTCTTGCTGCGAGTAATGTAGGGAGCCGCTCGGGACGCACCCCGATAGGAAATGAGGATATGACGGGCACTCACTTGGCGCGGCCCCCGTGTGGCGGGCTTTTCGTCCCGTGTCCGTTTCTCGATCACGGGATCAAGTGGGAGTTGGGGAGCGGTGCCGGGGCTCCCTTCCGTCGAAATGACACAGCTTGGTATGAGCAAACTTGAGATGAGCGCGGCGCTAGCGATGGCAAATGCCGGCAACGTCTCCCTGCGCCTTCGAAAAAAATGGCACCGCCGCTGTTTCACCGGGAGCACAGCCGCCGCCGCTGGTAACGCCATTTTCGAGGAGCCACTCATATTGGACTCACCGTGGCGTAGGCTCCTCCGACAACCGCTTCAGAGCGATCTGCGGCATATGCGGCGAGGCTGATGCGACCGTCTTCGGTGGGGTGTCCCACCGTGGTGATTGACTCTCCTGGCCACACTGGCTTCTTGAATTGAACCGAGAGCTCCCGGAGCAGCTCGGGGTTTCCGTCGCAAGCGCCCTGAATCACGGCTCGGGTCACGTATCCGAAAGTACATAGACCGTGCAAGATAGGACCTTTGTCGAAGCCGACTTTTCGAGCGAACTCGGGATCTGCATGAAGGGGGTTCAGATCGCCGCTGAGTCGGTAGAGAAGAGCTTGCTCCGGGCTCGTCCGATCGGTGATCTGGAAGAGGGGCTCGCTGTCCGGTAGCGGTTTGGGAGGATGGTGCTTGGGGGGGCGAGGGCCCCCAAAGCCACCCGTATCGCGAACCACCAACGTCCAAGTGGTTTCGAACAAGGGCGTTTCGTCAATCTCCGTCCGTGTGGAAAAGACGACTTGAGAAAAGCGGCGGAGATCGTAGACGCCCTCGATTCGTGCCTTCGTCTTGAGTTGGCCTTGGCTCGGGATCTTTCCGAAAATGCGGATCGCTTGGTTGCCATGAACCACCTGAGCCATATCCGCTCCCGCTCGGGTGACGAGTGGCTCGAGGGCCGGGTAGGAGGGGATCACCGCAAATGAGGGCACAACGAGAGGCCCTCGCTCCTCGTAGAGGTAGTCGAGCTCTTCTCGGTGGCAACCGATGCCCAGGTGATACAAGACAACGGTCTTCCAGTCGTACTCGAAGAAGAGAGGCTCCGCCTCGTAGCCGACCGCCGAGGTGTCCAGGCTCATGGCGTTCCCGTCTAGCCTGCGGGCGCTCGGGGCGTCAATCCAGCCACCCCCCGGAAAGTCCTGGAACTTCCCGCTGAGGTCACTAGTCTCCGCCGGACCCGTTTTTCACGTCATGAGTGCCCCGACCGACAACTCCTCTGATCTCAGGGACGAAGCAGAAGGAAGCGTCGCTTCTCAGTCGTCCTCGGCTGGCTCCTCTTCTTCCCAGGAGCCTGAGCACTCCCCTGCTTCCCAGGGATCTGCGGTGCCCGAGTGCGGCGGTGGGCTTTCCTCTTCTGGTCAAGAGGGGGAGTCCGAGGTGCCGCCAGAGCAAGAGCGCACTTCGAATGAGGAAGAGGTCTCGAAGCCAGAGGCCCAGGGGGAAAAAGGGGGCCCGTCGGGAGCTGGCTCAAAGTCGGATCCGCCGATTGAAGTGCCTCGTGGGGCTTATCATGTCTCTCTCTCGTCCTTCGAAGGGCCGCTCGATCTCCTGCTTCATTTGATTCAAAAGCACGAGCTCGACATTACCGATATTCCCATTGCGTTCGTCAGCCAGAAGTACGTCGAGTACCTCAATCTGATGCAGGATTTGAATATCGATCTTGCAAGTGAGTATCTCGTCATGGCTGCGACGTTGGCCCACATCAAGTCGAAGATGCTGCTTCCGGCCCCGCCGGCCGATCAGGAGGACGAGAGCGCCGAAGAGCTCGATCCTCGTGCGGAACTGGTGAGGAGACTGCTCGAATACCAGAAGTACAAGGAAGCCTCCGAACAGCTCGCATCGGCGCCGGTATTAGGCCGAGACGTCTTTTTACGGGGTGCGTCCGCGCCGCAGGTCGACGGTCCGGCGCCATTGGCCCAGCTGAGTGTTTTCAAGCTCTTCGATGCATTTCAGCGAATGCTGGGGCGTGTCAAGCAGACTGCGGAGCACTTGATTGATGTGGATCGGATCTCGATCTCCGAGCGCATCATTGCATTGACGGACAAGCTCAAAGGGCAGGGGGATGTTGCCTTCGAGGATCTCTTCGAACAGGACGCCGGCCGTTCGGAAATCGTCGTGACATTCCTTGCCTTGCTAGAAATGACGCGACTACGGATGCTCGACGTGCGGCAAGATGGGCCTCTCGAAGACATTACTGTGCGTCTCATCATTACCGATGAGCAAGAGGAGGTCCTCCGTCGTGATGTCGATGAGGGCGACCCTCTAGCTGCTTTGGCACGAGGTCAGGCCCCCGGTGGGGGAAAATCTGGTGGGCCAGCTGCTGAGCAGGCAACTCCCTCCGAGGAGCCGGCTTCAGAGCCCGAGGCCGCCCCCGAGGAGCCGGCTTCAGAATCAGAGGCCAGCCGCGCGGAGCCAGCTTCAGAGCCCGAGGCCGTTCCCGAGGA
>CAYTRQ010000119.1:0-4136 GCA_964440025.1 uncultured Polyangiaceae bacterium | reverse complement strand
TCGGCTTCAGAATCAGAGGCCAGCCGCGCGGAGCCAGCTTCAGAGCCCGAGGCCGTTCCCGAGGAACCTGAGTCCGAAGTAACCGGTGCAACCCCGGAGTTCCCAACCAAGCCCTACGAGTAATGGCACGAAAGAAGCGTCCATCCGCCCGTCGTCCGCGTCCCCAGACCCAGGCGACGCCCTCACCTCCCGCCCCGAACTCCTCCACCTCGCCGGGTGAGGAATCACGGGGAATGGAATCGGGAGAGGCATCCCCTACCGAGAGCGCTAAGGGTTCGGTCCCTTCCTCTGATGAGGGTTCAGCGTCCGAGGAGGCCGCTGAACGTGCCAGTGACTCCGGCGATGAGGCGTCCTCGTCCGAGGAGACCGGAGCCGCTGGTTTTGGCGATGTCGATAGCTCCGATGAAGAGGTTGATGCGCGAGAGCCATCATCGAGTTCGGGGACCGATCGGTCGAGGGAAGGCGATCTTGTCGATTCGGAAGCAGCCGATGTCAGTCGAGAGTCAGGACTCTTCTTCGATGAGGATCCTTTCACGAGTGAGATGGGGGAAAGTCCGTCAGAGGAGAGCGTGGAGGAGGAGACGGGTGCATCGAGTGAGCCGCAACCCGAGGTCCGCCTGATCGGTGAAGGTATCGAAGATGACGAGGGAGCCGCTTCGGATACCGAAGGGTTCTTGAAAGGGCTCGTGGAAGCCATCCTTTTTGCGGCCGATAAACCCCTTTCGGCACGGGAGATCGCGCGGGCAGCAAAGATCGATCGCCATCGGGCGCAGGAGCTGATCGAGCTGCTGCGGGAGGAGACCCGGCTACGTGGGATCCGGGTGGTCGAGGTGGCGGAAGGCTACGCGCTAAGGACCAACCCGAACTATTCTTCGACGGTGAGGGAGTTTCTGGCGCAGAAACCGGTCCGTTTGAGTCGGGCCCAGCTGGAAACGTTGGCTATCATCGCCTACCGGCAGCCGGTGACGCGGCCCGAGGTGGACGATATTCGGGGGGTCGATTCAGGGGCTGTCCTCAAGGCTTTGCTCGAACGAGAATTGATTCGCATTCTCGGCAAGAAGGACGAACCTGGTCGGCCCATGATCTATGGTACGACCCCGCAGTTCCTCGACTTGTTCAGCCTGAGGTCGCTGCGCGACCTGCCCACTCTGCGAGAATTTACAGAGCTCAGTGAGGATTCGCGCGCGAAGTTCGAGTTGGAGTTGGGTGAACCCGCTCCGGAAGGTCCCATCGATCTGTCCGAAAGCGAATCACCGAGCTCTGCGGAGGGCTCTGCTTCCTCTGCGGGATCGGCGGCTTCCGTTGACTCAGTGGAGGACGGTGGAGGAACGGCCGCGAATGAAGGTGAGCCGGGGCGCGAAGGCGATCCGGAAGTCGGGGAGGAGTCGAGCGCCGGGGCCGACATGGAGGACGACGAGTCGGAGAAGGACGAGTCGAGTCACGATGCCGACCACGACTCGGAGGCTGCTGACGAAGATGACTCGGCCGATGACGACGACGCCGACGATGAAGATGACTCGGCCGATGACGGCGACGACGCCGACGATGACGACGACGACGACGATGAAGATGACTCGGTCGATGACGGCGACGACGCCGACGATGACGACGACGATGACGAAGACGACGACGACGCCGACGATGAAGATGACTCGGCCGATGACGAAGACGAAGACGACGCCGACGATGACGATGACTCGGCCGATGACGAAGACGACGCCGACGATGAAGATGACTCGGCCGATGACGACGACGACGCCGAAGACGACGAGCTGTCCAAACGATAGGGCGAACGCTTTCGACCTTTGAGTTGCGGGGATCCGAGTGATCACCCTGAGAGTGGCTTTCACGCGGGGGGGTTCGAGGCAGGCGGCCGACAAAAAGCGAAAATCACCCGCAACTTCATGGACGTCAGGCCGAACAAGGTTTCATGGACGCTCTCTTGGGTCGGTTTTTTTCGCAAAAACGCAGCGATCTCATCACGTCAACGGAGGATGGTGCCTGGCGGTGCTCGTTTGGTCGCCAGAGAGGCTTCGACGTCGAGCTCTTTGGTTTCAGAGTTGTTCGCTCACCGATTTGGCTGTCCCTGTTGATACGGCTCCTCGGCGTATGTCTAAGTGGCTGCAGCTGGCCAGCTACTGATCACGTCGATCCATCGGCCCAGTATTCCGTCACCACCGTGTCTCATCGAGAACTGGAAGATCTCCCTCGAGTTCCGCGCATTGTCGTTTCGGGTGAGCTCCCGGTTCCGCTCGAGGACATTTGGCTCATTGCAGGCGATGTTTCCACAGCCAGCTCGAATCGAATCCGGCAAGGGGATGTGCCAGAGATCGTCGAGGGAAACCGCGTTCCGCTCGCGTCCTGGATGCAGGAGCAAGAGCGAGTGCTGATGCCTCTCCAATTGCTCGACGCTGGGCAAACCTACTCCCTGGTTGTTCTGGGCGTGGGCCGTCTCGCCGAGATGGCGACCGACGATGATCCCGTGGCGTTGTGGAGACGAATGGGGATTGGTCCCGCGCGCGCGGGGGGCGTGGTCGTCTATTGCTTGGCCAAGCCGCCGTGGGCCATCCAAGACCTCGGAACGGAGCCGTCATTGCAGCTGCCCGATGTCGTGGAGCTCGGCCCTGGCAGACTGCTCGCAAGGGTGGCTGGGGGGATCGCTGGAGGTGTGGGAGAGTCGAGCTGTCTGAGCATTCACATTCCCGAGGGTCGAACCGATCCCCTTCTGCCTCCCCACCGCGTTGCAGGGGCCTGGTTCGAACCGACGCCTCTCCTCGTGGGCAAGGAAGTTCAAGAGTCCGGCCCCATGGAGATCTCCTTGAGCGTGGAGGGCAGCAGCCTTTGGGCGTCTGTTCCCGAGGGGTTGTTCGGCTTCGTGGTGGGGGAAACTGCTTCCGAGCAATCCAGGAGAAGACTCATTCTTTGGCAACACGATACCCCGACGCGCCTTTCTCTTGGAACTTTGCCGGCAGGCGTGCACAGGGTCGAGGTGGCCTGGATGGGGCCGAACGGAGTTGCTTCAAGCAGGGAGGAAGCGATTGTCGTTGCTGAAGAAACGGGTCAGATTGTGATGACCGAAGTCCTGGCGAATCCCCTCGGTCCAGAGCCGGCAAGTGAATGGGTGGAAGTGCAGAACATTGGTCGAGCTCCGGTATGGCTCGACGAATACTCTCTTGAAGACAACCGGAGCTCTCGACAATTGCCTCCCTTGCTTCTCGAAGCGGGGCAATATGGCGTGATCGTGTCCGAAGAGTATCGTCCCCAGAAGGAGCTCGACGTCGTTCCCGATGCGGACGCCGTTCCTGTTGTGCTGAGTCAACTAGGACACTCGGGGCTTTTGAACTCGGGGGAGGCGCTCCAGCTCACGGACACAGATGGGAGAGTGGTCTCTCGGATTCCGGCCCTCGCGACCTCCGCGGGGGTGAGCTGGGCTCGGCTGCATCCGCTCGCTCCGGACGTAGAAGGCTCTTTTGCCGAACATGCGGATCCTGGAAGCTCCCCTGGCTCGGAAAACAAGTGGGACTGAGGTTTGGATACGATGGGAAAAGCGGAGTTGCCCCTCCTCGCTGAAACTCGCTTCGGTGAGGAGGCGACCCAACGCGGGCGGGCGCTCTGCGCCACTCGCGCTCGCTCATTCAACTGCCAGAAATCGTCATGTTCGCAATGCGGAAGGTCGGAGATGCCACCGATCCTTTGAGGATGAGATCGTTGGCGACGCAATCGATGGCCCGGAGCATTTCGTCCAAGTTCGAAGAGATCGTCACTTCGCTTACTGGAAATGCGATTTTGCCGTCCTCGATCCAAAAGCCCCCGGCTCCGCGGGAGAAATCGCCTGTTACCGCATTGAAGCCGAACCCCATCATGTCTGTCACCAGAAGGCCCCTTTGTGTGGAAGCGATCAATTCGTCTCGGCTGACTTCTCCGGGTTGCAAGATGAAGTTCGTGGGCGAGGGACCAATGGCTCCACCCCCTCGAGACGCGCTGGCCGTTGGCTCCAGATCGAGCTTGCGTGCCGAATAGCAGTCGAGGAGGTAGGTCTGGAGCCGTACCTGGTCCACAACGTCGTTCTTTCGACTGCGGAGGCCTTCTCCATCAAAGGGTCTGGTGCCCGGACCGCGGACGATGAGAGGATCATC
>CAYTRQ010000118.1:5499-13751 GCA_964440025.1 uncultured Polyangiaceae bacterium | reverse complement strand
GGCAACAAACCCAACCTGGTTGGCATGGCTCTTCCCCGCCACAACTGCACTGCGCTGAGTTGGCGGACTTCAAGCAGATCTCGCCGACGTTGCATTGATTGTCTCCACACCGACAAAGGCGATTCTCACAGTCATAGTCGTTGTTTGCGTCTCCTTGGCATTCGCTGGCCTGCGTGCAACCGCAAAGGCCGGATTGGCAATCGGTCAGGCCGAGCGTCGTGCAGTCGGCATCGCAGCCTCCACAGACCGATTCGTTGAATGAACTTGCGCTGTGTTCGCAACCGTTCTGTGCTTCACCATCGCAATCGGCAAATCCGGCTTCGCAGGAGATCTCCGTGCAAGCGCCTGCACTGCAACCAACCACGGTGTTGGGGGCGGAGGGGCAGGGAGTACAGGTTTCCGCCCCGCATCCCGTTTGTGGGTCGCTTTGCGGGACGCATTCGTTACCACACAGCTTCGAGCCGGTGTCGCAGCTGGTCCCCCCTGTTCCCGCCGCTCCACCTTGGAACTGACCATCGCCCCCTGTGGCTCCTCCTGTTGCACCTGAGCTAATGCTGACTCCTCCGGTGCCGCCGCTCGCGCCGGTGCCGCCGCTTGTGCTTCCTGAGCCGCTTTCTCCCCCTGTCGCACCGCCGGAAGAACTCGATGGTTCGCCGCCGCCGTTGTCGCCCCCGTTGGGTGCGCTGGTACCAGCCTCGCCGCCGCCAGAGCTGGTTCCGCCTGCTTCGAATTGGTCAAAGTCCTGTAAACACCCGAAAACGAGAGTACAGGATAACAGTGTAACAATTGCCAAGCTTTGCCGCACTAAAACCTCCCCCGCAATCGTAGTCCGTTGGCATTCGCATGGAGTTGTATGGGTGCTTCGTCCTGATCGATCTCGAGAATGAAAAGAAGCGTTCCTGTGGCTACTCCGACGACGCCCACGCCGAGCCCGATGTTAGCCAGTAATTGGTAGCGTTTTCCTCGATCAATGTCGCTTTGAGAGTCCTGCGGGCAGACGCCGTTGTTGCAGCTATCGAGGAGTCGATTGTAGTTTCTTTCACTGAGCACGCCGAAAGTTACGAATCCGCCGGTTCCCACGAGACCCACTCCTCCTGCGACGTATGCCCAGGGTCTGAGGGGACGAGAAGAGCTGGGTTTTTGCGCATTGGGGGTTTGCGTGGAGGAGCGCAATTCCTCTCCGTTGCCATCGTGTGGGGCGCTCGGAGTACGGAGACCCACGACTGTCTTCTCGCCGATTTCGAGGGTCACGGTACGTTGTCTCCCTGCGGCCATGTGTACTTCGACTGTCGCGGTCTTTCCCTCGGCCGTGCTTGCGTGGACGACCGACTTTCCAGGATCGAGAGGAATAGCGCCTTGTTGTTCGGACTGGCTGATTTCTCGGCCATTGACCGTGATCACGGCCTCTTCCGGCAGCTCTCCCGTATCGATGGTCAGCCATGCTAGTCGGCTTTTGAGAGCGTCACGCTCTCGTTGTGCCGTTTTATGGGTTTGTTCGTATGTTGGGTCGTTTCTGGCATGTTGAAGAACACGTTCGTACTCATGGTAGGCTTCCTCCAGTCGGTCGAGTTCGAGAAGGCTCCGAGCAACCATGAGCCGAGAGTTAGGGCTATTGACAATGCTGAGAGATTTTCGAAAGTGCTTGAGGGCGGATGTGTAGTCTTGAGTGTCAAATGCTCGATCACCAACGGCAAATGCCTCTTGCGCGGCAGACTTCTGGGCGATGGTTGCATCGTCGACGGGAACGCCAGCGCCGGACACTGGCGGCTCGGGAGTTTCTTCGGCCCCCAGAGCATCTGGTGTGACGAAAAGACAGCAACTGAGTAACCCAATGATCGAGCGCGATTTTCGAGTAGCCTTTGAGCCCCCCATTGGGGGAGAGGTGCCGCAAGTGCTCTTGAAAGCCAGAGATTCGCCCGAAGTCGTTGTTTGTTGACTCGTCTCGCGGAGTGATCGACGTGACCGGCTTGCCCGGCTCCGCTCACTCGTCCAGCTCGCCAGACTCGTTCGCGCCGGTTGCCCGTTTTTCAGCGATCGATTTTCGCACTTGATCATGAAGAGAGAGGACTTCATTTCAGATGGCTAAATCCCTTCGGGCCGGAACGCCTCATGGGGAGAGGATGGATCGGATTCGTGTCCTGTTGACGATTGAGGTGAGCGGCGACTGTTTGGATCTTGAGACTCTTTGTTGGGGGGAGATGGTGAAGTCGATTCGTTGGGCACTGCCTCTCGAGAAGGTGGAAGCCGAGCTGGTTGACCGGTATCCGAAGAACTGGGCTTGCCGGGCGACGTGAGCGTACCGGAGGACTCCTCTTCTGCTTCCGACGGTTGAGGTGCCTCGATGACCTCTTCTTTTGAGGTCGTCTTGTTTCTCGTCTCGGAGGATGTTTCTTGCGCTCGTTGGCTTCCGGAGGTCTCGGGATCGTCGCCAAGCGACCTCCAGAGAGCATAGGTGCCCACCCCAAGCCCCAGCAGGATTGCCGCTGCCGCCAGCCAACTTCCCGGTGGGGGGTTCCTTTCGAAGCTCGGTAGTTCAATTGCCGGAGGCGGACCCCCTGAGCCTGTGATTTCATTGATAGTGGGCTCGGAGAAACTCTTGCCGAAATTCTCCGGCCCCTTGGTTTCAATCCTCACCTCTGGGGCCTTCGGAGGGGATGCCGGATGGGAAGTTGCGTTGGTATTTGCGTTGGAGCTTGATGAGCCGGAGCCACGGCCTGGGTCTTTGAGCTCTTGCTGCTCGAGCCGATCGATTCGCCGGGGGGCGGCTAGAGTGACCTGCGCTTGTTCGTCTGGAAAAGAGGAAACTCGGCCCGACGGCGGTACACTGCTCCGGAGGGGGATTGGAGCGATCTCCGTCATTTGCTGGTGACGCCTGGCGATCACTGGGCCCGCCAAACTATCCACAGTAGCGGCGACTTCTTCGGAGTCAGCTAACATTTGCGGAGGAAGGGAGGAGAGGGAGTTACTCAGCTCCTCGAGGTCGGCGAAGCGTTGTGAGGGGTCTCGCCTCAGTGCCCGATCGACCAAGGACACAACATCGGAATGCAAGGCGCCTTCGGGACGACGGATTTCACTGAGAGGAGGGATGGGAAGAGAACGAATGCGGCGCTCGATCTCTTGCGCCGAAAGGTTGGAAAATGCTTTTTTGCGCCCGAAGTGTTCGTGGGACTCGCCGAAGAGCGAACGAGAAGAGAGAAGCTCCCACAGAAGGACCCCTGCAGAGAAGACATCGGTGCGCTGGTCGATGGTCCTCGGGTTCTTGAGTTGTTCGGGCGAACGATAAGGCAGAGTGGCAGGGTGACGTCGTAGAGCTAGCTGGCGCATAGCTACCTGGTTGATCCCTGGGTGGCGGATCATGGTCTCGCCGAACGTTGCGACGAAGGCAGCCTCGGGTGATAGACCGCCGGGCAAGTTGAGGCTGTCGTTGTCTGAAGCCAGGGTGTGAAGAGCTAAATGCGTGTCGATAACGTCCTTAACAATCCGCAGAGCTACCGTTTGAGGAAATGGCCCAGATTGGGACGCAGCGTTGATGAGGGTGCTGAGCGGTTCCCCCTCAAGGTATTCGCTGGTGAGAATGATTTCTTCCTCGCACTCTTCAACCTGGAGCAGAGCCAAGACATGAGGGTGTCGTACCGTCAGGGACGCCTGAGCTGTCTCCAGGATTTCGTTGATGGCTCGCGAACGAGATTTGGCTGAAATGACGGTACCCACAACCGTCCGGCCTTTGTCTACTCCCTCGGTGATATAGCCGGTCCACGTCTCTCCGAGGGAGTCCACGCACACGGGCGAAGAAAGAAAGAGGCTCCCCACGGCTCGAGAGCTTCCAAATTCTTCTGAGGAGGACGAAGTCGTCACACCAACAATAGTTCCACCAGTCCGGACTCTTGTCCAAGGAGTAGATTCAAGCGCTCTGGCTCTTTGTGATGCTTGTTTTCGGGACTTGGGCCGAACGGTCGGCCTATGATGGAGAGCTGAAAGAGTCTTTCGCCCCGCTGCGGCTCACCTTTCCGCAGGTGAGCGTCGGCGAGGGCCTTCGAGATTGTGTGCTGGTGCTCTAATCGTCTTGGGTTGGCAAATCGAGTTTGCCTTCTTCGCGGAGCTTGAGGAGAGCGATGTCCATTCGGGCTCGAAGGGGAGAGCCTTGATTAACGGCAAAGCCATAGCCGCGTTCTTTGTAGCGCCTCGGGGAAACTTCGAGTTCGACTTCGGGATGATTCGAGAGATAGTGCTCCAGTGCGGGGCGGTCGAAAACCACGGCCTCGGCTTCGCCAGCCTTCACCAGCTCAATGGCAGCTGGGAGATCGGCGACGGGAACGGCTATGGCGCCGTGATTCCTTGCGAAGCTGTTGGAAATCGTTCCCGCGACCCTGCGCGAGCGGAGCTCGTCCGCTGTGCTGACGGCAGTCGTTCCCAGTTGAGAAACCGTGAGAGCGGTGGCGATTCCCGCAGTAAGTGACGAAACAGTTATCAGTGCTATGAGCATCCATGCGCCGGCGATGACTCGTCCCGCAGGCGTGACCGGGGTTCGGTCACCGTATCCCACGGTGGTCATGGTGACCAACGCAAACCAGATCCCATTACCGATACCAAGCAGAGGGTGCGTAGGAAATTGTTCGCTATTCCTTTTGCGCTCGACCAACCACATGAGTGTGCCAACGATGGCAAGCACAAACATCAAGCCGAACAGTCCGCTAAAAAAGGCTCGCGAGAGGAAAGGTCGAACCCTGGTCCAGAAGCTGCTCTGTGGTTGGGACGCGATCGCTAGGGAAGATCTTGCATAGGGTTGAGTGAAAGCTACGAATCGGGCTCGTTCCGCGGTGATGCTGATCGGGCCGATAGCGACGTCGAGCTCTCCGCTTCTGAGATCTTCGAGTGCCTTGTCGACCGATTCTCTCGCGTGAAGCTCGAATGAGACATCCATGCGTTGTGCGATCTGTTGCCAGACTTCGATGCTGGCCCCCGCGGGCGTTCCTGACGGCATCTTCTTGACGAAGGGGGGAGAACCGGAATAACCGACGTTTAGGGGTTCCTCCAGTTCGGCTGCCTTCGTTCCCGACTCTTCGTCTGTGGGAGAGTTATCCCGATCGGGAGAGCGCCTCCCGGTTGTGGACTCCTTGGTTGAGGTGGCCTGAGACGAGACCTCTTGGCCCAGAGCCTCGCTCGAAATCACCAGGGCACAGAGCACCACGACTCCTGACAGAATCTTCCCCATTGCTTTGACGGTGCCAGACTGAGAGCGGCCGGCAAGGGAGCAACGTCGAGTCGATGTTGGAGCGCTCTCGAGCAGTTTTGCGGACGTGATGTGGCCAAGCTGGGTTTCGGCGTCTATGAAGCAGTGGTGATTCGCCTGAAAGAGATTTCCTACGAGAGACTGGACGTGCCCTTGAAGGTACCGTTCGGTATAGCCACCGGAGCACAGCACGTCGCGAAAAATGTGCTGATCCAACTGACTCTCGACGACGGTACCGTCGGGCTTGGCGAAGCTGCGCCGGTGTCGCACATCAGTGGTGAATCACAAGAGGCTGTTCTCAGCAAACTGGAAGACATGGCGGAGGTCCTCTCGGACTATGATCTGGCCGACTACCGCCGGGTTTGTGCGGCTATCGGCGAGTCCTTGAGCGAGGTGCCTAGTGGGGCGGCTGGAGTGGAGATTGCTCTATTCGATGCACTTTGTCGCAGGTGGCGGCTTCCTCTCCGTTCGTTCTTTGGAGGCGCGACCTCTCAGATCACGACGGACGTGACGATCACCACGGGGACGGTTCAGCAAGGAGGAGCTTGGGCCAAGCGGTATACGGAGCTTGGGTTTTCCCGTTTGAAGATCAAGGTTGGTGCGGACGACCTTGAGGCGGACGTTCGGAGGCTGCGTAGCATCGTCGATGCCGCGCCAAGGGCAGAGCTCGTGCTTGATGGCAACACGGTCTTCTCGAGCGACGAGGCATTGCGTTTGTTGGAAGAGCTGGGGGCTGCGAAGGATCGAGTCGTTCTTTTCGAACAACCAGTGGCGCGCGATGATTGGGAGGGACTTGCTCGAGTGGAGGCACGATCAGGAGTGCCGGTGGCTGCTGATGAGAGCCTGCGTAGCAGGGACGACTTTCTACGAATCCTCAAGACTGGGGGAATTTCCGTCGTGAATCTCAAGACGGCCAAACTGGGGCTTCTTGGGGCCTGGGATCTGCTTGTCGCAGCGCACGCCGCGGGTTTGGAAGTGATGGTCGGCGGCATGGTGGAAACGGAGATTTCAATGACAGCTTCGGCCTGCCTGGCGGCTGGCGTCGGGGGGGTTGAATTCATCGATTTGGACACGCCACTGTTTCTCGGTCCTCGTTGCGTGCGAGGTTCTGTGCGGCCGTGGGGGCCTGTGCTCGATCTCTATCCAGTTTACAGCGGTCACGGGGCGGAAATAGGAATGAAAGAAGGTAGGTCCTGAAGGGGGCCGTCATTCTTCTCTTTCCCTCAAGTTCAGTTTATCGATAGGGTAAGAAAATGGCGCCGAAACGTGCATCCAAAAGCGGAAAAAAGAATCCCTCCGCGCCGAAATCGAAGTCTGATAAAGGGAAAAGTAAAGGAAAAGGAGTCCCCGCGTCTACTGATCCCGAACAAGAAGAAGGGCCTAAGGACGCGTCTCGCGGTTTTTCGAGTAGTGGGGGCCTTCGGGCTGCTGACAGCTTTGTCGGTGTTGGTCAGAAAGACTCGGTTCCTCTTCTGATCGTTCAGCTCGACGATTTCGAAAGCTGGCTCGGCTCTGCACCGGTTTCGGTGGCTGCGTGGTTGAAAGGAGTGTCGTTTCGACCCTCTGCCGGCAAGAGTATTCTTCTTCCCGGTGACGAAGGCCCTCTGGGTGCTTTGGTCGTAGTGGGAGATGCAGCATGTCCGTGGGACTACGCGGACCTTCCTCGGGACTTGCCTCCGCTCGTCTATGATGCAGAGCCCGACCTGGAAGCTCACGTTGCCTTCGCGCTTTGTCTCGGGTGGGCACTCGGCGGTTATCGATTTCAACGATATAAGGAGAAAAAGATTCGGTGTGGTCAGCTGGTTTGGCCCAAGCGTGCGCCTAGAAATCGAGTGCTAGCCGTTGCGGAAGGCATGTTTCTCGCCCGTGATTTGATCACTACGCCCGCCTCAGATATGGGGCCAGAGCAGCTCGCCGACGAGGCCCAGCGCGTAGCGAAGGTGCACGGCGCGAAGTTCGGTGTAACTACCGGTGAGGATTTGCTCGCGAAGAATTTTCCCATGGTGCACGCGGTAGGTCGTGCGTCCATCCGGGAGCCTCGACTGATCGACCTCAGATGGGGTAAAGGCAAGGCACCGCTCGTGACTTTGGTTGGCAAGGGAGTGTGTTTCGACAGCGGAGGATTGGACTTGAAACCCTCCCAATACATGTTGCTGATGAAAAAGGACATGGGAGGAGCCGCGCTGGTCCTGGGGCTTGCTCATGCCATCATGAGCTTGGACTTGCCGATCCGCGTGCGCGTGCTGATTCCTGCAGTGGAAAATAGCGTTTCTGGCAATGCCATGCGTCCACTCGACGTTCTCAAGAGTCGTCAGGGAATCACCGTAGAGATCGGAGACACGGATGCAGAAGGGCGACTGGTGTTGGCGGACGCGTTGGCCGAAGCAGTCAATGCTCGGCCGGACTTGATCATTGACGCAGCAACACTGACGGGTGCAGCGCGAGTGGCATTGGGAACGGGAATGCCCGCGGTGTTCGCAAATTCGACGGAGACGTGGCACCTCATCGAAACAGCGGCCGCACAGACCTACGATCCTCTGTGGAGGTTGCCTCTACACGAGCCCTATCGCAAAAAGCTCGATAGTCGTGTTGCCGATATTTCAAGCACGGGAGATGCTTATGCAGGTGCGATCACTGCGGCCCTATTTTTGCGGGAGTTCGTCGGAAAGGATTCCGATTGGGTTCACATTGACACGATGGGCTACAACAATGAAACGCTTCCTGGGCGACCCAAAGGGGGGGAAGCGATGGGACTCCGGGCCCTCCTTGCCATGTTGGAGCAGCGCTACGCGTGATGCGCAGCGCCATGATTGACGGCGTGACTGCTACCCTATGGGCCGAACTGATGACGCGATTCGGCTGTTAGCCGTACCGCACAGTGCTTGTAGGAAGGCTGACGAGAGTGGCGATCGAACGCTGGAAAGGTGAGCCGATTGGTTTGGGGATAGTGCATGGGAATAAAGAGCTGCCCGGGTTGGACGATCTGCGTGACGAACGCGCGAGCTTGCATTTTGCCTCGTCG
>CAYTRQ010000118.1:0-5489 GCA_964440025.1 uncultured Polyangiaceae bacterium | reverse complement strand
TCCACCGAGACCCATTGATTGGGCTCGATCCCCAGACTCCGAGCATCTCTGGGGTTCATTTCGACATAGGGTTCTTCGGAATAGAGCTTACGCAGCACGGCGCTCTTGGCGGTTCGGGTTTGAGTGTGCCATTGAGCGGAAGTTCCGCGCCCTGTCAGCAAGATGAAGGGGTAGAGGTGGTTGGTTTTTTCCTGGACGGGGAGCGGTTCATCGAAAATGAGGCGTGCTTTTCGATCTTCGTGGTAGAAGTGGCCGTCTTCGAACAATCGTCGCTCGGCTCGCTTGTGGACTGTCTGTCCTTCGGGGAGGGGCCATTGAATGCCGCGACACTTCTCCAACATT
Organism: uncultured Polyangiaceae bacterium; assembly: GCA_964440025.1. Taxonomy (GTDB): domain Bacteria; phylum Myxococcota_A; class Polyangia; order Polyangiales; family Polyangiaceae; genus NIC37A-2. The sequence goes on along the minus strand of CAYTRQ010000118.1, from coordinate 5,147 downwards.
TCGTAGCTGTCGATCCCAGAAATGTCGCAAGGTTGACCGCGGGAGCATTCTTTCAGAGTCGAAAAGACATCCTCGGGAGTTTCCCATTTGTCCATCCACTCCAGCCCGCCCCAGGCGCGGCCGATCAATCGGAAAATGTAGAAGTCTGCTAGCGCCTCTCCGGGAGCGGAACTGACTTTCTTGAGCAGAGAAATACGTCGCTCGGAGTTGATGAACGTGCCTTCTTTCTCCCCCCAGCCAGCTGCCGGTAAGACGAGGTGGGCGTGTTGAGCCGTTTCCGTTGTGTGATACATATCTTGGACTACCAAGAAGTCGAGCTTGCGAAGAAGTTCCTGGGCGTCCGCCTGATTGATCCAGGAATGGGCAGTATTGGTCGCAATCACCCACAACCCCCGAATGGTTCCTCGGTGGATACCTTCCATGATCTGGTCGTATGCAAGACTGGGGCGTTGTGGGATTTGTCTTTCGTCGACATCGAGGATCTTCGCGATTTTGGCGCGGTCCGCGGGACTGTCGAATGCATGCCCGCCAAGTAAGTTCGTTGTGTTGGAAAACAAACGGGAACCCATGGCATTGCATTGGCCGGTAATGGAATTGGCGCCCGTGCCCGGTCTGCCAATGTTGCCGGTAATCAGTGCTAAGTTTATCAAAGCTTGGGCAACGCGAACGCCTTCGTGACTCTGATTGACGCCCATGGTCCACCAAAACGAAACTCTTTTTCCTTCCCCAATGAGACGGACCAAGGTCTCCAGAGATTCCGAGCCGACACCTGTTTCTTCGGTAACACGTTCGATCGAAAACTGCTGTACATGTACCTTGAATTCCTCGAAACCATTGACGTGCTTTTGAATGAAGTCATGGTCTACGTACCCGAGTTGAATGAGACGATGAGCTATGCCATAGAAAAGGCAGAGATCACTTTTGGGCTGGAGGGCGATGTGACGAGTGCCCGCCATGGCAGTTTCCGTCTTCCGAGGGTCACAGACGATGATCTCGGGTCGGTGAGGATTCTTGCAGATGCGTTCCCACATGATGGGATGGGCAATGCACATGTTGGAACCGACGAGAACGATGACGTCGGACTCCTCGAAGTCGGCATAAGAATAGGGTGGTGCGTCAAACCCAAACGCTTGCTTGTAGGCGACAACAGCAGTTGCCATACATTGGCGAGTGTTTCCGTCGCCGTGCGTCATGCCCATTCCGAACTTGGCCAATGCTCCCAGAGTGGCCATTTCTTCGCTGGGGATTTGACCAGTGCTGAGAAATGCCACGGACTCGGGGCCATGCTTCTCCTGAATGGCCTTCATCCTCTCACAGAAGGCCTCGAGGGCGACGCTCCAATTGACGCGTTCGAGCTTGCCACTGTGTCCGCGGATCATGGGATAGAGAGCACGGTCCTTTGCTGTAAGGGGGGTGAGCGCCTCCCAACCTTTGGGACAAGCCATTCCCAGGTTGACCGAGTAGTCTCGTGTGGGTGAGAGATTCACCGGCCGGCCATCTTTGATGTGAATGTCCAGGCCGCATCCCGTGCTACAGAAGCCGCACACCGCGGTTGTTGTAGCATCGGGCTTGAGGCGCTGTGGAACTTGACCGAGACCGAACCCGCCCGGTTCCCGAAGGAGTTGTCGAGTGAGCGTCCCTTTCTTTTCGTAGAGCAGGTTTGTCGCGGATTTGACGAGTTTGTTCATCTTGGAAGCTCTATGATGGGTGGTGGGAGTGACTGGAGAGGCCTGGGCGGGTTCAGGCTGCTTCAAGACCGGGGATCGACTTGCCGGAGCTATTTTCCGACAGAGCCCGGCATGCGCGGCGCGCTGACGGCAGCAAAGAACAGAATACGCTCGAGGAGTTCTCCGCTGGTTGATAGCGCGAGAGCGGCAAGCGTAGCGATCAGTGTGCCGATTGAGTCGTGGGCCGGACCAACGAGAAGCAAAAGAAGGGGCAGCACGATGCCGCCCAGCACTCCAGCGACGAAACGAAGCGTAGTAAGATCGCTCAATTCCGTTTTCATGAGTAGAGCGGTGCGCTTCATATCGCCTTGTTGTTTGTCGAGGAGATGAAAGAACATGGAGGCTTCATAAGCCATCTTGGCGGCCGAGAGTCCTGCCATCCACATGAGCAGTTGCCTGAGGATCCCGACCTGAGCTGGGCTGGAAGCGACGAAGGAAGCCAGCGCTGAGGTGGCTGCCATCGTTCCTAGTCCGAGCACCGCGGCCGAGCCGATGAATTTCAAACTGGTAGCAGTACCACTCCACCAGCGTCGGCGAGTGACAACGTAGATCATGACCGAGCAGATCACACCGACAAATCCAATTAGTGCTGTGGTGGCTACGAGACCCTGCTGGACTTGTCCAACGAGGAGTCCCAATGCCTCAGGGATCCCGAGCCAGGACAAGACTTCTGGCTTCCAGTAAGAGAGTGCGGTGATTGCCGCCAGCTGAACGAACAATCCGAAAACGACGATTTCTCGACTCATCCAAGAGGTTCGAAGGCCGATGAACGCCCGAAATGCATACTGAGGACGTCCAAGATGAAAGGTCCCCGCGACGAGAGCGACGAGCCCCAACAGGCCGGCAATGAGACTGTGGAACTTGCCCATATTCCCGGAAATGGCGGTCTGGCTCGTGACGTTTTGTAGGGCATCGACGGCGAAGGCTCCCGTGGAGAGTTGTGTCAGCACGAGAGTGATCACGAGTGGCATGTGCCGATCAGCGGGTGTGACGTTGTAGAAGTTGGCCGGCAAAACGTTGCGCGGCAGGTTTCGCTCGGTCTTGTAGACCGTCGTTGGTCCGGTGATCCCTGGAGAAGGGGCTCCTGGGAGGAAGGCGTCGCCCTGGGCATCATCGAGCACTTCTTGAACGTCGACTGTGCGAATCGAGATAGCCCCGTTGGGGCACGACTGCACGCAGGCGGGGGCCTCTCCTTCGTCGAGGCGATCGGAGCACATGTCGCACTTTCGTACGATACCGAGACGCTTGTTATATTGGGGGACCTCGTAGGGACAAGTCAGCGTGCAGTACTGGCAGCCGATGCACTGGTCGTCGAGATGTCGCACGATACCCGTCTCGGGGTCCTTTTCGTAGGCACCCACCGGACAACCGTGCATGCACGCAGGATCGAGGCAGTGATGACACGCGCTCGTGACGGTTTGTTGAATGGGAGCCTGCACATTACCACCATGAATGGTCCCGACGGAGCGCCAGGCCTCATCCTGGTCGAGACCATTGAGCTTGTTGCAGCCAACGACGCAGGCTTTGCATCCCGTGCAGGCATCCAGATCGACTTGAAAGGCATATTGTTGGCCTGGACCGGGACGAGTCAGTGGGATTTGGGTTTCGTAGAACCCCTTCTCCTCATCGACCTCCCCGCTTTCGTGTAGATGCGCGAAGCGCTCCACGACGCTGAGATCTTGCTGTTTGTCCAGATAGTCCTGGATGATTGGAAGACGAACACCCATTGCTCTCTCCTCTCACTCCGCTGCGGTTGCGCACGATTCGGCGCATTCGCTTTCTTGGAGGGCGTTTTCGAGTTCAGCCTCCGGTGGCAATTCGACCATGACGGCACCGTTTTCGGTACGAACTGGAAATGTGGCGATCGATAGATCCTCGTCGGAAATGCCTTCGCCCGTCTTGAGGTTGAATGTCTTTTTGTGGAACGGGCAGGCGACCTTGGGGACACCCCCTTTGTCTCCTAGAAGTCCACGGGCCAGAATCATGTCCTTTTTGTGTGGGCACATGTTTTGGGTGGCGTACCATTCCCCGCGGCTATCGAATCGGAATATGGCCAACTGGCTCTTGCCGTAGCGAACTGCCGTACCTCCGTCGTTCGGGATGTCTTCTACGCGGGCTACTTCGACCCACTTTCTCGAGACGACGGGAAGATGAATCTTGGAGGCCGCTTTGGCTGGCCAAGGGCTGGGGTGTGTCTGACCCCTTTCGACGACCATGGGAATGGGAGGTTCCGTCTCGGACTTGCCTGCGAAATGGGTGAACTGAGCGCGTTTTTCCGGATTGTTCACCACATCGGTCCATTCACAGACGAAGGACGTGACGATGCCCTGCATTTGGGCCTCGAGTTCCTCGGCGATACCGAGACTGTCGTTGACCACGACATCACGCACATGATCGATGCCTCCTTCGATTTTCTGCACCCACACCGATGTGCGAGTGAGTTTGTCGGCCGTGCGTATATAGTACATCAAGAAGCGATCGATGTAGCGAATCGCGGTTTCCTCATCGAGATCGGAAGCTAGAAGGTCCGCATGGCGAGGCGTCTGCCCCCCATTCCCGCAGACATAGAGGTTCCATCCCTTCTCCGTGGCGATGAGGCCGAAGTCCTTGGACTGTGCCTCTGCACATTCACGAGTACATCCGCTCACTGCTGATTTCAGCTTATGTGGTGAGCGGATGCCTTTGTAGCGCTCCTCCACGCGGACAGCGAATCCCACGGAGTCTCCGACGCCGTAGCGACACCACGTGGTTCCTACGCAGCTTTTAACGGTACGCAGAGCTTTGCCATAGGCGTGACCGCTTTCGAAGCCGGCTCGTACCAATTCCTCCCAGATTTCTGGCAATTGTTCGACTCGCGCTCCAAATAGGTCAACTCGCTGTCCGCCTGTGATCTTCGTATAGAGGCCGTACTTCTTGGCGACTTCTCCGAGCACGATGAGCTTTTCTGGAGTGATCTCACCTCCTGGAATGCGTGGGATGATCGAGTAGAGCCCTCTGCGCTGAATATTGGCCAAGAAGCGATCATTGGTGTCCTGGATGGTTTGATGGTTGGTGATCGGCTCGGCATGAGTGCTTGCCAAAATGGAGGCAACCGCCGGTTTACAAATTTCACACCCAGTTCCGGTGCCATGCTTTGCGATGACTTCCTCGAACGTCATCAGTTTCTGTACGCGCACCAAATCATAGAGCTCCTGTCGGATGTGCTCGAAGTGTTCGCAGAGAGCCTTGCTCACTTTGATGCCCCGAGCAGCCATTTGCTCGTTGAACAGATCGGTAACGAGTGGCATGCAGCCGCCGCAGCCAGTGCCTGCCTGGGTGCATTTCTTGATGTCGTTGATGCTGCACTCGGGGCTTTGATCGATGGCTTGAATGATGTCCAGCCGTGTGACGTTATTGCAGCTGCAGATTTGCGCCGTATCG
>CAYTRQ010000117.1:0-13770 GCA_964440025.1 uncultured Polyangiaceae bacterium | reverse complement strand
GTTGAGGAAGGGCGTTGGTGCATGTTTGGTTCGTATCCTTGGGGGTTGCGAACCAAGGGCTGCAGGCGAGCGCGCGGCAAGCTATTGGTTGGGTTGGTCATGGCTTAGATGGGGTTCGGTCTCGGCGTACTCGTCGTGCAGGCGAACCCAGCTCATCGTATAGGGGAGCCCTTCCTCGTCCCTGCCTTTGGGGGTGAGGTCGAGTAGGCGGTAGGTTGCGTTGAACGGTTCGAGGCCGCGCGCAAAGCAAGAATAGGTATGAAACACTTGGCCTTGCTCGTCCTTGAGAAATGCGCTGAGCCCAGGCAGTTCCTCTGCTCCCGATGTCTTGGGTTTGTAGTTGTAGGTTTGCTCTTGCTGAGATTCCGGCCTAAATGAGACGTCGAAGTCGAAATTGAAGTCACTGTCGAGCGACGAGACCCAGGGATATTGCCAACCCATTCTTCGGGCGAAGTCTTCGATTTTGGCGAGTGGGGCCCGGGACGCGCAAATGAAGCGAACGTCTCTTGCTGCAAGGTGGGGGACCATGCCGCTGAAGTGATCGGCCCAAAAGGAACAAACCTTGCAGCCGGTTTCCCAATCCGGTCCAAACATGAAATGATAAACCAAGAGCTGACTTTTTCCGTCGAAAAGTTCGGCAAGGGTCCGTTTGCCTTGAGAGGTGTCGAAGAGATAGTTTTTGGTGATGCGGAGTCGCGGAAGTGCTCGGCGCTGGGCCGCCAATTCATCGTTCAGTTGAGTCAGTTCCTTTTCCTTGGCAAGCAGGGCTTGGCGCGCTTTGATCCACGTTTCCTTCGATGTCGTTTCGCTCGGCGTTGTCATGGTTTCAATGTAAGGCATGCTGTTGGCCAGTGTGAGTAACAAAGGTGACGGGATCGCTTCCAAGGCCCCTGGGGAGGCTTGGGAGAGGGCGACAAGACTGCTGGCGAGTGGACGGCCTCTCGAAGCGCTCAATTGCGTTGCCCTCGATGACGAGCCGCGAGCGCTGGCGCTCCGGGGGGTGGCGCTCGCACAGTTGGGCGCATTGGGTGAGGCTCAAGCGCTTCTGAGACGGGCACGCACGTCTTTGGAGTCGGAGAGCTCCGTCATGGGGGCCCGTTGTGTGGCCGCCGAAGCGGAAATCGCGATCGCGGCGCGCGATCTGACGGCACCGATGGAACCGCTCGTCCGGGCGGGTGCCGTGCTGCGGGATTGGGGTGACGATCGAAATGCCGCTTATGCGGAGCTGGTCATGGCCCGTCGTAGTTTGCTTCTCGGTAAACTGAACGATGTAGATGCCTCGTTGGGGAAACTTGCTTTTCTTCGCGTTCCTCCGACCCTAGTGGCGGTTGCGCACCTATTGGCCTCGGAGGTTGCCATTCGCCGTCTTCGGGCCAGCGTGGCCCGGCGCGCGCTCGCAATCGCCGAGGGCGCCGCCCGTCAGTCTGAGATCGCGTCGCTACAACATGAAGTGGCCCGTTGCAGAAGCCAGTTAGAAGGAGTCGCCGCGCGGGCCCTGACCTCGGAAGGAGAGCGCTCGCTGAGTTTAGGGGAAGTGGAGGCGTTACTCGAAGGGCCAGACTTCGTCGTCGACGCCTGCCGTCGTTGCGTCAGGGCGCGAGGCGAGGTGATTTCCCTCGTGCAACGCCCGACGCTCTTTGCGCTCCTTCGCGAGTTGGCGGCGGACAGCGAGGGCGGGGTGGCTCGAGAAGTGCTGATCGCTCGGGGCTTTGGTGTGAAGAAGCCGAATGACTCGCATCGGGCTCGCCTGCGAGTGGACATGGGGAGGTTGCGCCGGCTGCTGTCCGGCGTGGCTTGGGTGCGTGCGACGCAACGGGGCTACGCACTGCGGCCATGCTTGGCAGAAGAAGGGGCGTTTTCCGAGAACGGAAGAGTTGTGCTGTTGTTGCCTCCCATTGATGCCCCTTATGCGGAGATTGCCGCACTGCTCGCGGATGGTTGTGCGTGGTCGACGGGAGCTCTGGCGTTAGCGACAGGAACGAGTCAGCGCACCTGTCAGCGAGCGCTCGCCAGCCTCCAAGCCGAAGGGCGTGTGACTTCCGTGGGCCGTGGTTCCGCGAGGCGTTGGTTGAGCGAGCCGCTCACTGGTGTCGCGACGGCAATGTTACTCCCCCCCGCTGGGGTCATCGTGTAGGCTGAACGTCGTGACGATAGCGTGGGCTGGGAAAACGCAGGCTGAAAAGCTGGAAGCCGAAGTTGAAGCCGAATACGGGCCGCTTCCGGGGGTCGATGGCCTTCGGGGGTTAACGTTCGATGGGACACACCTTTGGTGTGCAACGGGTGAGGAGCTCCGAGTCGTCGAGCTGGGATCGGCCCGGACTGCGCAGAGGTTTCCTGTCCGCTCCGGGGCGGGGACCGCCTTCGACGGCCAATATCTCTATCAGCTTGACGGGGCGACCATCTATCGAATCGATCCGAAGAGCGGAACGGTGATGGCCGAGATCCCCTCGCCAGAAGGAGGAGGCAGCGGCATGGCCTGGGCGGAGGGAAGCTTGTGGGTCGGCAAGTACCAGGAGGGGAGAATCTATCGGATCGATCCTGGGAGTGGGGAAATCCTCGCGGTGCTCGAGATAGGAAACTTCGTGACGGGAGTGACCTTCGCTAATGGTGAGCTGTGGCATGCCACTCCAGGGGACGACGGAGCTTCGCTACATCGGTTGGACCCCAACTCCGGGGCTGTGAAGGAAAGAGCATCGTTTCAGGCCGAGGCGTTCGTGACTGGCCTCACCTCCGACGGGCACGGGACTTTCTACTGCGCGGGCGTTGATGGAAAGATTCGTGCCGTCGTGGTGCGCCGAGGCAGCGAGACGGCCAAATAGCGAGACCGCCGAAGAAATAGCGACCGCCCAATGATGGAAGCGACGCGCTCGCCGAGCGCTGGTGTTTTTTGGACTATTTCTTGGTGGGAGGCCCGCTCCAGAAACGGGCCTTGGCCTGGCGGAAGGCATCTTTCACCGCTGCCTTGCCAAGGGGAAGGGCGGGCCCTCCGCTCCGATACATGGTGGCCATCGTTTTTTCGAAAGCCTCGAGGAACCTCGAGACGTCCGCTGGGGTCAGGTTAACTGGAGGCAGGATCTTGACCGCGTTGAGCTCGGGTCCTGGGATCTGGGTGATCACGCGATGTTGTCCCATCAGTGCGACATTGACGGAAGCCCCGAAGACTCCGGGGTCGGCATTGGAGAGCAATGTTTGCTGGAACTTGAGCAACGAACGCGATTCGGACTGCCGAAAGTAGACCCCCAACATCAACCCCTCCCCAGCGACGCGTTCGATCACATCATAGCGGCTTTGGATGTCGCGCAGTCCAGCGCTGAGTGAATTGGAGAGATCCGCAGCGGCCTTCCGGGCGTCGAGATCTTCAAGCACCTTCACCGTGGCCAGACCGGCGGCCATCGCCAGGTTGTTTTCGGCAAAGGTCGAAAAATAGATGGGGCCGCTCTTGAAGTCGGCAAAAACGGTTTCGTAGAGCTGTTCACCAATGAGGGTGGCGGCAACGGGAACGGCGCCGCCCGAAAGCGCCTTGGAGAGGGTGACGATGTCCGGCAAAACCCCTGCTTTTTGGAACGCGAACCACTCCCCCCCCATGCGCCCCAAGCCGGTCTGAACCTCATCGGCGATCATCATCGCCCCATGCTCGGTGCAGAGATAGCGCATCTCCTGGAGATACTCTTGTTCGAGTACCGTGAGGGTCATGCCCTGGCAGTATTCGTAGAAGACACCTGCTACGTCACCTTTGGATAGTTCGGTGCGAAGCTGCTCGAGGTCTCCAGGGCGGATCATGGTGCAGGTGGGTAGTTTGGGATCCATGCCCTCGTTCATCTGGTGGAAGCCACACAGACTGATGGCTCCGTAGGTCCTGCCGTGAAATGCGCCCTGCAGATGAAGAAATCGTCTTTTTCGTGTGCAGAAACGCGCGAAACGGATGGCCACCTCGTTGGCTTCGGCGCCCGAGTTCGAATATTGGACCTTGGTGAAGCCGGGGCCGGTCAATTTGAGCAGCTTTTCGGCCAAGATGCCGCCGAGTACCGAAGCGTTGACCACGCAAAGATTGGGGAGCTCGGCTCGGTTGACCTCGTCGATCGCGGAGACGAGCTCCGGATGATGACGACCAATGAAGTGGACACCACCTCCTGAGAGAAGATCGAGATATTCGTGGCCCTCGCGATCGTAGAGATAGCTTCCCTGCGCGCGGGTAAACGCGACATTGAGCCCAGCCAAGTCGAACATCTTCGAGAGGCGCGGGTGGATGTGCTTTTTTGCCAAATGGTCAGACGAATTGAGGTGCTCGTCGAGAATGCCTTGGATATAGCTCATGGCTGATACTCTTTTTCGTAGCCGTAGGTGTCGTAGACGTTGCGCCAGCGTTCGTACACGAACTCTTGAAGTTTGGGGTCGATGTTGAGGGGGTTGACTTTGTAGTCTCGGATCGAATCGAGGTAGGGGCGAATGGTTGCTTCGAACTGCGACCAGTTCGGCAGTTCCAATTTGTCGTAGAGATCGCGCAATACGGAAAGTTCGTTTCCGATGAGATCCTTGTACGCGATTTCCACGAGATTTCCCTGCGGGATGAGTTTTCGATCCTCGATCAGTCGATCATACAGCCTTTTGCCTACCGTGGCCGTGTGTTCCCAGCGCTGCTCGAGGAATTCTCGTTCGGGAAGGTGGAAGAAGTTCTCCCAATCGACCTTTTCTCGCATGTGCACCGTGGAGCGGAACACTCGCGCAGGATGGCGGTGGATGTGAATGAACTTCGCATCCGGGAACAGATCCAGGATCATGCGAATCCGCGCGCTATGGAGGCAAGACTTGACCACGACGCGCCGCCCGCCAGTAGCTAGCATGATTTTCTTGATGAAGAGAACGAGTGCGTCTTTGAAGCGCTGGAGTTCTTCGGGAGTCGCTTCCAGAAAATCGATGTACTTCTCGTACTGGGCGGAACGGTTGGGAAACATGATGGCATTGTAGAAGGAGAGTCCTCCCGTGAGCTTCATCAATCCGATCTCGTCTTCCGCGGATTCGAACCAATTTTGCGCCACATTGTCATAAGATCGGGTTTCGGGTACCGCACTTTTGAGCAACTTGGGGCCGACCTCGCCTGTTGTGAGAAATGAGTCAGGAAACAGCACCTGATAGAGAGTGGAAAACGTGTGATGCGGATCGCGCCCGAGCATGTTGTGCATGTGTGTGGTCCCCGTTCTCCAATGGCCAAGAATGAACAGTGGAGTGGGATTGATTTCCATACTTTCCAGCTGCTTTCGGAACCGCGCCTTTTCGACCTGTGCAGCCAGAGAGCTCACGGCGCCGAGCCCGGTAATCCAAGCGAAGCGGTGGTAGTAGTGTGGGCTGATCTCCCAGTTGTTTTTCTCGAGAATTTCCTTCCATGCGGAGAGCTTGACCCCAGTGATGAGTTGTTCTTGGGACCAGCGGTCGTGGATTTCTGTGACGGTCATGCGGATTTCTTTGCGATCGGGCGGCGCGGTTTCTGGTGTTGAGTCGACTGCGTCGTCGTCCCCGTGTCTGGGCCCGTTCCTGCGTCTCCTCGGGGCCTCGGAGAGATGGCGTTGGGATGAGCTCGCGGTGCCCACGGGGAAGGAGCCCATATCATATTCTGGTGCTTCGCCGGCGAAGGAATCTTATCGACCCGTCCTTGTCGAGCAGGCGGTTCGACCAGGAAGGAGCTTCCGTTCCCCTTGAGCGGATGTTTTACAATTTCACTGCACCTGCTGTCGAGGAGCGGCTCCGGAAAGTTCGAAACCAAAAAGGAAGGTCTCGAGATCGGTCGGTAGCTCCGCTTTTTGCCCCGGGCGCGGGCGTACGGAAGCTGCCGCGCCCCGCCCTGGAGCCAAGTGGAAGATCCCAGCCCACGGAGTCCCATCTGCGCACGTGGTCGTGAACCGTACGTGAATCCAGTCTCCTTTCTCGAAGCGCCCATGAAGACGAAGTTTCTTCTGGCATTCGGTGCCAACATAGTTCATGGCCACACGAAGGATGGCTTTGTCTGTGAGCTTCTGGGGAATGTCGGTTAAGGCTTCCACGGTAAATCGATGCTTCTTGCGCACGACGGTTCTTTGACTCACATTCTGCATATGGTCATTCCCTTTCGGTAGCAAGAAGGAACCGCCTGGCTCCGCGAGCTCGACGCGCCTCCATCCTTCTGGCGTGGGACTTTCCGCGGGGTCTTTCTCCCGTTGCTGCGGAGCAGCACGTCCCTCACGACAGTCGACAAATCGGCGGTACAGGGGTGCGCAGTTCGAGGCCGCGATGTTGGCGCAAAGCAGAAAAGGCTCAGCGTTCATCTGGCAGCTGAGCACCTCTTGCACTTCGACCGGGCACCGATTGGCAACGGCTTGGTAGTCTTTGCAACTGGCGCGGCAAAATCGCGCCCAACGATCCTTGCATGCTTCTTCGACTCGCTGGCAGAGAGTCTCGCAGACTTCTGTTGCTTTCGCTCGAGCCGATTGTTCCTCCTTTCTGGGCTCCGATATGCTGGGATCAGTTACTCTGGAGTCGTCGCCAGTTGCTTCGCCGGTTGGGGTTGGTCCGTCCTCGGTGACTCCGTCGCCGCCGGCTTCGGAGGAGGCCGGTGGCTCTTCGGTCTTGTCGTGGGACTTTGGTGCTGCCGGGTGCTCGGAGGGGGAGTTGCCTTCTGGAAGAGACCTGGCTGTCGGTGAGGTGGTCGAGGCATGCTGGGACTCAGGTGCTTTGCTATTGGCTTGGGCTTCCAATTGGGGCGTCGTGGTCTTGCACCCGGATCCGGCAGTGCCGGCTCCGGCAGTGCCAAGCAAGAAGAGGGCAAGTCCTCGGTACCAACCTTTCTGAATGTCGTTCACTGATTTCTCCCTTTTTCCTTGGAACGGCTCTCGGGGCTCCTTCGACGCGCCCCGTTGTTTGCGGAAAGCGCTGGCGCGGAAGCCCCGTCGGGGTGATGTGTCTAGGTGCCGAGATAGCGCCGTCGTAGGTGATCGACGAAGTAGGAAGAGCTGAGTGGTTCGCCGGTGGTCGCAATGAGAATTTCTTCGACGTTCATCCTGCTTCCCTGACTCCAAACGTGCTTTTCGAGAAATTCGTTGAGTGCGGTGAAGTCCCCCGATCGGATCTGAGAGGGGAGATCGTGGAGCTTGTGACGAGCCGCCTCGAAAAGCTGGGCTGCGACCATGGCGCCCAACGTATAGAGCGGAAAGTAGCCAAATGCGCCCACCGTCCAATGAATGTCTTGGAGGCATCCGTCGCGGTCGTTTCCTTTGGTACTGAGCCCCAAGTATCTTTGCATGCCCTCATCCCAAGCCTCGGGAAGGTCGCTCACGTCGAGCTTTCCAGCGATGAGATCTTTTTCTATGTCATATCGCATCATGATATGAGCTGGGTAAGTGACCTCGTCGGCGTCGACCCTGATGAGTCCTGGTTGAACGCGAGTCACGAGGGCACTGAGATTTTCTGGAGTGAAGGCGGCTGGTTGCGTGCTGGCCTGTTCAGAAAAGGCATCGAGGAGATGCGAGGTCAGGAATTGGAGAAACTCCGGCCCCCTGCAGACTTGCATCTCCTGGAGTAAGCTTTGACTCTCGTGACAGACCATGCCGCGAGCTCTGCCAACCGGCTGGTGGGCCCATTGGTCCGGGAGTCCCTGCTCGTATTTGGCGTGACCCGCCTCATGGAGAACCGCCATGAGTGAAGAAAGGAACTCGCTTTCGTCGTAGCGAGTCGTGATTCTCACATCCTTGGGGACACCTCCACAAAAAGGATGATGGCTGACATCGAGTCGGGCTCGGTCCATGGCAAGGCCAGTGGCTTTCATGAGCGAAAGGCCGAGGGCCTTTTGCTCGGCAATGGGAAAATGCCCGTCGAAAGGAATGAAGTTTTGGCCCTGCTGTCGCTCCATGACCTCTTGGACGAACCGCGGAAGAAACTCTCGAAGCGAAGCGAAGACAGGATCGACGTCTGCGGCGCGCATGCCAGGCTCGAACTCGTCCATGAGCGCATCGTAGGGATCCATCTCCAGGGCGTCTGCTAGTGCTGCTCCGACCTCCCTCTTCGCGGCAATCACGTTTTTCAAGTAGGGGGCAAAGCTCGAAAAATCGTTTTCTGCTCGATATTGCCGCCACGCGTGTTCGCTCACCTTGGTCGCTTGGGCGGTGGCCTCGATGAGGTCTGCCGGTACCGCGAGCGCGCGCCGGTGGAGGCGTCGGATCTCCGAGACGTTGGCGCATTGAAAAGGGTCGAGCTCGGACTCGTCGATTTCGGTGAGCCATTCGGTGACGCTGGGATCGGCGAGCATCTCATGGGAGATTCGCGCCAGACCTGCCGTAGCCTTGGCCCGCTCGGGTCCAGCGGCGGGAGGCATGTTGACGGCTTGATCCCATTCCACAATCGCCGCGATTTCCTCCAGGTGTCCAATGCGGGAGAAGTGGTTGTGAAGCTGCTGGTAGGTCATTGGTCTCAGGGTATCGCAGCTGGGCGCTTTGCACACGGGCCGGCGGACCAAGTGCTGGCTCGCCACAAGTATTTCGTGATATTGCACTGTTTCCTCATGGCAAAACCTGCGCGCATTGGTGAGGTCCTCGGCGGTCACTACGAGCTGACGGAAAAACTCGGTGAAGGAGGGCAAAGCTATGTCTATCGAGCGCGAGACGTTGCGGGAGGTTCTGACGTCGCTGTCAAAGTCATGAAAGAAGAGGTGGCCGACGACGCCAACGCGCGCGAGCGCATGAGCCGCGAGGCGAGGGTTCTCATGAATCTTCATCATACTCCCGCTGCTCTTCGAATTTACGGTCAGTATTGGACCCAGCGGGGTCAGCTGGTGCTGGTGACGGAACTGCTTGAAGGTGTTGATTTGGACACCTACCTGCGGGAGCGCGGAGGTCGGCTCTCCACGAATGAGGTGATTGGCCTTTTTTCACCGGTCATCGATACCCTGGAAGTTGCCCATGCTCAGGGTGTGGTGCATCGCGATCTCAAGCCCGGGAATCTCTTCAGAACTCGAGAGCCTCCTTATGTCCGGATCTTGGATTTTGGATACGCCAAGTTCATGCGACTCCGCTCCTTCACCGAGTCGGGCACGGTGGCTGGTTCTCCAAAATATATCTCGCCGGAGGCATGGCAGGGACGTCAGGACCTGGACGTGCGTGCGGATGTTTACTCGATGGGCGTGCTGCTCTACCGTTGCCTCGGAGGCAAGTGCCCTTTCGAGAGCGATTCTTTGCGCGAACTGCTCAGGCTTTCAACGGAGGCACCGCGTCCCAGTTTGCGGAGACTCTGCCCCGAGCTGCCTCCCGATGTCGACGCATGGGTTCAGCAGGCTTTGGCCATACAGCGGGAGGATCGCTTTCAGAACATCAGAGCCCTTTGGACCGCTTTCGGGGCGGCTATCGAGCCTTGATCGCCTCTGTCTCGGAGAGGCTTCTTTCCATCAGAGAAGGAAAGTACCCTCCTTTCTGGCTTTCGCGCGCTTGACGTCAATCAGGCGCACTGGGGCCAGGCGACGTCCTTGCCTTGAGATACGATGAATCAAGAATCTTCAAAAACCCTTGAGTCGAATGCAGTTCACGTCGAGCCTTCTTCCGAGCCGATCCGAGGGCGAGTTGGCCTCTATCATGAAGGCAGGCCGTATCCTCAGGGGGCGACGTTCGATGGAGAGGGAACCAACTTCGCGGTTTTCGCCGAATCCGCGGATGCCGTCGAGCTCTGTCTGTTCGAGCGAGCCAGTGACAAGATAGAGAGTCAACGTGTCTCGTTGAACGAGCACACTCAAGGCGTGTGGCATATCTATTTGCCGGGGATCAGACCTGGACAGCTTTACGGGTACCGAGCGCATGGGCCTTACAGGCCACTCGAGGGAAAACGTTTCAACGGGAACAAGCTGCTTCTCGATCCTTATACGCGCGCCATTGGGCGAGATCTTACTTGGGACGACTCCCTTTTTGGCTATCGCATCGGCGACAAAAAGGGAGATCTTTCTTTCGATGAGCGAAATAGTGCGCCGTTTGCTCCTCTTTCCGTCGTTATCGAGGACGAATTCGATTGGCAGGGAGACACTCAGCCGCGAACTCCATGGCATGATACGATCATTTACGAAGGGCATGTGCGCGGCCTGACGATGCGTCATCCGGGGGTTCCTCAGGAGCTTCGCGGAACGTATGCGGGTTTGGCCACGGACGCAGTCATCGAGCATTTGAGCTCATTGGGAGTGACGGCCATCGAGCTCATGCCTGTCCACTATTTCTTGGACGACCGACTTCTTCAGGAGAAGGGACTGCACAACTATTGGGGCTACAATACTCTCGGCTTTTTCGCCCCGCACCCAGGCTATGCGGCCTGTGCGGGGAGTGGGGGCAGGCCCGCCCAAGTGGTGCGTGAGTTCCGCGAGATGGTCCGCGCTTTCCATCGTGCGGGCATCGAGGTGATTTTGGATGTGGTCTACAATCATACTGCCGAGGGTAACCACATGGGGCCGACGCTTTCCTTTCGAGGGTTGGACAACCAAGCGTACTATCGCACGATGGCTGACGCGCCGCGCTATTATATGGACTTCACTGGTTGTGGGAACACTCTCAACATGGTGCATCCTCACTCATTGCGAATTTTGATGGACAGCTTGCGGTACTGGGTGAGCGAGATGCATGTGGATGGCTTTCGGTTCGACTTGGCAGCAGCGCTGGCGCGTGAGCTCTATGATGTCGACCAGCTGGGAGCGTTTTTTGATACGATCTATCAGGATCCAACCCTTGCAACGGTGAAGTTGATTGCCGAGCCCTGGGATATCGGAGAAGGAGGGTATCAGGTGGGGCGCTTCCCTGTGAACTGGACCGAGTGGAATGGCCGCTACCGGGATTCCGTGCGCAAATATTGGAAAGGGGACATGGGGATGCACTCGGAATTCGCAACGCGACTGAGTGGCAGTGCCGATCTCTACGAACACAGCGGTCGCCGTCCAACGGCGAGCATCAATTTCGTTACCGCCCATGATGGCTTCACGCTCCACGATCTCGTGAGCTACAACTCGAAACACAACGAAGCGAACGGGGAGAACAACCGAGACGGGGCGGACGACAATGAGTCTTGGAATTGCGGGCACGAGGGGCCCAGCAGTGACCCAGCCGTCAATGAGCTTCGCGAGAGGCAAAAGCGCAATTTCGTCACCACGCTCCTTCTTTCTCAAGGAGTACCCATGCTTTCACATGGCGACGAGGTGGGGAGGACACAACACGGCAACAACAATGTGTACTGCCAGGACAATGAGCTAAGCTGGGTCGATTGGGACTTGGACGACGAGGGGAAGCTCATGCTCGAGTTTACGTCCGCGCTCATTCGCTATCGAAAGGATCATCCCAACTTTCGTCGCCGGAGCTTTTTCGCTGAGGAGCCGACGACCAGTGCCCGGGAGCACATGCGCTGGGTTCGCGCGGATGGGGAGACGATGAGTGAGAGGGATTGGATTGAGGGAGGATGGATGCGCAGTTTTGGTCTTTTGCTGTTTGGGGACGCGACCGAAATTCGAAATGCTGTGGGCGGAACGATTCGGGACGATGATTTCCTGCTGTTGCTCAATGCGCATTATCAGCCTGTTGAGTTCCGACTTCCTCTGGATATGCGTCGGAAACGGTGGACGATCGCTTTCGACACGGCGCGCCCCACTCTTCGGCAACACGAGGTTCGAGTCGAGAAGGCTCGGGTGAAACTGGCCGAGCGATCGGCCATTTTGCTGCGCCATGGGCGCCCCCGGAGACCGCCGCGCGGGCGCCGCCGAAATGGCTCGTCTTCTCAGCGCGAGGAAGAGGCCCCCCATGTCGGTGATCGTCCCCGCCGAAGGAAAGGCTGATTCCTTGACTCGTCTGATCGCAGGATTCCTCTTGGTTGGTCTGGTCTGTTGTGAGAAGGAGGAGGTTCGCCCCAAGGCACAGAAGGAAGACGGAGTCGTTTCCCGTTCGGCCGACATGTCCCCAACTGCGGACCAAGCAGCATCCTCAGAGGGGAGAAATTTCCATTTTGAGTCTTCCTCTCAGCCGGAAGCCGGGAAGCCCGACCGCCCCTGGGCTGGTCTTCACGTTCATCATCGCGGTGCCGCACTTGATTCAGCCGAGCGTGCTATCGTGTTGCTGCACGGCTATGGGGCTCCAGGAGACGATTTGGTCGATTTGGCACCGAGGCTCGTGGGGGGAACACCAACCGCCCTCTTGTTCCCGGAGGCCCCGATCCAGCTTTCTGGCGGCGGGCGGGCTTGGTTTCACCGCGACCGATCCGATTTCGAAAAGGGGTACGCACGGATGAAGCGGTTTTTCGCGTTTCTGAGAGAGAATCACCCCGAGCTTCCCCTCGTTTTAGGGGGCTTTTCCCAGGGAGCGATTCTGACCGTCAATCTGCTGATCGATGAGCCGGAGGGGCTCATTGGAGCGCTCATCTGGTCTCCGGCGGACTTTATCCGGCATCAGCCGGGGCCCGAGACCACCCGTTTTCCGCTTTTGGTGTCTCATGGGCGTGTTGATCGCGTTCTTCCCTTTGAAGGAGGCAAGCGAGTCGCCAAGAAATTGGCCGGGTGGCGCTACCCTGTTCGGTGGGTTCCTTTCCACGGTCCGCATTCGGTCCCTCGGGAGGTGATTGCCGAGAGCAAGACCTTCCTCGATTCACTTTGAACTCGATTCATTTTGAAATGGGGACGCTCAGCTGTGCATCCGTCGTGCAAGATGCGTACATGATGCAAAATCATGTGACATTTTTCCCTCATTCCAACGGCTTAGCTGATCCTAGAATATGTGTTGTAGCTCCGAGGGGTCGGCGAGATGCATTCCTTCAAGCTACGACGTCCCGAATCGACCGGGAGAGCGGCGGGGTCTTTGGAGGCCTTTGGAGGCGCCGAGCTCGACCTCGTCGGGTCCTAGCGTTACGGCAGAGGAGATGCCGGTGCTCTTCCTCGTTCTGTTCGTTGTTCCGCTCCTCGAATTGTACGTCCTTTTTCAGGTTGCCGATCGAGTCGGATTCTGGCCGACCGTGGGTTTCACCATTTTGACGGCGGTGCTGGGAAGTGCATTGGCAAGGGGTCAGGCCGCGCGGGTCTGGGCCGACTGGTCGAGAAGTCTCCAGCGTCTCGAGTCCCCTGCCACCCCGGTTCTTGAGGGACTGCTGATATTGGTGGGGGGCGTGCTTTTGCTCACCCCTGGTTTTCTGACGGACGGTTTTGGTTTTGGGCTGCTCATCCCCTGGACGAGAAAACTTGCTCTCGTCCCAGCCGAGCGCGCCGTAAAACGCTATATCGATCGATTGACCGTCGTCCGCTATGGCTCTTGGGGAGATGCGGGAGCGGGCCGTCGCGTCGATGTGGTGGAGACGACTTCCGAGCCAATCGAAGAACCTCGTTTGGACCGTCCAGATGGGTCATGCCGAGGACAACCATGAGCTGAGGCTGCGTGCCTGATCGCCGGCAGCACCGCGGTCCTCACCCGGAAGACGGACGTCTTTTCGGGCAGGAAGCCGTGGAGGATCTTGCGCGAGCGACCGAAGATCTCAGCTGGCTTCTCGATCGTGGTTATCGTCAAGATTCGGCGCTGGCCTTGGTTGGCGATCGCTACCGGCTTCGAGCGAGGCAGCGCAAGGCGGTCTCACGATGTGCTTGCACCGATCGAAGCCGCCGCATGCGAGAGCAATTGCGGGTCTCTGCAAGCGAGCTTCGGGATCAAATCGTGGCGATCGACGGCTTCAACGCTCTGATTACCCTGGAGAGTTGGCTGAGTGGTGCCGTGCTGCTCCGCGGGAGGGATGGTGCTCTCCGAGACATGGCGAGTG
>CAYTRQ010000116.1:7433-13785 GCA_964440025.1 uncultured Polyangiaceae bacterium | reverse complement strand
GAGAGTGACCTTACCATCTGGGGTCGTCTCCCCAGCATGGACCCCCAAACGTTTCTCGCAATGTTTGACGAGGCCTTCTCCACCACGCAGAGCGCAAGAGAGCGTCCGACACACCCAGACCTGGTGCTTGCCGGGCTTCTCTCGGTTGAACAAATGATAGAACGTCGCCACGCCTTGGACATGGGCGGTACTCAGGTCCAACCGCTCTGCCACAAAGGCAACGACTTCCTCACTAACCCAATTGTCATTGGCTTCCTGGCACAGGTGAAGTACCGGAATACAGGCCGCCATCTTATTGGGATAGCGCGACAGAATCTCAGAGAACTTTTTTTCGTCCTCCGCACTCAGGGCGAATGCCATGTTTCTACCAGGTTCCGTTCCGTGGCGCTGCAGCAGCAAAATCGCCGATCTGGGCGCCGAGCGACGCGAACCGTAGTGACCGGTGGTTCGAGGTGTCAAGAGTTCAGTCTTGCCGCCCGGCTCCCGGCTCAGCGGAAATTTGGACAGCGATTTCATGCATTTGCCATGCAGATACCGGCCCAATGGCCGGACCCCGCAACGCGCGTCCCCCAGGTTCCTCCCGCTCCTGCCGAGCAATCACTTGTCTCTCAAGGTTGCGCATGTACGCTGATGCGTCCGCGAACCTCGAGACGCGGAGAAGGAGACTTCTAGTGTTTTGCCCCAACTGTGGCACGAGGAATGCCGACACCGAGCTCAAGTGCGCCCAATGCGGCTTCGAGCTGCGCCAGAAGGGCGAGCAGCCACGCTTCAAAGGGACAATGGTCATGGAAGGCCAGCCCCAGCGAACCGGATCGGAGCAGAAACGCCCCCAGGACCAGCCCCCAGCTCGCCAGGGCGCCCAGCAGCAACAGCCAGGAAAAGGTGACGCGCTCAAGGGCACGATGATCGGGGTCGCCCCGCCCGAGATGCAAGAAGCCCTCGATGCCGCCCGTGCCAGAGCAGCGGGCAAAAGCCCACCTCAAGGACAGGGCGGAGCTCCCCGGGCTCCAAAGGAAAGCGCCGGAGAACAGGGGACGAGCCGCGCCAAGGCTGGCCTCAAAGGGACGATGATGGGAGTCGCGCCCCCAGACATGCAGGGAGCCATTGCGGCGGCGAAAGCTGGCACTCCCCCCAACAACCAGAGACAAGCCCCAAGAGACGCAAACCCGGAAGGGAGCTACCACGGAAAGGCCGTTCCAGGCTCCGCCGGCCAACAGAAACCCGCCCCGAACCCCTCCGCGGGCCGCAAAGCCGGCCTTCAAGGCACCATGATGGGAGTCGCGCCGCCCAATCCCCCCTCGACCGCGGCCGGACCTCAGCCCAAGGCGCCATCCCAACTCAAGGGGACGATGATGGGAGTCGCGCCCCCAGACATGCAAACGGCCATCCAGCAGGCAAAACAGGGCACTCACCAGCGAGGTGCTGAGCAGCAGGCCGGAAGACAACAGAAGGGCGCACGGCAGGAGGGGCAGCAGCCGACGGAAGGCGTGTCTCCCGCCGGCGGACCTGCTGGGCGCTCCAAGGAAGCGGAGGCCACCGGCTTCGGTGAGACGCTCGTGGGGCGCGCCTCCCCCGAAGCAGCGGCCGAACACTTGGCAGAAAAGCGCCAAGGGGCCGCCCCCGCATCTCCGGACGATGGCCAGGAAGCATCCAAACATCCGCCCAGTGAAGTCAACGCGTTTGGCGGAACGCTCGTGGGAACAAGTCCCTTTGCGCGTCCCGAGGCCAATCCACCAGAAGAGCCCGTCCCAAATCGGCCTCCGATCGATGATTCTCCGGATCAGGTGGGGGCCAGCGACAGGACGGGAGCCATGGCAGCCGCTGCCCCAACTCAGCAAATGGGGTCTCCGGCCGGCATCCCGGCCTCACCCGAAAATTTCGCCAGGACTTTCCAAAGTAATGCTCCTCCGCCCTCGGACGGTCGAGTCACTGCTCAGGGGGCGTCCCCGCTCAAGGACAGCGTCTTGGGAGCCTCCTCCCCTGGGACGTCCGGAAAGCCAGGATTGGCCGAAAAAGCCGGCCTTTCCGAAAAAAAGAGCGGCTCCCCTGTCGTGCTCCTGATCGTCGCGGTGGTGGTCGTGGGCGCGCTGATCTCGCTCACGTTGGCGTTGGGCTCTAGCGACGCGGAAAATGCCGAAGAAGAGCTCCCTCCCGAATCGGAAGAAACAACAGTGGGACCCGACGAGGGGAAGCCGTAAATCGAGCTGGTCGGACCGGTCATACATTGAAGCGGAAATGAATCACATCGCCATCTCTCACGATGTATTCCTTTCCTTCGATGGCCATTTTGCCAGCCTCCTTGCACCGCGCCTCGCTACCAAGCTCGAGGAGATCTTCCCACCAAATGACTTCCGCCTTGATGAACCCCCGCTCGAAATCCGAGTGAATCGCTCCTGCAGCCTGAGGAGCGGTCGCGCCCTTGCGAACGGTCCAGGCACGACATTCTTTTTTGCCAGCCGTAAGAAAAGTCAAAAGGCCCAGGATATCGTAGCCCGTTCGAATCACTCGATGCAAACCAGGTTCGGACAACCCTGCGCTCTGTAGAAATTCCGGACGGTCCTCCGGATCGAGCTCCGCAATCTGCGCCTCCAAGGCGGCGCAGATTGCGACAACGGGTGCCCCTTCTTGCTGAGCGAAATCACACAAGGCACGGTAGTGTGCATTCTGTTCGGGGTGAGCGACGGTCCCTTCATCAACGTTGGCCACGTAGAATGTGGGTTTGTGCGTGAGCAACGACAGCTCCGAGATGACTTCCTTCTCGATATCGCTCTTTGGTTCGAAGCTTCGGACGGGTCTGCCTTCGTCGAGATGTTCGGCCAGTCGCTCACAGAGCGATACCGCCGCCTTTTCCTTCGGATCACCACTTTTGCTTTGCTTTTGAGCCCGCTCTTTTCTCTTGTGAACCGTTTCCAGATCCTTCAGGCAAAGCTCGGTATGGATCGTCGCAATGTCGGAGACAGGATCGATTCTGTTTTCGACGTGGGTGACATTTTCGTCCTCGAAGCAACGCACGACATGAGCAATGGCGTCCACTTCACGGATATGGCTCAAAAACTGGTTTCCCAGTCCCTCACCCTGAGATGCTCCGCGCACGAGTCCGGCAATGTCCACGAATCGTATCGTCGTGTGAACGAGATTCTCTGACTGATACAGCTCGTAGAGCCGATCGAGACGCTCGTCGGGCACCGGAACGATGCCAACATTGGGCTCGATGGTACAAAACGGAAAGTTTTGGGCCTCGGCTCGCGCATTTCCCAAAGAATTGAAGAGGGTGCTCTTGCCAACATTGGGGAGCCCAACGACACCGCATGAAAATCCCATGGCGGGCTCGCTCTACAGCACATCAGACAGGCCCTCAAGCTCGCTCCCCACCAAACGAGAGGACGGAGCCGGCCTCCGAATTCACCGAGCGGCGCAGTAAACCGCAAACCTCCGCAGGAGGCGAGGCCCATAGGGCGCTTCCACTCTTTTTTCGAGAAGTGCGTCCACATCGAGCCCTTCTCGTTCGATGTCGTCGCGCCGCTCCTCAAGGTAGTCGCCAATAATCTCGGCGTCCATTTCCGGATGGAACTGAACTCCCCAGACGCTTTCTCCAAAACGCACGGCAGCATTCGGCTCCAGGGCGGTTTCCGCGAGCCTCTCTGCCCCCGCCGGCAACTCGAGCACCGAATCAAGATGGGTCATCACCACCGTGGAGTCATTTCCCGCTGGATCGGCAGCGACCAGCTTATCGCGCGCAAGATGCCTCAAGGAGCAAGTGCCAATCTCGCGCCCCAAAGGATTCGGTCCACATTCACCCCCCAGCGCCCTTCCCAAAAGCTGATGTCCGAAACAAATTCCAAGCAC
The DNA here is from genome assembly GCA_964440025.1 of uncultured Polyangiaceae bacterium. Taxonomy (GTDB): domain Bacteria; phylum Myxococcota_A; class Polyangia; order Polyangiales; family Polyangiaceae; genus NIC37A-2. The sequence goes on along the minus strand of CAYTRQ010000116.1, from coordinate 9,939 downwards.
CGGGGTCCGACTCCGGGAGAAGGACCGCAGCGACTGCTCCACTTCTAGCATCCAGCTCGCTCGCGTGGAGATGCGCGCCGGCGAGCCCGTGACGATGACTCCCGCAACCTCGTCAGGAGCGGGAAGCTCTTGGCCAGCGACGCAGTCGACGTCGTCGATCGGCCCCTCCCAGGTGCCACCCAGCGCGTGACGAATCATGTCGATGAAGCGGCCGCGCCGCCGCTCAGCTCGCGGGACGGGAAGTCCGGTTGTCCAAACCGATAGCGGGAGTGTCATGATGAGCCATGATACGATAGAGGAACGACAACTTGGACGATCAAAACGATTCAGTACACTTGCCGGGGGAAGAGCACACGCAGCTCGCGCTCCCGCTCCCGGGCCTTATCGAAAAACCTCCAGCTGGAACCGCCATTCCTCGTGTCGATCGGATCTTTGCCAATCGCAATCTGCGCATGGGCAAAATCGACTGGATGGGGTTCGACATGGACTACACTCTGGCGATTTACCGCCAAGAGGCAATGGACGCACTCAGCGTCCATTTGACCGCGGAGCGGTTGATTCAACGAGGATATCCAGCCTCCCTCAAGGATCTCCGTTTCGATACGAGGTTTCCGATCCGCGGCCTCCTCGTCGACAAGAAGCACGGCAACATCTTGAAGATGGACCGGCACAAGTTCGTCTCCAAAGGCTACCACGGAACGCGACTCCTGAGCCGGGAGGAGCTCGACCGCCTCTACCATCACAAAAAGATCCGCCCCCACACCGCTCGCTACCACTGGATCGACACTCTGTTCGCATTGTGTGAAGCAACGAGCTACGCGGCGCTCGTCACCGCCCTCGAAGAACGGGGAAAGAAATTCAACCCCATGCAGCTCTTCGTGGACGTGCGAGCCTCCATCGATCAGGCCCACGCCGAGGGAGCTGTCTATCAAACCGTTACGGCCAACCTCCCCCACTTCATTGAACGGGATCCAGAGCTTCCCCGGACGTTGCACAAGCTTCGCTCCGCCGGAAAGCGCCTCTTTCTCCTCACGAATTCACCCTATCACTATACCGACACCGTCATGTCCTACCTGCTGGATCAGGGAGATGGACAGTACCAGAAGTGGCACCAGTACTTCGATGTTGTCATCTGCGCAGCCAAAAAGCCTACTTGGTTTGCCGAAGGCAATCCTTTCATGGTCAGAACTCCGGAGCAGGAGAGAACGGAACCCGCTCAGGTGGAGCTCTCCGGCCCCCTCGAAAAAGGCAAGATCTACGAGGGAGGAGGGATTCGCGAGTTCGAGAAACGCCTTCATATCGAAGGGGGAAAGGTCCTTTACGTGGGGGACCACATCTACGGCGACATCCTGCGCAGTAAAAAGGACACGACTTGGCGCACCGCAATGATCATCCAAGAGCTCGACCAGGAAATGGCCGCTCTGGAAAAAACTGTTCTGCTCCGAGCGCGACGGAGGCAGCTCCACGAGGCTCGACCGCTCTTCGAGGATGAGCTCCGATTTTATGCTGCGAAATACAAGGAAGCGAGTCGATCCCCTGAAAATGGTGACGATACGCGCCTCACCGTGGAGCGGGCCAGAGGTCATATCGAACGAATTCGCAAGGAACTCTCCCGGCTCGAGGAGGAATATGCCGAGTTGGGAGAGCGTTTAGACAGGGCATTTCACCCCTATTTTGGCTCGCTGCTCAAAGAAATGAACGGTCTGAGCCTCTTCGGACAGCAGGTCGATCTGTATGCAGATATCTACATGCGCCGGGTCAGTTGCCTGCAGGGCTACTCCCCGATGCAGTTTTTCAGGTCTCCCCACGACCTCATGCCCCACGAGCTCTGAGGTTTGTCCAATTCCGTGGCCGAAGGCCAATGCTCTCGGCGCGGGATTATGCTAGCCGTGGGCCGCTCGATTTTTCCAAAGGAATCCGAATGCATCTCGTCGAATGGCTTCAACGACTCATGACCAACTTTGGCGCCGAGTGGGTCATGTGGCTGCTTATCATCTTGAGCGTTATCTCGGTCGCCATCATGCTCGAACGAGCTTGGTTTTACCTCTCCATCCGGGACAATCTTCCTGCCCTGGCAAATCGCTTCCGCGAGGCATTGCGAGATAGCGACATCGACAAGGCAAGAGGCCATCTGGATGCCTCGCCCAGTGCAGAGGCGGCGGTGGTTCTCTCGGGGCTTGCCGAAGCGGACCGAGGGGCCCAATCAGCGGAAGAGGCGATGCAGGGGGCCAAGGCCCTGCAAAAGATGCGCCTGGAACGGCGTCTGGCGTTTCTCGGCACGTTGGGGAACAACGCTCCCTTCATTGGCCTTTTTGGTACGGTGATCGGCGTCGTCCAGGCCTTCGAAGGTCTCGCTCAGGAGTCGGCCGTTCAAGCCCAAGGGGCCACCGCTGCGCCCCAGGAGGTCATGGCCGCCATCGCCGAGGCGCTCGTGGCGACCGCCGTGGGTCTTGGCGTCGCGATCCCCGCCGTAGTAGCCTACAACGTTTGTTCGAGGCATTCTCGA
>CAYTRQ010000116.1:0-7423 GCA_964440025.1 uncultured Polyangiaceae bacterium | reverse complement strand
GGCCAATACGGAAGCGCTCAGCCGAGTTCTGATGTCTCACTTGTTGGCAGACGGCGGAGGCGAGCCCGTTTCTCGAAAGCCCCGAGAAAAGACCTCTCGAGATCCTCAAGACCGAAACTCCAAAGACTCAAGCGAGGAGTGATCCCATGGCTGGCGTGTCCGACGATGAAGAAGGCCTGATCTCGGCAATCAATGTGACACCGTTGGTGGATGTCGTTCTGGTCCTGCTGATCATCTTTATGGTCACGGCACGCATCATTCACGCGCAGGGCATGCCCATGGATCTGCCGCAGGCGGCAAGCGGAGAATCCATCCAGACGATTTTTAGTGTGGAGCTGGGAGCCGATGGCACGACGGTCGTCGACTCTGAGCCGATTGCCAGCGACAACGCCATTTCAGGTTTGGCCACCCGGGCCAAAGAGGAAAACCCCGATCTTCGTGCCGTGATCCGAGCCGATAAGACTGTCGAACACGGGCGGGTGATCCGTGTTCTCGATCTCCTCAAACGGGCGGGAATCGCCAAGATCGCTTTCGCCGTCACCCCAGGGCTGACGGGAGAGGACGCTACCGATGCGGAATCCGATTCTCAGGAAGCGGAATCGCAGCCAGGGCCCGAGCCAACCCCTACCCCCTAACCCCCGCCTTTCCCTCATGGAACGCCCCTCCCCTCCAGTCTCGAAAGCTGCACCTCCTGGCGACGGCAGTGTGTTTGCGAGGGTCGCATCCGTCGGACGCACCGCGGAAGAGCGCGGGCTGAAGTGGGGACTTCTTTTGGCGCTCGCACTGCATCTCGGGGCAAGCGCCACCTCACTCTTCCATTTTAACGAGATCTCCAGCTTCGCGGAGCTCGTCCAACACACCGCCGCGGCACGACTCGAAGCGATGTTGGATATCCAGGTTCCCGAGCCGCCCGAGCCCGAGCCCGAGCCGGAACCCGAGCCCGAACCCGAGCCCGAACCCCCCGACCCCGAACCGCTTCCTCCACCGCCGGAAGAGACCGTCGAACCGGTCGAGGAGTCGCCCGAGCCAGCCCCAGCCGCTGCTGAAGCGGCCGAGGTGCTCACCAGCGAGCCCGATCCCAATGAGCCGCTCGATCTCACCGACCAGGGTTTCATCTCCGGCACCGGCACACGCTTCGCCGGCGGAGTCACGGCCCGAGAAGGCACCTCCAAAAACGCCGTTCGTAGCCGTTCCGCCAAGGCGGACGGCGTGGTGGGCGGTCAGGGAAAGTCAGAAAAGCGCCGGCCTCCCCCGGTGGACCGCTCCAAGCCCGCCGGGCTTGGAGCATCTGGCAGATGGAACGATTGTCCCTTCCCCCCCGAAGCCAACGCCGAACAGATCAACGAGGCGGTGGTGCAGCTCGTGGTGGTCGTCACCCCGAACGGTTCCCCCCAGTCCGTTTCCGTCGTCGACGATCCTGGCTACGGTTTTGGCCGTTCGGCTCGCCGCTGCGCCATGCGCAAAAGGTACACTCCAGGACTTGATCGGCTAGGCAAGCCCACAACCACCTCGACGCCTCCCTTCAACGTTCGGTTTCAGCGCTAGAGCAACCCCCCTCGAATGCGCCCCCCCGCCGACGTTCCCAAGCGCGCGGGTGAGGCGAGCAGCGGCCGTGTTCAGTGCTCACGCGCCCCGGACAAGGCGAGCAACGGCCGAGCTCAGTGCTCACGCGCCCCGCTTCCACACCGCTTTTTTGCAAAGTTCTTCCGAACTCGGGCTCTTTCACGGTAGATTGGCAGTTCATGACCGATCGGTTGGCTCAGCTCCAAGGAATCGAGCTCTTTTCTGGCCTGAAACCAGCTGCTCTCGAGCTGGTGGCGAGGATCGCCCGAGAGGAAACCCACGAACGAGGCGCCAAGCTCTTTGGGCATGGTGATCTAGGAGAAAAGCTCTACCTCATCCTGGAAGGAAAGGTTCGGATCAGCCGCGAGGTTCCCGGAATGGGCGAAGAGGCCTTGGCGGTGCTCGGCCCGGGCCAGGTCTTTGGAGAGATGGCGCTCCTCGACGAAGCTCCCCGATCGGCAGATGCCCACATCCATGAGAGCTGCACGTTGCTGACCATCCCTCGAGACAGCTTCGACGACCTCCTGTTCTTGAACAAGGAACTCGCCTACGAAGTGCTCTGGAGCGTGGTCCGGCTGCTCACGCGGCGCCTTCGGGAGACCAACGACAAGCTGACCTTCCTTTCCACGAGTAATCGTTTCTAGAACGCCGGCTCAAAACCCCGAAGGGGCTCGGGAGATACGTTCCAATGCGGAGGCGCCCGCCCTCGTGCCCCGAGAGGGACGCGAACCAAAAAGCAATCGGGCGTGAGTGGCGCCTGGCTGGGAAGAAAACTGATCCCAAAAGTTTGACCAGCAAACACCCGTTCAGTAGACTTTGGAAGTCATGCAAGGTCTCACCAAGCGCCAGGAGCAGACTCTCGAGTTTATCCGTGCCTCGATTCGAGAGCGGGGATACCCCCCCACGCTTCGTGAGATCGGCGAGCACATGGGCATCCGCTCGACCAACGGCGTCAACGATCATCTTCGTGCCTTGGAGCGAAAAGGCTACCTGCGTCGAGAGGACATGAAGAGCCGCGCTCTCCGTGTTGTCGACGAACTGGAGCCGGAGCCAGAACTTCCCATCCCCGAGGAGACGGGGGGGGAAGAGACGATCTCGGTTCAAGTCCTCGGTCGGGTCGCAGCCGGCGCTCCCATTTTGGCCGACGAAAATGTGATCGACACGGTGTGCGTCGATCGAACGATGGTCAAAGGTGGTCAGGATGTCTTCGGTCTGCGGGTGCAAGGCGACTCGATGATCGATGCAGGGATCCTCAGTGGCGACTACATTTTCGTGCGCAAGCAAAGCATGGCCGAGCGCGGCGACATCGTCGTGGCTCTCATCGGCGACGAGGCCACGGTCAAGTACTACTTTCCAGAGCGAGACTACGTGCGCTTTCAACCGGCCAACTCGGAAATGGCTCCGATCCTGGTTCGCGCGACCGATTTCAAATCGACGATGCTTCTCGGCAAAGTCGTTGGCCTCTATCGCAAGCTCTAAATGAGCGAGCGCGTAGGTCGATCGCTCAAAAATAAGCCACAAACAATGACCTCGAGCAGATTTCAGGCTGTCGAGCAGTCCTTGCGGCCTCGCTTTTGGGTGGGGGCCCGCAAGGACTGCTCGACAGTCGTGCTCGGTCATTGAGAGCGCATCTCACGACCTCGAAAGGCTGGCGCCGACGCCCACCCGCGGACAGGTGAGACGAGCCTCGACTGCAGCCAAGGCGGCAGGCGCATGACAGCGATCTGATAGTGGTGGGGCACCTTGAGCCCACACACCTGCAGGAGGATCTGGCCCGGTTTGCATCCACAAAAGAATGCGAACCAACAAGCAACACAGCGTTCGGCGGCAATCAATGGGCGGAAAACGGAGGCGACCGCCTTCGCTCTGCTGGAGTCGCATCCGTTCAGAATGCGAGTCCCCAAGCACCGTCGATCCAGGGTCCGAGCCGGCAGGACTTCTCTGCTCAGGGGACTCGCGTCGAGCGCTCTGAGCGCAGAGCTTCTCTGCTCGAAAGGACTTTTCGCGCCCAGGGCAAAGCCATTGTTGACGGCAAAGCAGCTGGATTGATACCGTTTTGACAACGATTTTCGCCTGCCCGTGAGGGCCTCTCGCGTGATGGCAACTCGATGCTTTCTCTGCCCAGCCCCGATCAACAAAACACAACGGCCTCACGGGTATCTCCCTACAGCGCCCGGTGTTTGTCCAAAGTGCGTTGCTTTCCTCCTGCGGATCAGCGGACGACCGGTCAGGAGCCGCCGCGCCGCAGGCGTTCGGCAGACGCCAGCTCGATTCTGATAAGCTCCAGGCGCTTCCTCGTGATGTGCCTTCTCGCCATCAGCATGGTGGGCTGCGGGAGTGCGATCTATAGCTTTCGCATCAATGCCGCGATCAGCAGACTGGAAGAAGCCAAGACGGTGGGCGCCGAAAAAAGCGCTCCCTACGAATACTATTCTTCGGAGGTGCGGCTCGCAGAAGCTCGTCGTCAAGCGGCCCGCGCCGAATATGGCGCGGCCATCCGATTGGCCAAGGAAGCCGAAGGCTTCGCCGGCAAAGCCATCGTCAAGACGCAGAACAGCCCCAAAAACCAGGGCCGAGAACACGATGCGAATCACGGCGCACAGGAGCCCTCTCATCAGTCCCCCAAGCAGCAGGAACAACAGCAGAGCTCTCCCCAAAGGCCCGCCGAGAAACAAAGTCTCCTCGACCATCCGCACGAGCAACAGAATTCTCGCGAGAAGGAGCAACCGTGAGGCGGAGATCCGCAGCGCCTCCCTTCACTTCCCGAGGCATCGCGGCCTCGCACCATAGTGGAGCGAAGCGAGCGATCTGGTGGGCCGTCGCTCTCGCCCTGGTCCCCTTTCTCCTGGCTTCCTGCAAGTCAGCACCCCAAGTCCGAGGTAAAATTGCCGGCCTGCGTAACCTGGCCGACCGGGCCGAAGAAAGCGGCGCCAAAAAGTGCGCGCCCCGCGAACTTGCTCTGGCCCGGGCCTATCTGGAATTCGCCGAGCTTGCCCTCGACCAGGGTTCGGTGTCACGAGCGCGCAACCACCTCTCCGCTGCCGAAGTCAACGGACGAGCAGCTCAACTCCAATCTCCTGCCGAATTCTGTACTCCACAAGTCAAGGCGCAGCCGGCCAAGGACCGCGACGGAGACGGCTACCTCGATCCAAAGGATGACTGTCCGGAAGAAGCAGAGAACTTCAATGGCTTCGAAGACCTCGACGGGTGTCCCGATAGTCCTGATACGGACGCCGATGGCTTGGACGATCTCACCGACCCTTGCGTCATTTTAGCTGAAGACGCCGATGGATACCTCGACGAGGACGGCTGCCCAGAACCGGACAACGACCTGGACGGGCTCCTCGATGAAGAAGATGAGTGCCCTCAAGATCCGGAAGATCCCGATGGATACCAAGATGCCGACGGTTGCCCCGATCCGGACAACGATGGCGACGAGGTGCCGGATGTCGAGGATCAATGTCCCAATACGCCGGGACAAACCGAGGACGATCCACTCGGTTGCCCGAAAAAGCCCGCGCTCGTGGTGGTGACCGACTGTGAGGTCAAGATCACTCAGCAGATCCATTTTGCTTTCGGCAAGGCCGTGATTCGAGCTCAGAGCTACCCTGTACTCAACGCTGTCGTGGAAGTGCTCAAGAAAAACCCCAGCATCAAACTCCAGATCCAAGGCCATACGGACAGTGTCGGTTCCAACGAGGCCAACCTCGAGCTCAGCGAAGAGCGCGCCGCCTCGGTCCGCCGCTATCTCGTAGCGCGGGGCATCGATATCTCCCGATTGGAATCCAAGGGATTTGGCGAAGAAAAACCGCTCGTAGCAAATAATTCCAAGGAGAACAGAGCCCTCAACCGGCGCGTCCAGTTCATGCGCACCGAGGGACAGAAGGCTGCCTGCGAGGAGGCGAAAAACCAAACGGAATCTGCTAGTTCACCCAGCACCGTGGGCCCGGCGCAGTAGCTGGTTCGCCCGCTTTTGATCCTGCTCCTGTTCGGCGTGTTCCGAGCAGGTCTGACCGAGACCCCACCGCTCCCGGAGAAACAAACGTGCAAAGCCGAGTGCTACATCGATTACTTGCCATCCTTTTGGTCGGCGCGTTTTCACTGCCCGTCGCCGCTCAGTACAGTCGCGACGCATCCGCAAATCAGAAGATCGAAGAAGCCATCAACACTCATTACTTGATGATGGAACTCGACAAGGCCGAAAAGATGCTCCAAGGCATCGTCGAAGCCTGCGAGATGAAGTGCAGACCCGGTACGAAGGCCAAAGCGTGGATGTACGTGGGCATTATCCGCGGCAGTGGTAAGAATGATATTGCTGGCGCCAAAGAAGCCTTCGCGACAGCCAAGGCCTTCGATCCCAGCGTGCAACTCGATGAGGCTCTGGCCACACCCGAGACCAAGGCCGCCTTCCAAAGCGTTGCCGGAGGGGCAGGAGGCGCCACTACGACTCAGCCAACGCCCAGTCCCTCGCCAGCACCGAGCACCGCCCCGCCTCCAACGACCGAACAAGGGACGATCCCCGGCGATATGAGGTGCACTCCCGAGCAACGACAGATCCAAACACGGATGCCAATTCCCATCAGTTGTACTTCGGACCTCAACCCCGCCGGCGCCGTTTTGAAGTTCCAGGAATTCGGTTCCGGTGAGTGGCGGGAGATGGAGATGCAGAAGGTGGGAGGCGAGCTGCGCGCAACCATCCCCTGCGACGTCACGGACATTGCCGGCCCCCTGCTCTTTTATGTCGGCGCCAAGGACAAGAGTGGCGAGTACATCGACCAGTACGGCAGCCGGAAACAGCCGGCGACCATCCATCTTTCCGAGACCGCGCCAGGTCCCGCCCCGGCCTTTCCAGGTGAAACACCGGTCACTCGCTGTCCCGCCGCGGAGGACTGCCCCCCCGATTTCCCAGGCTGCGGAGACTCCCAGGACGCCCAATGTGGTGATTTGGATTGGGGCTCTGCCTGCGACAACTCCGCCCAATGCAAATGCGGACTCACCTGCAAAGGCGGCACCTGCGAGCAGGCGCAAGCCTGTTCCACCGACGAGGACTGCAGCGGGGGCGAGGCCTGCATTGGAGGCTATTGCTCCGTCGCTCAAAAGGACGCCGGCCCCTACAAAAAGCATTGGGTCGGCGGGTCTTTCGGCGCCGATGTGACCTTCATCGGCGGAAACCAATTGTGCAGCCAGTTCCGAGCCGACGGGTACAGTACCTACTGCCTCTATTCGGACGGTGCGCGCTACGTGGCTCCACCGAATCAGACCGGCAACGGCATTGAGGTCGCTCCAGCTGGGCCGATAATGGGGCAACTGCGGTTCAAGCTGAGCTACGACTACGCGTTGAGCGACCACATGCGAGTGGGGGCCAAGGCGGGCGTGGCCTTCCTCAATGCCCCTGTCCCGCAGAGCGGCATCGACGTGAGCCCCTTCATGCTCCTGCACCTCGAAGGACGCTTCACCTATACGTTCACTTCCCTGGCCAAAAAAGGCTTCCGCCCTTCTGCCTTCCTTGCCGTCGGCCTCGCAGAAGTCTCAACCGGGATCCCGGTGCAATCTACTCAGCCAATGGACGACCGAACCCTCTACGTCCACAAGCGAGCCGGCCTCCTGATGGCCGGGGGTGGCCTCACCATCGACTACGCCATCAATGACAACATGGCCGTGGGTTTCGATCTTGGCGCCCATTTGCTCGCAGCCAGCTATGTGCCGAGCGTGGCCATTCATCCTGCGCTGTCGTTCACCTACGGACTCTAGCGTAGTTCCCGTCTACAAATGGCGCTTCGTCGCCCGCCCCTTGCGGGGCGAGGGCGGTCGACTTCGCTTTTTCGCCTGGATTGTGACGCTGAACGCTTCCTTGCTTGTT
>CAYTRQ010000115.1:4070-13960 GCA_964440025.1 uncultured Polyangiaceae bacterium | reverse complement strand
CAGCCGTTGGGAATGAAATCCGGCTCATTTTGGATGCTGGCGTAGTAGATCTCGATTCCTTGAGCTCGGTACTCGGTCAGTGAGTCTGCCCAGTATTCAGCAAACTGCTCGTAGGGAAACTCCCCGTCGATGGTAGCGAGTGTGCAAGTTCGTTCATTGTCAGCGATCTCGCTCGTGCAATCCTCCTGACCACTCGCCTTGAGCTCTCCGGGAGGAGACCATGAGGTGAGCAGGACTCGCGGTGTGCGACCTAGAGACTGCTTGGCCTGTTGGAAGATCTCGATTTCGGCAGAGAGGTCCGAGTTTTCCCGACTGCGCTCGTAGCGGTTTCTGAAGCGCAGAATGTCGAGACCTAGTTCTTCGAAAAGGATCTCGTAGAGTTCTTCCTTTTGAGAATGAGTTGTCAACGACTGCTGGTACCATCCCAGAGAGGCACCAAATCCCTCGATGGTTTGATGTTTTGTCGACACATCGACTGTGACCGCGATGGGAGGTTCGTCTTGTCCGTTCTCTGCTTCTCTTTCTTCCGCGTCGCTAGGATCGGAGGACTCGCACCCCGACACAAAAGGAAGCGCAACCATCAAGGGAAAAAGCGAAGTAATGTACTGTTTTTTGGCTCGGCGGGGCAACACCTAGGGCCAATAGTCCGAAACCCGTCTTGAATCCAGTCGGCTGCTGCCTATCCTCGGCCCATGCAGACGAGAAGCGGCCGCTTTGCGGCTCTTTTGGCCGGACTTTCGCTTTCTGCCCTGAGTCTGGGGGCCTGTGTGGGACAGCCATGGACCCCGAAACAGCCGGAGGATTCCGAGGCAGGTCTGTCCAGTGTGGAGGGCCCGGCTCCCGCTGCCACCAACTACGACAAGGGCCAGCCAGGTAAGGAAGCCCGTCTTTTTGTCAATATGGAGCGGCGCTACCAGACGCTGGACGGCTATGGGGCGGCGGTCGCTTGGTACATCGAGCGCATCACCGGCAAGACGGTCGAGGGCCTTTACGAGACGCTGTTTCCCAAGCTGGGGCTCGACATCATTCGCTTTCGCAATCGCTACCAGCGCCTCGAAGAAAATGACCGCAACACCAACGACGAGGTGGAAATTTTTACCCGGGCGACGGAGGCCCTGGGTCACGAGCCCCAGCTTCTGCTCTCGGCCTGGTCGCCCCCAGCGGCACTCAAGGCCAGTGGGAAGGAGCGGTGCAAGAGCAACGACGACTGCACGCTAAAAAAAGAAGGGGGAGAGTTCGTCTACGACAAGTACGCCCAATTTTGGGTTGATTCGCTGAAGTACTACCGAGATCTCGGTCTCGATCCCGACTATGTGAGCATTCAAAATGAGCCGGATTTCATTCCTCCGGACTGGGAGGGGTGCAAGTTCGTCCCCGAAGAGACGGACCAGTATCCGGCCTATGGGACCGCTCTGAAGAAGGTCTACGACAAGTTTCAGCAGCTCGACTCTCCGCCTCTGCTCGTGGGGCCGGAGGTTTTGGGCATCCACTACGACCGCGTCCCGAATTTTCTCAAAGGGATGGATTCCCGGTTGGTGTACGCTGTCGCACATCATATCTACGAGCGCGGGAGCGACGGGATTTGGGACTGGCGCTATCCGGGGCCCCAAAGCTTTTACGATGAAATGCACGATGTGCGAGCGACGACGCACAAACGGCGTTGGCAGACGGAATTCGCCACGGACGAAGACAAGGGGTGGGAAGGTGGTTTCGAGACCGCTTGGCTCGTGCACGCTTCGATGGTCGAGGAGGGGACGTCGGCGTTTATCTATTGGGACCTGATCTGGGACGGGAATCGGGGTCTGGTGGGGATGCTCGGGCGCCAGCCTCTCGTGCGGGACCAGTACTTTTCCATGCGGCATTTCGCTCGCTACACCGATCCTGGGTATGTGCGCATCCACACGCGCAGCCCCGAAAGCGAGCTCAAAAGTTCCGCTTGGCTTTCCCCGGATGGCAAGAAGCTCACGGTGGTGGTGCTCAACACCAGCGAGGAAATGCTCGACGTCAAGCTCGATCCAGGGGATTTTCAACCTTCGAAGGCAGAGACCTACCGAACGACCTATCGCCCCAAAGAATCAGACAGGTGGCGCGATCTCGGAGATGCGGGAATGGGCAAGGTCCTGCGCATGCCGGGCCGCTCGGTAGCGACGATTGCTTTCCAGCGCTCAGGTTGATCTGAGCGCAATTTTTCAACGTTAGCGCTAGTTCGCCTCTCCAAAAGACCGCTTCGTCGCCCGCCCCTTGCGGGGCGAGGGCGGTCGACTTCGCTATTTCGCCTGTATTGTGACGCTGAACGCTTCGTTGCTTGTTTGGTTCGCGTCCTTTGTGGACGCGAACTAGCGCTAGAGTGATCGCTTTTCGCACGGACGGGCATCAGCTGACGAGCTGCCCATCGATATCGCGATTCGCGTATCAACCTACGATCCGCCCATCCACCCGCGAGCTCAATTCCTCTCGAAGGGAGGAGCTTGAGCACTTGCAAGGCGTTCGGTGGACGGACCGTGCGGTGCGTGCGGATGCCTGCTACTGCGTTCAAGGAATGCCGTTCCGCGGGCGATGCGTGGTGGGGGCGGGACAGACACTTCAAGGAGCCAGCGATGACAGACGATCAGGACAACAAGAAGAGCCGCCGGTCTCCCGAGGAGGAGCTACGGCTCTTTCACGCGCCACAAGAGCATCCCTCCACGCGGCGTGAGGTTCTTGGGAGCTTGCTCGGGGCTTTTGCCCTGGGATGTGGCAACAGTGTCGTTGCGGATTCAGGAGCGCCTTCGGGTGGGGGAAGCTTAGGAGAGACGGGGGGCACCGGTGGTCTCGCCGAAGCGACCGGGGGAAATGAAGGGACCGGTGGGACCGGCGAGGACGAGCCGACCGTTCGCAGCGCCTACGATCTGGTGGAACTCGGTTCGACCGGGATCAAAACTTCGCGGCTCGCCATGGGGACTGGCACGGACGGCTACGGGGGATCCTCGATGCAGACGAGGATGGGAGCCGACTTCACGAGGATGCTCGTGCAGGGCTATGAGCGAGGTATTCGTTTCTTCGAAACTGCTGACGCCTATGGCTCCCACCGGCTCGTGGGGGATGCCATGAGGCAGGTGGGTCGACAAGACGTCACCGTGCTCACGAAGACCATGGCCGAGACGAAGGAAGACGCCGAGGCGGATCTGGCGCGCTTTTTGGACGAGCTCGGGACTGACTACATCGATATCGTTTTGCTCCACATCCGCACCAGCCCCACATGGACAACGGAGAGCGCTGGCGCCATGGAGGCGCTTGCAGAAGCCAAAGCACGCGGGCAGATCCGGGCGCATGGTGTTTCCTGTCACTCGCTCGAGGCATTGCGGCTGGCGCGGCAGACCGACTGGGTCGACCTGGACTTGGCTCGCGTCAATCCCTTTGGTGTGCGCATGGATGCCGATCCGGCGACGGTGATCCCCGAGCTTCGGTCGATGAAAGCGGGCGGCAAAGGGGTTCTCGGAATGAAGATATTTGGGGGAGGCGAAAATGTCGAGCAATTCGACGAAGCGATCGAGCACGCTACCCGCCTCGATGCGATTCATGGTTTCACCATCGGGTTTACCTCTCTCGAGCAACTGGACGAAGTCGCCGACAAGATGACCCGTGTGTGAGACGAAGGATCAGGATCCATCTTCCCAACGGACGAGCTGCATCATGAGCACTGCTGCAACTTGCGGTTCACTTGAATCTGCGACGATTCCGCGCACCTCGCGATAAGCGGCACGCAGCCGCTCTTCGATCCTTTTCGAATCGGCGTTTGAAATCGAAATCACATTGTAGGCGAACCAGTCCTGCTGATGACCTTCCTGGATCCTCCGGGCTCCGACCTCTGCCCAATGCTTGCGTACCTTCCTGAGCTGTTCAGGAGTCGTACTGGTGTCAACGTTGAGATTGTCGATCACGCGATACCGCCCCTTTCGTTCCTCCACGATTCGCGCTTCGACGAGTTCTCGTAGCAGGTCTTCGATCTCGTCCTGATCGATACCGAGGAGCCGAACCATTTCTTCGACGAGTCTTCGTGGCTCACAGGTTCCGTGGTCGGTCTCCAGCAGTCGCAAAACGGCTTCGCTCCAAGGTCTTTCGAGGGCTAGACGACGCGCCGCTTCGATCTGTGCAAAGCGGCCGTAGAGACTGGGGACTTGCTCCACCGAGACGAGGTAGTGCACCCAGTCGTGAAGACGCGTGGTGAGGGCTTCGATCAGCCAAAGGAAGTCCGGCAGTCTCGGCTCGGTTTCGCCCGAGAGCCAGCGGCTCACGGAGGAGCGAGAGGACTCGGTTTGACGCGCCAACTCACTGATGGAGCGAGAACCGCGTAGCGCGTCCAGCCACGCGGCGAGCTCTTGCTGGGATTCAATGTCGGGAGGAGGGAGCTTGGCAAATTGGGCGAAGGCGTCGCGAACGGGAAGACGCGCAATACGGGCGGCTCGCAGGGCTTCGCGAGCCGTGGGAAAGCGCCGACCGTTTTCCCAGTCCGTAATCGGATTGGCCCGGTAGCCAAGGCGCCGGGCAAACGCGATCTGCGATCGGTTTCCACGAATGGCCCGCAAGAGCTGTTGGGCCGCTCGGTCGAAAAGCCGGACATGATCCGCTGAGATCTGCATGAACTTGCCCACTATTGCACGATACTGGGCGTGCTTGGGCAATGATTTGTTCAGATCCGGGATAGTTTGTGCTAGCGAAAGGCGGTTCGGGGCCTCATTCTGTGTGTGCCATGAAAACTCAACATCGAGGAGCCCCGTTGGGCCTAGGTCTGCTTTTCTTTCTCTCGCTCCCCGCTTGCGTCAGTTCGACCCCAGGAGATGTCGGACAATCGGGGAACGAAGGAACTTCCGTGATCGGCCGGCTGAGCTACCCTTGCTATTCGGAGCAAGCGGCCGTGTTTACCGCAGAGGTCACGAGCATCAACGCCGGTTGCTTTGTCGGAGAAGTTCTCTCTCCACTGACCGAACAGACCGATCCGGTCGGAGAGCTCGTGGGCGGAGCGATGCATCTCCATTGGACCTCCGAGCAACCTGAGGTCGGGGAAACGGTGGCCATCGACTACACTCGCGGAGCTCAGGATGGGGCCAGCTGCCCAGAATACCGTGCGTGCAGTCAGAACGAGTGCGGCTCTCCCTACGATCCCGACAACATTGACGAGTACGATCCCGAGCTCGTTGAGGCATGGGACATGTGCGATGAAAACTGCCTCGAAGAAACACGCGAGGAGTGCGCCGAAAATAGCGATCTCGCGCGCTTGGGAGGCACCGTCCGAGTGAGCCCGTTGGTAGATGGGAAAATCGAAGTCGAGTGGCGCGGAGGAACGTACTTGTTCACAGCGGAGGAGCTCACTTCAAAGCAATGTCCGTCGCTCTTCGAGGATTTGCCGGATCTGAGGGATTCATCCGAAACGGATCCAAGCAGTTCGTCCCAAAGTAGTGTCGACGGCGGGCCTCCGCCGGGAGGAGCTCCTGTGAGTTGTCCTGCGGAGTAGGCTCGACTGGAAACATTGACCCTAAAAGGGGGGAGGAGCGTGCGAGGGAAGGTTGGGAAGTTTCGAATCGGGCCTACGTCAAGAACGGAAGTGGATTGCTTGCGTTGTCAACGACCCCTTCGGAATGAACTTGTTCGTAGGCTTCCTCGACGAAGTCGTAACCATACCCGGCGGCGCCGTTGTGCTGAATATCCTGGAACTCCGATCGTGGCATGCCCATGAGCTGCAGGACCATTGCTAGCCATTGGGCATGAAGCAGGCCGCTCGGACCGATGTCGCTGCTCCACCGATTGACGATCCCTGCCGGGCCGAGTTTTCGGTAGTCGCAGTAGTTGCCGACACGTAGGCCGCCGCCCGCGCCGCCGAAGGTGACCACTGGTGCCGATCTCGACTCGTGGGTTGTCTCGCCGCTTTCTTGAGTCCACTGGATCAGCGACTGATCGAGCATGCTTTGTCCGGAGCCATCGTCGACGTCCATCTTGTGAGCGAGATCGAGCACGGCATGCTCGAAGGCCTTTTGGTTGGCCTCTTGGAGCAGTGTTTGGGGCTCGTCGGCGCTCCACTGGTGAGCCACGTCCTGGTGCCAATCCCCGGCGAAGGAGACGAAGGACGACTCCTCGATCTTGACCACCGCGATGCGCGAGGTGCCGCAAAGGAAGGCAGCCATGATGACATCATTGATGGCAGCATGATATTTGATGGGGTCGTCCCAAATGTCTCCTTCTGGTGCGACGGCATCTCCACAGGAAGCCGGTCGTACGGTGCCGGCATTGAGACGCCGCTCGAGCTCGAAAAGCCGGTCCATATGGTCATCGAGACGCTGTCGGTCTTCAGCACTCAGGCGTGCATTCGATTGTCGAAGGCTCTGATAGCTTGCCATCACCTTGTCGACGACCGGAGGGCGAGGGGCTGGATCGCTTTCCGTTTCCTCGGGGATGAAGACACGCTCGAACATCGCGAGAGGATCGGACTCGTGGCTCACCTCCTGAATTTCGCCGTCGCGTGTCGAAGGACTGGACCAGTTCCAGGAAAGTCGCCCTCTCGAACCCATGATCAAGGCACGTTCCTTGATAGCACCGAGATCTGGATAAAATGCGGGAGACCAAGCCAGGAGCTGATCGATCGTCGGCATTGGATACATCTGCGCCGCCGATCCATCATCCCCGTTGCCATCGTTGCGAGCAAAGTTACCGAGATGTCCACCCGTATGATGAGCGATGTAGAAGGGGATATCGAGGCCGCGTAGTACGTTCATGCGTTGGGCTATCGAGGAGGTGAGTCGATCCGCGGCGCCACTCAAAATCGTCGAAACCGATGCGCGACCGTCCGTCTCGGATCGGCTGAGCATGCCGTGGCGAATGTTGTGATCGGTATAGAGGGAGTCTTCGGTTGTCAGCAGCGTTTCGTTCGGGAACATTGCCGACTCGAAGAGCCCGCCGTGATCCGTGGCGAAGGCCACGAAGCGCCGTTCTGCCGGCAGATCTTGGGCTTCGAGCTCCCGGGGCCACAAGGAGCGAAGCACGGGCAAGGCAAGACCGAATCCTCCCGCTCCGACGAGCAGCTGACGTCTGGAAATGTGGCGTACGCTCATTATTGATCCTCCTGTGCCTGAGTACCGGTATCGGGAGTGAAGGTTCTCCTTTGGAAGGCGTCGCTCAGAGCCACGCTGCGCAGCATGTCTGCCAGGCTTCCGGTTTCTTCCAGCGAGCTGCGCATCTGCTCCAGCACGCAACCGTCCTTCTCCACACCCTCGAAGCGTCCAAAGCTGAAGCGGAAGTAGTGACGTGCGAAACAAGCTTCGATCTTGCCGCTCGACACGACGGCGTCCATGAGCTCTGCGGGACCGTCCACTTCCGACCTGTCTCCGAGAATCACCTGAGGAACGGTGCGGGTGTCGACCGGACGTGAACCAATCGGTGCGCCCTCACTGTCGAACAGAAGTTGCTCCTCGCGCGGGCGTCCCAAGCTGTCGAAGTTTTCGGTCGCAAATCCCAGCGGATTAATGTAGTTCTCATGACAGCTCGCACAGCCAGGGTTGTCGGGGCCTTCTGTCAAGGCTTCAACCACCTCGCGTGTGGTCAGTTCTGGACTGAGCTCGGGGGGAATAGCGTTGGCATTCTCCGGTGGGGGAGGAATATCGTCGCACAGAATGTTGGTGCGAATGAAGACTCCCTTCATGATAGGTCGGGTGTTTGCGGTGCCAGTGGCCAGAAAGGCAGCGCGAGTGAGGAGGCCGGGGCGCTCTCCCTCCAGCTCCGGCGGCGTTCCCGAGCCGTCCCAGACGGGAACGCCGTAGAGGTTGGCCAGTTCTTCACTCTTGGCGAAGGAGTAGGGGGTCAAAAAGATCTCATGGATCCCCGTCGGCTGCTGCCAGGTGTAGTAGTTGAGTAAGTCGAGCACCTCGTCGATCATGGCCTGCCGGAGCTCCGGCGAAGGGAGGTCCTCTCCTGCGAAATTTTGGTAGATCGTCGCTTCGTTGTTGCCGTCGAGTTCCGGAAGATCCTCCAGTTTGAGCCACTCCCTGAAAAAGTGGGTGATGGTGTCATGAGTGCGTTCGTCGGCCCAAAGGCGCCGTACCTGCTCTTCGTAAACGTTGGGCTCAAGCAGCTCTCCGCTGTCGGCGAGGGCCATCAGTTCCGTATCCGGCATGCTATTCCAGAAATGATAGGACAGGCGGGAGGCGAGCTCGTGAGCGCTGAGTCGGAAGGTATTGGAACCTTCCGCAACCTCTTGTGTGCCGTGCTCGATCACGTAGAGAAACTGCGGGGCGTTGAGCAGGCCCGTGACGACATCGGCAAACCCTTCGGGATCGATACCGGTGGAAGGTTCATAGAAGCTTTGGTAGAGGTCGATTTCGTTATCGGTGAGGGGACGACGGAGGGCGAGCCTGCCGAATTGCGCAATGAAGTCTTCGAGGCAAACGCTGGCTTCCTCGTCGTTCGTGGCGCTTTCGGCGCAGGGCCCCAGGAGCTGATTCATGCGTTGTGATTCGCTGAGTAGCTCGCCCGCGCGTTCACCGATGGCGAACCAATTATCTACATGGGTTTGCTGAACCGTTTGGTCGAGGCGACGGTAGGTGCCGTGGAGATCCTCGGGGACCTTGATCCGTGTGTCGTCATGGAGTTGGCTCAACTCTGCTGCAAGCCCCTCCATGACCGTTTGCGCCTCGCTCTCGTCCTGAAGGGCCATTCGGAGCAGGTCACGGAGGGTCGACTCATATTGGATCCGAGTCAGGCGGCGCAGGGGAGGACTGTCGCTGGCGCTCTCCGGTTCACAACTGAAGCTCGTGACTGGGGTGGAAGGCATCGTGCCGTCGGTGGAGTCGGTTTCAGCGTCGGAAGTCGTCGCATCACGAGCAGAGGCACCGGCAGCTCCGAGGAAACCCGAGGAGGCACTAGGGCCCGCTGTGCTGTCTGCTCCCCCGGTCAACTCGGCAGAGCAACCAAGGACCGCTGCTGCACTGCAGAGGAGTCCGAGCCCTGGAGCCAATCTGTTCGACGTTCTACTCGTACCTCCCATGTTCTCGTAAGAACCGTCGGCAAGAGCGGATGGGTCACAAAAATGCGCGGAAGGGCCCGATTTGTTTCCCGGAGCATCAAGGGCTTTGTGTGGCCAAAACGGAGGTGAAGCTGCTACGCCCGGCGGTATCTCCGACTCCCAAGCGCCCTTCGGCGTTTTGCCCCGTGCACTGGACCTGGCCGGGAGTCCGCAGGCAGGTGTGGAATCTCCCGACACCTAATGCCTCACTGTCGGCCGTGTCGGGCGCGAGCGTCAAGGTGAGCTGATCGGACATGCCAGTCCCTAGCGCTCCTTCGATTCCGCGGCCCGCGCAGGCGACTCCGTCCTCGAGCAGAATACAGGTATGGAAGGTGTCCACATCGACGGCGAAAACGTCGCTTTCTTGAATGAGCGTGGGAACGTCACGCATGGTCGAGTCGCCGAGCCCGAGTTGCCCGCTGGAGTTGCCGCCCCAGCAGTCGAGCCGCCCACCGGCTCTCAAGGCGCAGCTCGAGTGTTGGCCACAGGAGACATCGAGCCAATCTGTGTCAGTGCTCACGAGTTGAGGGGTGCGCAATTGGTCGTCTGCTGCGTCTCCGAGGCCCAGCTCGTTTTGAGTGTTGCGTCCCCAACAGTAGAGGGTGCCGTCACTCCGGATGGCACAGGTGTGTCCTTGGCCGGGCCCTACGGCGCGAAACGTCCATCCCGGCGCGACCTCGAGTGGCAATGCCGAAGGGGGCCCCGGATCGGGGAAAGGATCGGGTTGACCAAGTTGCCCCTCGGCATTGGCTCCCCAGCAAAAGAGGCGGTCATCTTCCAGCAGAGCGCAGGCATGATCGTGCCCCGAACGGATCGCTCGAGCCGGGCCTGGCAGATCGACACTCACGAAGCTGCTCGAGTC
>CAYTRQ010000115.1:0-4060 GCA_964440025.1 uncultured Polyangiaceae bacterium | reverse complement strand
CTCGACGGCTCCTGAGGCTCGCAATGCGCAGGTCGAGCGAGCACCAAGACTCACCTGAATATAATCGCTGGCAGAACCACTTCGGGTAGGCACGGTCCGATTTTGCAGGGATCCATTGGCCAGGGCGCCGTCCCCGCCGTCTCCAAAGCAGTACAGCCGTCCGTCGTCGATGAAGCATGTGTGATAGTTGCCGAGAGCCAGGGCTTCGGGTGTTCCTTGGTACTCCTGCGTTCCGCCAGTCATGCCGCCCTGACCCGCCGTGCTGCCACTTCCGGTGCTGCCGCCGGCCGATGCTCCCCCCGACAACCGCGTGCTTCCGCTGGAAGTGCCTCCCGTCGGGGCAGCGCCAGTCCCCCGGCTCCCGCCCAGGGCGTTGACGCCCCCGGCACCGCTGTCTCCGCTTTGGTTCCCAGAGCCCGCCGGAGTCAGAACATCGCCCACGTGCTCGCAGCTCAGGCACAGGCCGCTGGTGGCAAGCCCCAGCAGGAGGTGACGAAGAGCGCTCATTTCAGAATCACTCCCGCGCGGAGGGTTCCTTGGAGTTCGAATCCGGTCGCACCGGTGACAGGTTGTCCGTCCGCTTGGGCAACAACGGCACTCAGTGTGTGCCCCGCGCCGCCGTCGAGAGAGAGCAGGAGACGATCGAACTGGAAGGAAAGAAAGAGACCTGCAGTGGCGCTCAGCCACAGACCACTCAGCGTTCCGCCCTCAAAGTCTGCGTTGGGCTGTCCTCTGAGTTTCACTCGGAGGGCCTGGATGGCAAGTTGGGGCCCGAAAGACAGTGTTTGCTCATGATAGAAATCATATCCTAGGCTAAGTCCCCCTCCCAACGCCGAGCCATCGATTCTGCCGGCTGTCACCGTGCTTGTGAAGAGATCTCGAGCGAGGAAGTGGCCTTCGAGCCTCCAGTGACGCCAGATCCCTCCAACGGAAAGGTCACCTCCCCAGAATGTCCCCCCCGTTGGGAAATGATCGACGGCGGCTCCGAGCAGGGCGATTCCGGCGATGCGCCGCTCGTCTCTCGTTTGTTCCGTAGCTTGAACCGTTGGGGCTCGAGACTCCTCCATCCGATCTTTTGGCGAGCGGGAAGCCTTCTTCGAATGGTGGAGATCCAGTTCGGCCCAGCTGGCACGGAGCAGTTCATCGGCCGCCAGGGCGAGGGCGAGCCCATGGCCGTCTTCGGGAAGGTTTTGCAGGTCGAGATCTCGGGCCAGACGCTTGTTCGTGAGATAATCCTCGATCTCCACCGTCAGGAGGCCGTCTTCCCTTCGGCGCAGAGTGACTTGGGCTGCCCGCTTGAGCTCTGCTGAGCGAGCCGCGCTGGACGTTTCGGGCCGAGGCGCAACGACAACTCGGACTCCCAGGGACGCGAGACCGGCTTCGAGATCCGCACGCACTTGCTCGAGTGATTCGATCTGTAGACGAGGTCCTGTCCGCAGCACGACCCAACGGGCGGCTTCTTTTTTGGCTGGGACGTGCCGCTCACCTCTGCTTTGCGTCGTGGAGCTGGGGTTCCCCTGTTCGGTGGGAGGTCGAGGAAGGGCCTCTGAAGCGCCCAAAAGGAGAAAGAAGATCAAGGACACAGGGTCTCGAGCTCGTGCCCATGGACGCCGTTGGGATATTCCTTTTGGTAGGCGGCTCTGGCCCTCTTGCATGCCTTTCCTTGACCCATCCGCGCGTAGGCTTGCGTGATGCGGGCCAGGACATCTTCGCGAAAACTCGCTCCGGGCGAAAGACGCAGGGCTCGTTTCAGGGCGCTCAAAGCTTTTGCTGGTCGTCCCAAGCTGTCCATCTCCAGACGCCCCAGCTCGAAGGCCGCCAATCCTGCTCGTGGATCCCCTGGATGATTTCGTAGAAACCGTCGATAGCTCTCTGCCGCTGCCTGCGCGTTGCCAATCCGTCGCGCTTGCGTTGCGGCCTCGAAGAGTTCTCGAGCTTCGTTTCTCTCGGAGGTGGGGTCAGGAGATTTCTTGGTGGCCCTTCTCTGCTTGGCGTCGGAAGAAGGGGACGAACGCGTCTCTCCCGTGGTTGGGGGCGCGGAACCGGGCGTCACCTTTTGTGCAGAGGATGAGGCATCATCGGAGGGCGGTTGATGATTGATTGGGGGCCCTTTGTGGTGCCTCGCTGCCAGCTCCTCATCGGGCCTATTGGGAGTATTTGCGTGAGCGCCGGTCAGCCGCTCCTCGCTCGCCCAGCTTTGTCCTGCGGTGAGACGTTGGAGCCGCTGTGCTCTTCCCTGACGCCACACTTCGACGACTCCGCGCTCGACGTCGACCTCGACCTTGGAAATCCGTTGATCGTTTTTGGAGCTGGTTTGGCGACTCACCGAAAACTTGGTGCCCACGACTCGCACCTCGATGTCTCCTGTCACGACAGCAAAGTCTCGAGCGGGATCTTCGGCGACATCGCAGGTGACGCCACCGCTGCTCAGGCTGAGTCGCACGCGCTTGGAGCTCATTTCCAAGAGCTGCACGGTGGAGTGCTCATTGACGGACAATTGCGACCCCTCATCGAGGGTGACCTCCATGGGGGCGGTGTCCGTGTTGAGGACGGCTCCGCGGGTGATCGCGGATGTCTCGGACTCGAGATCGAACAAGTTCGACAGTTCTGATGGTATCACGAACGCCAATGCGACCAGAGCCGCCGCCGTCGCCGCACCTGCCATGAGGCGAAACCGGGACGACTTCTTTCCGTGAGAGTCGAGCTCCTCGCGCACTTGACGCCACAGGCGGTGCACTCGTTCATCGCTCAACCCGCCATGCCAGCGATTTTCAGTGAGCTCTGTCGGTAACTCTGGACCTCTCATGATCGACTCTCCTCTTGCCCTAAGCGCTGCACTCTTTGCGCTGCGCGCTGAAGGCGTCGCTTAATGGTCGAGACGCTTGTTCCCGTCTGGTCGGCGATTTCCGCAATCTCCATTCCTTCGACTCGGCGGAGCAGGAGGGCCACTCGTTCGTCCGCAGGAAAACGTTCGAGGCGCGTATAAATACGCCGGAGCTCGAGCAAGGTGTCGCTCCCATGATGGGGGAGCGAAAAGTCCTCCATGTTGATCTCCTCGCGCCGAAAAAAACCGAGCCGCTGCCCCAGTCTCCGACGTCGCAGACGTTTCGAAGCCGTGCGCACCACGATACTGCCGAGCCAACTGCCGAACGCCTGTGGTTGCTTGAGCTCATCGAGCTTGGTCAGGGCGATGACGAAGACATCTTGCAGGAGGTCGTCGACCTCCGAGGGGTCGCCAGCTAGCAATCGTTGAGCCAGACCTGCAGCGCGCCGCACGTGGCGTCGAAACAGGAGCTCTTGGGCGTCTCGTTGCCCCTCGCGCGCCAAGAGGACCAACTGCCCGTCGGAGAGACCGTCGGAACGGCCTTCTTCCTCCGTTGCGGAGTCAGGTAGGGGGAGTAAGCGGACGACACCCATGAATTCATTCGATCCTTGATCACGAAAGTACCGTGAAGAGGCGCTCGGGGGTCATTTTTCTCTGCGGTCGCTGGTGGGACTTGGTCCGTGGTTCGTCCCTGACGCAGTCGGTGGCGGGCGGTCGGTCCCCGACGCAGTCGGTAGCGGGCGGCCCGACGGTTCCGTTGAGAACTGATCCGACTGGAGCCGATGAGCGAGTCAGAGTGCCTACTTCTCACGGAGATCGGTGGCACGACGCCCGAGCGAGCGGGGTTCTCCGTTGGGTTGGAGCGGAGCAGGCCGGCGGCGCGGGACGTAGGAGCGACGCCCACTTCCGTAAAGCTCGCGCAGTTCTTGGAAGGTGGTCACGCCTGAGTTTGCGGCGATTTTCGCGTGGCCGGTGCACAGCAAGACGGTGCGCTGGTCCAGCTGGAGTTCAACGGTGCGGAGATGGCTCAAGTCCTGATCTGTTTTGAAGTTCTCACAGACCTCGCAGGTAGTTTTCATAGGTCAGAGAGTGCACGGTGTGCGCTGGAGCTGCCAAGTTCTCGGATCCCCGCCTTGCTCGAAAGCTCGCCTCCCCTCGAAAGACTCCCCTCAAAAAAGGGCTCCGTCGACGCTTCACCCCTGTACGCGCCCGATCCCCGGCCTCGATTCGATGAAG
>CAYTRQ010000114.1:0-13961 GCA_964440025.1 uncultured Polyangiaceae bacterium | reverse complement strand
CAATTCAACCGGCATCTTGTTCATGCCTTTCCTCACATCGATCTCAAGGAGATCGGAAGACAAGAAATCCGCTCCTTTATGGCGGAACAGTCGCGCACGGCATCGCCGACGAGCTTGGCTCGGAAGCTTGGTAGCTTGAGGGCGTTTTTCCGCCTGCTGCAACAAGCTTCCATCCTGGCCAAGAACCCAGCTCAGGCCATGAGAATGCCGCGTGTGCGGAAGAAAATGCCTTTGGTTGTGAGTGCTGACGCGGCGCAAGAGCTCATGGAGGCGCCTTTTCAAAAAGACGGCGATTCAGTCATCCAGGCACGGGATGCTTTGATCTTGGAGCTTCTCTACGGGTCTGGTCTTCGTGTTTCCGAGTTGGTTGGCATTGACCTCGAAGACCTCGATCGTGGTGCTCGTCAGTTGTTGGTTCGGGGAAAGGGCAAAAAGCAAAGGATTGTGCCTCTCGGAACCTTCGCCGCTCGGGCGCTCGAGCGCTATTTGGCTCTGCGTGGGGAACTCCTCAAAAAGTGCTCGAGCGATGCTCACGCTCGTGCTTTGCTGCTCAGCACGCGGGGCCGTCGTCTTGCGGCTCGTCGGGTGCAGGAGCTCGTTCAGAAGAGCGGTGCATTGGCAACGGGACGATCCCATCTCCATCCGCATGCACTGCGTCACAGCTGTGCGACCCACATGCTAGAAGGGGGAGCCGATCTCCGGGCGATTCAAGATCTGCTGGGTCACGAAAGCGCGGTCACCACTCAGCGCTACACTCACCTTTCGGCGCAGCAGTTGGCTCGGATCTATGATCGTGCCCATCCGTTGGCGGGGTTCGGATCCCAAAAGGACGTGGATCGACGAACTCCCATGAGCGGTGAGCCGGACGAACCGGACGGTCGAAATGATGGCCCTTTTGGTTCCGACCTGTCGTAAAAGGACACTCTTTCGGCGGGGCCGCCGGGTCATGTAGAAGCTTCACCTATGCAGGGCAGCAAAGACGTCGAGGGCAGTGGTGGAAAGCGCTTGGGGCGTTCCGCGATGGGCGCTGCCATTGGAGCGTTGTGTGCGGGTGTGGGTGTCGTACTGCTGGAATACTCGATACACGGTTTGCCGTTTTTGGCAGCTCTTGGGCTCTTGTTACCGCTGAGCGTGGGCTTAGCCGTGGTTGCCGTTCTTGTTGTCCTTGTCTTTTTCGATCCCGCGTTGCCGGGGGCTCAAACTGCGCTGCAGTCCAAAATATGGCGCTATCGACTGCTGTTGTTGGGGCCCGTGGGGCTGATCTGTTTGGCTGTCTCCGCACATCTGTCCTTGCACCTGCTCGTCGCTTTTGAAAATCGACCGCGGGCTGGCGGGGTCCTGCTTGCATTGGTTTTTCTGGGCATTTGGACCTTGGCAACTTATGGCAGCGATGCGCTTTCCTTGCTTCTTGCCCGCCGCTCGTCACCGCCCTCGCTGCGGGTCAGCGCTAGTTGGTTCGTCGCTGTATCGCTCGCTGGCCTGATCGGCTTCCTTGCGGTCGGCGAAAGGTCCGGTGTGGGGCATCCACTCGCTCTCTTTGGTGTTTTTCGTCGTCCCGAGCTCAATCTCGTGCCGGTGGTTGCGGGAACGATCATCCTGGGTATCGCCATCGGTATGAGTCTTTTGTTGCGAGGGAGGAGAAGCACGGTGCTGCCGGCCGTAGCCTGTGTAGGTCTTTTGGGGTTCTACGGCGTTGGAGCCGTGTCGGCAGCCGGTATGTCTCCCAGGAAGGCCGTGCAGGTTGAGCGAGCGGGGGGTCTGACAACGGCGCAACTGGCACTTCTTTCCCAGGTGACTGACATGGACGGTGATGGTGCTTCACCACTATTTGGTGGGGGAGACTGCAATGACCGGGATCCGTCCATTCGTCCGGGTGCAGTGGATCAACCCGAAAACGGTATCGACGAGGATTGTTCCGGAGAGGATGCAAAAGCTCCTCCTCCGCTCGAGGTTGAAAAGCCTGATGCAGAGCCGGAGTCCGATTTCGAGCTTCCAGAAAAGGCTTCGGTCGTGCTTTTGACCGTGGATACGCTTCGCTACGATTTGGGGTACATGAGGCCCGAGTCCGCGCCGGAGCTTTCTCCTCATCTGGATGTGCTGGCTCAAAAGTCCACAGTCTATGAGCGAGCGTACGCGCTGGCTTCTTACACGAGCAAAAGCCTCGGCCCCATGCTTATTGGGCGCTATCCCTCCGAAACGCAGCGGACGTTCGAGCATTTCGATCGTTTTTCGAATGCGGTGCCGTTTATCCAGGAGCGCATTCAGGATGCCGGACACAGAACCATTAGCTTGCAAGCCTATTGGTATTTCTACTTCGAAGGTTATGGTTTCGAACGCGGGTTCGATATCTTGGATCATTCTGCTGCTCCCGAGATGGTCAAGATCAAGGGGGATCGGAGTGTCACTGGGGACAAGCTGGCCACGGTCGCGATTCGCGAGCTTGAAAAACTCGACGACTACGAGGGAAGGTTCTTTTTCTGGGCGCATTGGGTCGACCCTCACAGCGAGTACGTGCGCCATGAGGACTTCGACTTCGGCGATGAACCGCGGGAGCGCTATGACAGTGAAGTTGCGTTCGTTGACGAGCAGGTTGGCCGAGTGCTGACGGCCTTGGAGAAACGCCCATTCAGCGATCGAACGGTCGTCATTGTCACGAGCGACCATGGCGAGGCTTTTGGGGAGCACGGAATGATTCGTCACGGCTTCGAGGTGTGGGAAGAACTGGTCCGCGTTCCTCTAATCGTTCACGTTCCCGGCGCGCCACCGCGCCGTATCGAGAAGGCCAGAAGTCTCATTGACGTTGCTCCAACCATTCTCGACATTCTGGAAGTAGAAGTAGCGGGTGAAGACGACTTCATTCGAGGCGAATCATTGCTCAACGATATCGCACTTGCGGAAGGAGAGGAGCCCGAAGAAAGGCCCGTACTGGTCGATATGCCGCAAGGGCCTCACAACCAAGAGAGGAAAGCGTTTATCTCAGGCCGTTATAAACTCATCACGACCAGCGGTCGTACCATAGGTCTCTATGACCTCGAAGCAGATCTGGCAGAGAAAAAGGACCTCTCGGAGAACGAGGAGCTGAGGGCTCGGCTGGAGCGCGAAATGAAAGAATACCTCTCGCGCTTGCAGCCAGTTCCAGCACGTCGCTGAACCGCGCCCGTGGCCGAAGCCGGTTGGTTCGGCCGCTGCTGACCCAGGGCGGAGGCTCGGCGGCTGCACCGGACGATGAGAATCAATCAGAGCCTCGAGGCCCGCGTCGATGGGTGCGACTTGTAGTTGCAAGTATTTGCGCTAGGCTCTGAGCTCCAGATGCCCGAAATTTCCCGCCAAGAGGCTAAACGTCTGATTCATGCAGCTGGTTTGCGCGCCACGGCACCTCGGGTTGCCGTGCTCAGAATCCTGACAGCCTCGCGGAAGCCGCTATCGCATTCCGAGGTGATCGAAGTGGCGGGTTCCGATGACTGGGACCAAGCGACTCTTTATCGAAACCTGCTCAAGCTCGTCGAAGCCAAGTTGGCGCGGGTCGCAGGCCAGCTGGGAGGGATCACCCGCTATGAAGCACGCAGTGATGATGACCCTCATGTCCATCCTCACTTTGCCTGCCGAACCTGTGGCGGCGTCGAGTGTCTTCCGGAGGCGAAGCTGGCCGGAAGCGTCGAGGAGCGATGGCATCCGTCCCTAGCCGACTCTCAACTTCAACTCATTGGTGATTGTCCAGATTGCCTCGAAGCAAAAAAGAAGGACGCGGCCGGAACGGCTGGTGGTGCTCCTACGAGGTAAGGAAGCGAAAACTCCTTTTCTGGGAGCGACGGGGCTCTTCTTGGTTGAGATCAATTCTCGACAGCCAATGCCATAAAACGCCATCTCATGCCTTAAAAAGACAGTTCGAGCTCTTCGCCGACATGCAGAAGTGCCAGTCGCAACGACATCGTGTGTCACGGCATCCCCAGAGAGAACGAGATTCTGGCAGACGGTGACATCCTCATGGCCTTGACCATCGAACCCGTGATCAACGGTGGCGGTCCCGAGGTCCTGCAGTTGGACGATGGCTGGACCGTGGTGACTCGCGATGGATCGCTGTCCGCCCAGTATGAACACACGGTCTTGGTCGTGGACGACGGGGCAGAAATTCTTACGGTTCCCCCGTGATTCATTCTGCAGAACAACGTCGGTATCGGGTGATGAACCAGAGCCCCAAGACCAGATCGATGGCGGCGCAAAACCCTGGCCACCAAGAAGGCGCGACCTCGTTTGCAAAAAGGCTCCCGTGAACCACGTCGAATAGGGCGTGGGCCACGAGGCCCCCCCCGATCAACTGCGGCCAGCGCCGCTGCCCGAGCACGGCTAAAGTCATGAAGGGGAGCGCCACCAAACCTTCCAGGAACAGGCGGCTCGGTTGTTCCTCCACGGCCGCGAACAACATGTAGTACGTGGCAATGACGATGAGCAGCGTCGCAGAGAAGCTGCGTTCCCGGTCCAATCCAGTGAAGAAGCCAGCGATGGCGATGGCGAAGCCAACGCCCGCGCCTATGATCCAATCAACGAGCAAGCACGACCTCCGCTGTCTTCATGACTCCTCGAGGGCGCTTTTCAATGATCACTGTTTGAGCGGCGAAGACGCCGGAGCGTACGAGGACCGAGCTCGAGGGCCAAGAAGAATTGCGCTCCCAGTGCAATTTTTTAGAAAAAGGAGGAGGAATACTGCCCCTCCCCATCCGCGTGGGCGAGCGTAGGCTAGTTCGCATCCACAAAAGGATGCGAACCAACAAGCAACAAAGCGTTCGACGGCAAAAAATGGGCAAAAAGCGGAGTCGCCCGCCCTCGCCCCGAAGGGGCGGGCGACGAAGCGGCCATTTCGCGCCGCGAACTAGGCTAGAAAACTCTACCTTCAGTGTCCGGGCCCTCGAGGATCGAGGACACACGGGCACCTTCTTGTTTCCACAGCCTATGTGTCGCCCCGTCATTTCGCGTCAAGTCGTCGCAGGCGCTGTCCTTGCTTTTGCCTTAGCAGCGACGACTTCGCCAGCTTACGCCGACAATCCGATCGTGCAGCACGTTTACACGGCCGATCCTGCACCCATGGTCGACGACGACACGGTCTATCTGTGCACGAGCCACGATGAGGACGTGACCATCGACGACTTTTTCACCATGAACGATTGGTTCGTGTTCTCGTCGAAGGACATGGTCAACTGGACTGATCATGGCATCCCCCTCAGTTGGGAGACCTTCTCGTGGGCGGAGGCAAACAAGTCTTGGGCGCCGCACTGCGTGCAGCGCAACGGAAAATACTACTTCTACGTGCCCGTGAACGACAAGATTGGTGTTGCGGTGGCCGATAGCCCACAAGGTCCCTTCGAGGATGCCATCGGTGCGCCTCTCCTCACCGACTACAGGTACATCGATCCGACTGTTTTCATCGATGACGATGGGCAAGCCTATCTTTACTTCGGCAACCCGAAGCTTTGGTACGTCGAACTGAACGAAGACATGATCTCCTACAGTGGGGGTATCCAAGAAGTTCCCATGACGGTCCAGAGCTTTGGACAGCGCCGTGGTGGCCCCACAGAGGATCGACCCACGGGCTACGAAGAAGGCCCCTGGTTCTACAAGCGCAACGGGCTCTACTACCTGGTGTATCCTACGGGGGAGCTGCCCGAACACATTGCCTATTCGACGAGTCCGGGTCCCATGGGTCCTTGGACCTACGGGGGCGAAATCATGTCCAATGAAAGCGGCCACGCTTTCACCAATCACCCGGCGGTCATCGATTTCAAAGGCCACTCCTACTTCTTTTATCATACCCAGGAATTACCCGGGGGCGGTGGTTTCAAGCGGTCGGTTGCCGTCGAAGAGTTCGCCTACGATGCGGATGGGAGCATTCCCACCATTGCGAAAACCAGCGAGGGAGTGACCCAATCGGTCGATCCTCTCGATCCGTATTCACGCGTTGAAGGCGAAACGATGGCGTGGGGCTCGGGGATCGAGGTCGAAGACTGTTCAGAGGGCGGGCGCAACGTGACCCAGATCGAGGACGGCGACTCGATCAAGGTGGAGTCCGTGAATTTTAGAACCGGCCCCCTTTTGTTCGAAGCGAGCGTTGCCTCCGGGAGCTCGGGGGGCGAGATCGAACTGCGCGTCGATGAGGTTGACGGGATGTTGCTCGGCGCCTGTTCGGTTCCCTCGACGGGAGGATGGCAGGATTGGGAGACTGTGAGCTGTGATGTTGGCGAGGTAGAGGACGTTCACGACCTGTTCCTCGTTTTTTCCGGCGGGGGAGGCTCGCTCTTCAACCTCGACTTTTGGCAATTCGTGCCCCGAGATCCGTTGCTGGATGGATCGGGCGGAGCTTCGGGAACGGGGGGTGTTGGCGGCGGGACCGCGACAGGGGGAGCCACCGCGGCAGGCGGATCCCATCCCGGCGGAGGTCGAAGTGGTGGGGGTAGTGGCGGCGTCCGTCTGGGGGCCGGCGGTCACGTGGTGGCGGGCGGTACAGGAGGAGAGCTCTCTGGCTCCGCCGGGGGCCGACCGAATGGGGCAGCAGGTGGCGGGGGGCTTCCGTCCGGGACTGGCAGTGTCTCGTCGACCGGAGCAGGCGGGGAGAACTACGAGGCAGGAAAGGGGGGCTGCACGGTGGGTTTGAGCCCCGGAGGCGCTTTGAGATGGAGCTGGCTCGTGGCAGGTTTGTTGATGCTCGCGATGCGGGCGCTCCGGTCGCGGCGAGGCGACAGTCGAACATCAGTCGTTGTTGGAGAGCGGTAGAAAGATGAGTGCGATCCAGCAGATTCAAGCGATGCCTGCGGACAATGCAGCCTGCTCCGAAGCGCAGTGGGGGGTGTGGTTCAGTTCGGCACTCTCTACGCTCTTGCCTCCTCACTCCCACGACTGCGCAGAGCTGAACTTGGTGATGTCGGGCTCCTTGGCGTATCGAGTTCAGGGGCGAGCCTCCGATTTGGAAGGCGTTCAGGGACAGCTCATTGTCTTACCTGCAGGGATCGATCATGAGCTGATTCGCTCGTCTGAAGATCTGACTCTCTGGGTGTTCGAGCTCAATGGAGCCCCGCCCCTTGAGTGGTTGAACGAGGCTCGCGCTTTTTCCGCAGCTCCGGACTGGCGAAAGGGCTTCGTTGCGGAAACGAGACGCCTTTGGCTTCGACCACCGGCGGGTGAAGCTGCCCGCATTCAGGCCGGTCTTTGGCAGTCCCTTCTGTCGTTCCAAGAAGACGAGAATGCCAGGCAGCCGAAGGCTTTGCATTCTGCGGTCGCTCGGGCCAAGCGGGTTTGCGAACGTTCGGTAGCTCGAGAGCTGGATATTGCGGGATTGGCTCGACAGTCGGGGCTCAGTGCCAGTCGACTCGCGCATTTGTTTGCCGATCAAGTGGGAATCAGTCCTCTGCAGTATCGGAATTTTGCACGCGTGCAGCACCTCATCAGAAACTACAATGGTGACGAACGAAATCTTCTTCGCGCGGCTCTGCGGGCGGGTTTCGGCAGCTACGCTCA
This sequence comes from uncultured Polyangiaceae bacterium, assembly GCA_964440025.1. Lineage (GTDB taxonomy): Bacteria > Myxococcota_A > Polyangia > Polyangiales > Polyangiaceae > NIC37A-2. The sequence continues at coordinate 6,458 of CAYTRQ010000114.1, read as the reverse complement.
GTTTCATCGTGTCTTCCGTCAGGTTTGCGGAAAGCCGCCGGCAGCTCATTTGAACTGGCTTTTGCGGAACGAAGAAATGGACGCGCAAAGGACGCTGGGGACACAGTGACCCTTGCCCGCTGAGGCCGGCATCGCTCACAAGCAGCCCGAATTGAAGCGTTCTGTCCCATCCCAACTGCAGCTCCCTTCGATGCAGTCGATGAGATTGTTGTCGTATTCGTTGGTCGAGTGATCGAAGATCATGAACCAACCACCATCGTCCCATACCGCGGTGGGTTGGTCGTGGGCCTGAGCATGCACACTGTCGAACGTCGTGTACCATTGACGGATGTTGTTGCAGGTCATCGTGTCATAGCGGCTCCCCCATCCCACGCCCCATTCCCCGATGTACACGGGTATCCCGCCCCCCACGGTGTCGGCCCAATTGGCCATTTCCTCCATCGGTTCAGACTGATTGGCTTCTGTCCACTCGTCGTCGTAGGTCCCTTGGTCGTCACCACAGAACGTCCACGGATCGTAGTGGTGAAATGTCGCCATCACGTAGGGATCGTTTCCACCGCCCACTTCGTCGAGGCTCGTCCAGACGGCGGGGACTTCGTGCGCACCGAACCATTGATTGCCCCCGATGATCACGATGCGCTCCGAATCCACCTGCCGAATCTTGTCGTAGGCGAGACCAGTCATATTTCGCAGATCGGCGGCCGGCATGGGGTCCGTGTCTTCCTTGTGTGGCTCGTTCAGAATTTCGAACATCAGTCTGTGGTCCTTGTCACGGAAGATATCGGCCAGATCTTCCCAGAGTTGCTCGAGCACCGAAGCGCGACTCTCGGTTTTGAGCGCTACCTCATGATGAGCATTAATGACGACATAAAGGTCCGGCTTCGAAAGGGCGTAGTCGATCACGGACTCGATGGTCTGCAGTCGCTCGTGGGATCGGATCACCTCACCGACCAACGGGTCGTTCACCAACAGATCTCCTCCGACCGGCTCGGTCCAGGTGACGGGGATGCGGACATTGCGGAATCCTCGTGCGTAGTAGGCGTCGATCTTGGCGCTGGCAGCAGCTAGGGTCCGCGGATGTTGCGTGCTTTCGAACATCTGTCCCAGGTTCACGCCGCGCCCCATTGCCGCGGCGGCTTGGCTCGCTGTGGGTGCCGCTGAGGAGCTGCCTCCTGTCTCGGTTGTCGAGTCGCCTCCGCTCCCGGCAATTCCGCCGGAGCCGACGCCTCCTCCGTTGACAGTGCCCCCTGTGGCGACTCCACCGGAGCTAGAAGCTCCTCCATCCGAGCTCGACCCGCCGGCCGTGCCACCCGAGCCCCCGCTCGTGCCGTTTCCGGACTTCCCCCCTGTCGCGTCGCCTGGCTGGGATGGTTGCGCGCCAGTGCCCTCCGTGGCCCCGCCGGCGCCCCCTGTGGGGCGCTCAAGATCGGGGTTCGAGGAGCAGGCCCCAAGGGCCGAAATGAAAACGAGATAGCCGAGAAGCGAAGATAAAAGTCGGAACATGTCATTTTCGAGTAGCGCCCCTTTCCCCCCTTAGCTTCTCGGAATCTGTCATCCTGCACCTCGCTTCGATTCCGTCGTTCCGCCCTCCTCGAGGGGGGAACCCGGCTTCGTGCAGCGCCCTTCTGGTCAGCTCGAGCGGCATGTTGACGCAAGCCGAAGAGGCCGGAAAATGGGGACCCCCGTCACCAGCGACTTCACTGGGATGTGCGGTGGTCTCCGTACGGGAGTCGGCAAATCCGAGGTCGGGACTGGCCGGCATGGCTTGGCAGGAAATGGCTTGGAGTAACCCGTGATCGAGATTCGCCCCGTCAAGTTGTCGGATGTTCCGTCCCTCAATCAGATGATCAACGACGTTTGCGCGGAACGCCGTTGGCTCGCTTCCGTCGATGGTTTTTCGGTTGAACAAACCCGCGGGTTCGTCGAGGACACTCTGTCGCGAGGTTGCCCGCATTTCGTGGCGACGGAGGGCGAGCGCCTGGTCGGTTGGATCGACGTTGTGCCGCCGCAGGCAGCCCCATTCCGGCATGTTGGGTATCTGGGCATGGGGGTGTTGGCGCCATGGCGGGGCCGGGGATTGGGGCGTGAGCTGCTACGCACCGCCCTCCGGGCCGCCCGCGACTCTGGCCTCGAACGGGTGGCCTTGGAGGTCTACGACGATAACGAGGCGGCCATACGTCTTTATCAGCACGAGGGATTTGAAACAGAGGGAATTCGGCGACGGGTCCGTTTGATTGACGGTTGTTATCAGGACATTCGTCTGATGGCACTTTCGTTGTAGACGCATCCACCCCGAAAGGGCTCCCGTGCCGGTGCTGCCCGCGAACAACGGGGCGCATCGAATCGAGTCGTGGAAGGGGCACGGCCGACGCTCCCGGCGCGGGGACTCTCCTCGATGGTGAAGCTCAAGAAATTGTCTCGATTCCGGATGAAGTGTTAGCGCCGGGCACCGCTGAGGAAACGGTCGTATGGCTATGATACGTACCGCATGCCATCTGGCAGAGCCAACTGTATGACGTTGAGTTGAGGGTGGCTACGTCATGAGGTCAGGGTGCGGAGTGCGGTCGAGACTCTCGTCGCCGAAATCGTCGCACACGTCTTTGCCCGGAGTCCGACACCCGACCGCGCTGGCGATGGTATTGAGCACCCGAGCGTGATTGCGTGGACCATTCCAGCCGCCCTCATCCAGATCGATCAGCTGTCCCTGCTTGAAATAGCCACCGCAACTACCACCGATAATGACCGGCGCCGAGTTGGGAGAATGCGCTGGTCCATCTCCGAGATCATTGTACCAAACAGCTACCCCATAATCGAGCAGGCTCTTTTCCCCGAAGCGATACACGTCGAGCTTTCCCAGGAGATAGCGGTACGTCTGGGCGAATTGGCGGTCCACCTGATGATGTAACTCGTCCGATCCGGCGATGATGGTCCCTTCGGCGTCGTCGCTATAACGACGATGAGATACATAATGGAAGTTTTCCATCTGGACTCCATTTCTGTCACGGTAGCGAGTTAGTCCGTCATTGCCGCTACCGATCTGAAGCGCGACAGAGCGGGTAAAACCGCAGGCTACGGCGAGGACTGCCACGTCCAAATGCGCTCTTGCTGTTTTGAGAACGAGGTCGCCGTCTGTGCTGCCGAAGTCTTGGCCCTTTTCTTCCAGGCTCGTTTCCCGCGCTTCGATCATTTGGCAGCTGAGGGTCCCTTCCAGCTCCCGGACGCTCGTCAGGTGCAAATCGAGGCGCTGGCGATCGCGCTGGCTCAGATCCGTTCTGCTGAGAAATGTGGCAAGTTCTTCTCGAACCAGGTCATTGACGCTGCGGTGACGAACCGTAAGTTCATCGATCGCCTCTGCGCTCAGACCTGCGGCGGAACCGATCATTGTCTGGTAAGCGCTCCACGGATCACGAAGGGCGCTGCGTCGATTGTTCGAGCCTCGGTAAGAAATGCACGGCCCACCCAGCCAGCCGCCCGACTTGCCTGCGTAGAGGAACAAGGAGTCGCGGCCCTCCGGATTGAGCTCGCGGCCAATCCGATGATCGAGCGACTCGCCATCGGCTTCCGAACTTCCTCCCAGGTGAGGAGTAGATGGTCCCCGTGCGGTCAGGCCTTGTAGCGCGCCGCGGGCGTGGCCGTCGTCATAGGGAAACTCGGCCATGTTCACGTTCTTGATGGCAAGGACGCGGGGCAAAAAGTCGCCCAATTCGTCGAGGGCGCGGCCGCTGACATTGGCTGGCGTCAGCTCGCCGACTTCCCGGGGCCAGAATCGTTCCGGCTCTGCGCCGATCTCCACCGTCGTCCGTTCGGCCGCTACCCCGTTGGCTTGACGCAGGAAGATGGCAAAGGAATCGACCTCATCGTCTTGTGCCTGGGCCGAGCGTTCACCGGTGCCTTCCAAGAGAGGCAGGGCCAGCGTGGCTCCACCCAGCCCACCGAGGATGACCCGCCGGCTCACAGCGCGAGGGCCACGTGCTGGAGTTGTTGGGGAATGCTTTTCTCTATTCATCATGGAGAGTTGTCCTCCTGCGAGACGAGGGGGCGATTCAGGAACGCCACAGTGACTGCCAGTTCCACCATGAGATCGCGGAAGGGAACTGCTTGGGTCAGCGATGCATCCGCGAGTTTCTCGATGACATCATCATCATGCGAGGCCGATGGGTTGCGCCCCATTGCGAAAGAGAGCAGGTGGCCCGCGAAGCACTCGTGAACCGCTCGACTTTCCGCCATCCGCTCGGAAAGTTCGAGGGCATCTTGGACCTCCACCGGCTCTTGACCGACATAAGCCTCGACCCGAGCGTCTACGGGGTGCTCGCCATCCTGTGTGCGGTAGGCGCCAGTGGCGTCGTAGTTCTCGAAGGCAAAGCCGTAGGGATTGATGATCGTCGCGTGGCAGTTGCGGCAAGAGCTGCCCTCGGCTTCTGTGTGAGCTTCAACGAGTTGTCGGTTGGAAAGCCCCTCCGGATTGTTGGGAAGGGGCGGTACGTTGTCGGGGGGCGCGGCGACGTTCATGCAGTTGACCCGCCGCGCGACGAACACCCCCCGGTGAATGGGATCGGGATCGCGGCTGGTCGCGTGGGACGCCAAAAATCCTACTTGGGTGAGGATGCCGCGCCGCCGCTGGAAATCGAGTTCGACCTCCTGAAACTTCACATCGAAGTCTCCCTCCAACCCATAGATGTCCGCCAAGTTAGCATCTACGTAGGTGGTCGTAGAAGTCAGAAGGTCGCGTAGACTGCTAGCTTCTTGGTGGACCACATTGCGGATGAACATTTGCGTTTCCGTCTTTGCCGACTCGGCCAAGCCTTCCGGAGCGTCCGGGAAAGCATCTGGTGAGGGATCAATCGATTCGTACCGTTCGACTTCGAGTACCTGCTCGAAGAAGTTGACCAAGACGTCGGCGGCCTTCTTGTGCGCGACCATCCTCTTGGCCTGAGCACGCACTCCTTTCTCATCGTCGAGTTCGCCGTTCCGTGCGGCGGAACGTAGCCGGTTGTCTGGCATGGTTCCCCAGAGGAAATAGCTGAGCCGACTGGCCCGCTCCCATGGGTTCAAAGGGATGATGTTGCCGTCACGTTGCGAGCTTTGCTCCACTCGGTAGAGGAAATTGGGGGACTGGAGGAAGGTTTCGACCAGGAGTCGGATGCCGCCCAGAAAACCCGGCTGATCCGAATACGCCCCGGTCCCCACCTCGTAGATCTCTCGGTAGCGCTCGCGATGCTCAGCGGACAAAGGCCGACGGTAGGCGCGGCTTCCGAAGCGACGGATGAACAAGTTTGCTTTGTCCTCAGCGCCCAGCTCGTCGGCGTCTGGCGGTAGAAACTTCAGCACATTTTCTTCATCGGCCGCGAAGTCGGCCGCCAGCTGCTGCGCTGCGACTTGGTAGTTTCTCCAGAGAACCTGATCCACCTCGAGGGTGTCTGCAGCTCCCCCGAAAAGGTAACCTCCCTGACGAGGATCTTCCCTGAACGTTGCAGAAAGCCCTGACTCTTCGGGGAGGCGAAGAAGATCCTTGACCGTTTTCTCCCACTGATGGTGTGTGAGGCGACGGAACCGCGGCACAGCGTGGGGGCCCTCCACCAGCTCGTTAGGAGCGCTTCCTCCAAGTCCATCGGTTTCGCCCATCGAGGACTGCTCGTCGGGAAAGTTCTCGAAGGACCTGCCGCAGTTGACCATTCCTAGACAAAGCGCTCCTGCGAGCAGGGAAGGAGCCCACCATCGTGGAGCTGTAAGGGAAGAAAGCGGTTTCAAGGGACGCACCACATCAAGCGTTGCTTGCCCTGGTTACTGAAGCAAGCTGAAGACGGATCCCGCAGAAATGATGCTCCAAGGGCATCCATGGTAGCGCTGCCCCATGGAGTTTTTAGCTCGCTCCCTTGGCTCTCTTGCCGCTGTTCTGCCAAGCGATTTGTTGCGTCAGTTGGGGGAGAAGCGCAGCGAGTTGAACGCCTCGAGCCCACGCTCCCAGCCATGGGAGCGTGGGCAGTTATTAAAGCGTGGCTCTGGCGAAACCCGACGTCGTTTCCGAAACGGGTGCGAGATGCCTCGGCGCAACGCCGGAGAGCCCACTGCAAGAGGCTCAAGGCAGGGGGGGAGGAGGGCTTCTTCTTTCTTCGTTGATGAGCAAGCCAGCGTAGATGTCCCCAGAGGTGTGGTCGTCGTACCCTCGGACGACCATCGTGCGTTTTCCTTCGATTCCGCCTCCCCAGACGGCGTGTGGAGCGCCAAGGATGACAGCATGTGTGTTGTCGGGATTGATGGCCTGGAACGGATACCAGGGAATGTACCCGGGGTTGACGAACGATGCCTGGAGGATTTGATTCCCTTCGCGGAAGTACACCGTCAGAACGTCGTGCTCGTGATCGTATTCAATCCCCGGATCTGAGTCGATGGAGTATCCATAGGGAAGCGGTCCACCTGTGAAGCCCCCTTCAAAACTGTTGCCGTCAAAGTACACGTAG